>CADCTW010000026.1 GCA_902805735.1 uncultured Gemmatimonadota bacterium | reverse complement strand
CGACCACCCAATCGTCTCCGCGCATGAAGTCCGCGTCGCCTGCGCTCACGAACTCGGGATCGGTGAAGATGGGGAACGTGTCGTTGTCGATCTGGTAGGCGCGGGACACGTCCAGCTCGCCGAGGAACTGATCGCAGCGCACCGGGGAGATCGTCGTCGAGTCGTCGGTCATGGAGTGGGCTTGCGTGGGGGATGAACTGCCGTGCGGCTCTGGAAGTGGAGCCTGCCAGGCGTCCTGAGATGCACCTGCGGTGACCGTGAAGGATCGATATCGCTACCCGCGCCCGCGGAAAACGTCCGACAACGTTACTCACCACTCGCACACGTGCGGGAGGTGCAGGGTGGGGAGCAGCACGATCGTGCGCGAACCATGGCTAGAAACATGTGCCACCCGGCGCTACCGGTCAAGAGTGGCGCCAATCAAAAGCCCCATCTCGCACGAAGACACAGAGGCACAGAGATCCGTTCATCTCTGTGCCTCTGTGTCTCTGTGTGAGCCCCCGCCGATTACAGCTCCCGCCGCCCGTTCAGCGCCTCGGCGATGGTCACGCCGTCCGCGTACTCCAGGTCGCCGCCCACGGGGAGCCCGCGGGCGATGCGGGTGACGCGCACGCCCAGCGGGGCGATCAGCTTGTTGAGGTAGAGCGCCGTGGCCTCGCCCTCCACGCTGGGGTTGGTAGCCAGCACCACCTCGCGCACCGCCCCCTCGCCCACGCGGCGCAGCAGGGGAGACAGGTTCAGCTCCGCGGGCCCCACGCCGTCCAGCGGCGACAGGCGGCCGCCGAGGACGTGGTACAGGCCGCGGTACTCGCCCGTGCGCTCGATGGCCATGATGTCGCTGGCCTCCTCCACCACGCACAGGGTGGTGCCGTCGCGCCGGGTGCTGCGGCAGATCTCGCAGGGGCTCTGCTCGGTCAGGTTGCCGCACTCGGTGCAGGCGCGCACCTTTTCACGCACGCTCTGGATGGCGCGCGAAAGCTTGCGCGCCTCCTCCTCCGGGGCCTTCAGCAGGTGGAACGCCAGCCGCAGCGCCGTCTTGCGCCCGATGCCGGGAAGCCGGGCGAGCTCCCCCACCAGCTCGTCGATGACCGACAATCAGACGCCCGGGAAGGGGAACGGGAGCGACAGCCCGCCGGACACGCGGCGCATCTCGTTGTCGTACAGCTCCTGCGCGCGGGTCTGCGCCTCGGACACGGCGGCGAGCACCAGGTCCTCCAGCATCTCCACGTCGCCCGCCTGCACCACGGAGGGGTCGATCTTGATGGCGCGGATGCGGCCCCGGCCGTCGGCGGTGGCGGTCACCATCCCGCCGCCGCTGGAGGTGGAAACGGTCTTCTGCGCCAGCTCGCCCTGGAGCTGGGAAAGACGGGCCTGCACCTGCTGGCCCATTTCGAGGATCTGCTGGAAGTTGGTCATCTCGCGTATGCCACGGGTGGAGAAAAATGCAATGCGCCTTCCCCGCGCCCGCCCCGGATGGACTCCGGGCGGCCGGGGAACGCGCCGTCAATCAACGAGCTCCAGGTCCCACGCTTGTACCGCCGCCGCCAGGGTCGGTTCCCCCTCCGTGAGACGCTTCAGCCGGTCGCTGCGGGCACTCTCGGCGGTGATCCGGCTTCCCCCGGAATCCGCGGCGGGGGCCGTGCCCACCGCGAAGGCGAGCCGCACCTCGGTGCCCAGGCGGCGCCCCATCGCCTCCTCCAGCGGCCTGCGCGACGACGGGCTCCCCAGGCGCTCCATCACCGGCGAGCCGGGGGGAAGCTCCACGCGCACCTCGCCCCCGTTCACCGACAGGCGCGCGGGGCGCAGGAAGAGGCTCATCCCCCCCGGCACGCCGTCCCCCTCCTGCAGCAACGATGCCCATGCCCGCCGCACCCGCGCCGGGTCCAGCCCGGTGGGCGCCTCCGTGGGAAGCGGCGCCGGCTCCAGGTCGTACGCGGGCGCGGACCCCCTCCCCTGGTCCGGGAGCTCCATGGGCTCGAAGTCCATCTCGTCCCGCCCGCCCGCCGCGGCGGCGGCCGCGGCCGCGCGCTCCCAGGGCGGCACGGCACGAGCTGCAGGCGGCGCGGCC
>CADCTW010000025.1 GCA_902805735.1 uncultured Gemmatimonadota bacterium | reverse complement strand
CGGCTCGCTTCGGTCCCTACGACCAAGTTCCGGGAGGACTTTCACCTCCGGACCATCGCCCATGCTGGGCACACCACAGAGGCACAGAGAACGGCTGTTCTCTGTGCCTCTGTGTGAACCCGCAAGAAGTCGTGACGCGCCCTCAGCGCGCGGCGGTGCCGCGTTCCTCCTCCGCGTGCGCGGACGCCAGCGACCGGACGGGGACGATGGAGACGTCGTACAGCCGCCAGTCGAGCGCGTGGATCTCGCGCGCGGCGTGCGCCAGCCGCTCCGTGAGGCGTTCGTCGCCGCGGGGCACGACGAACGCCTCGCCGGTGAGCACGTGCCCTTCTTCGCGCAGCCGCAGGTCGGCGTCCGCCACCCAGTCCATGGCGCGAAGCGCGGCACGCACACGCTCGGTGACGGGATCGGGCTCGCGGCTGCCGACGCGCGTGGGGCGCTCGTCCATCAGGTCGCGCACGCTCTGCGACAGGTTCTTCCACCCGTCGCGCAGGATGTCCAGGGAGATGAGCGCCGCCGCCGCCGAGTCGGCCCACCACCACCCCACGCCGATCCCCACGATCCCCACCGCCGCGGCGAGGCCGGTCAGCCAGTCGGCGCGGTTCATGGCCGCGTCGGCGTGCAGCGCCTTGTCGTGCAGGCGCTCGGCGAGAGGAAGCTTCATCCGCCCCAGGACGATGGGCGGGACCACGCTGTAGGCCAGCGCCGCGATCATCAGCCATCCCAGCCACACCTGCTGGCCGAACACCACCACGGTGCCGATGCTGGGATGCTCGCGCATGATCAGCTTGAGCACGGCGTCGTACAGCAGCAGCGCGCCGAACCCCGCCAGAGCCACGGAGGCGCACAGGAAGGCGATGGCGATGGTGCGGTGGAAGCCGTACGGAAAGCGGTCGGTGGGAGCCCGTCCCGAGTAGCGCGAGGCGATCAGGAACGCCAGCGGCGGCACGAGGCTGAGGATGTCCTCCACCCAGGCCGTCTTCATCGCCTGCGACGAGCCCATCGTGAAGTACAGCAGGGTGATGACGGACAGCATCGCCGCGATGGTCGCCCACTCCAGCCGTATGGCGCGGCGGCGGTCGCGCTCCCGCTCGTCCGGGAGCTCGTGCGTGTCACGCTCTCTCACCGGCCCTCCGCGCGCAGCATGGCGGGGATGGAGTCCCGCCGCGCGTGGAGGAAGCGCTCGACCCGCGTGAGCCAGCCGTTCTCCCCCGGGGGCACCGCGAAGACGCGCTTCTCCTGGCTCAGCACCTCCCCCGCGCCGCGCCCGAGCCGCTCCAGCCGCCACACCGGCGCCGCGACCGGTCCGGGGAACGCGCCGAGATCCGCCACCGGGACCCACCGCGCGCCCCGCGACTGGAGCGCGGCCGCGCCTCCCCGGTCCGGCTCCACGCCCACACGAACCCCGCGGAGCGAGTGCTTCGCGGGCACTCCCGCGACGGCGAGCGTGTCCGTGTAGTACGGCCGTGAGAAGCCCAGCTTCGGCTTCCACGGGCTCAGGGCGGAGAGGCCGCCGATCACCAGGTCCAGGCTGTGGTGCTCCAGCGCGGACAGCAGCTCGGATTCTCCCCCCGGCACCCACTCCACGCGCGCCCCCAGCTCCGCCGCCAGGAGGCGCACGAGGCCCGGCTCCACCCCCGACGCCTCGCCAGACGCGGGAAGCGATGCCCACGGCGGGTTGTGCACCACGCCCACACGCACGACGCCGCCCTGGACCCGCGCGAGCGTCCCCTCCGGGTCCCGGGGGATGCCGCACGAGGCCGCGGCGACCGCGATCATCGTGATGAGGATCCGCGCACGCTTTCGCATACGCACTGGCGGGAGCAAACATCGCTCCAGCAGACGCGGGTTCCGGACGATGGACCGGCCCGCCGCGATCCGCGCTGCGCGCCGCGCGGATCACGGCTCGCGCGCTACATGATCGGCCGGTCGGGGTCGCGGCCGCTGGCGGGCGGGGTGAACATGAGCCCCGACGTGTAAGGGGTCATCTGCCCCGCCTTCATCATCTTGATCTGCTCGCCGTACATCCGCCGCGCATCTTCCGGGGTGCGGCGGCCCATCGCGATCTCGTTGGCCAGGTTGACGGCCAGGAAGTTCGCTCCTTCCTTGTCGCACCGCGCGGACATCTCGCCCTTGGTGCGCTCCACGATCACGCTGCCGTCGTACATCGCCAGCTCGTCCACGCGGTCGGTGGGGACGCGGTAGTCGATGAACTGCTCCATCACGTCCGGATGCGGCATCGGGAAGTCGTGCTGCACCGCTTCGCGGTAGATGATGGTGCGCTTCCAGGGGCCGGTCCGGTTCCACACCATCATGTCGGCGGTCATGGATGCGGGCGCGCCGTACTTCGCCATCATGGCGTTGGCGGCCTCCTGCGAGGCCGCGTGCCAGCCGGCCATCGAGCGCTGCACCGAGGCACGGTCCATCCGGGCCGCGCCGGGCGACATCCCTTCCTGCATCGCCGTTCCCGGGGCACACCCGCTCGCGAGAAGCGCGAGCAGTCCCAGTGCGCCGGCCGTCGCCGCGCCGCGGCATCGCTGATTTTGCATCCTCGTCCTCCAGATCGTGTGGGCTACCGACTGCGGTGGGGCCCACCCACGCAAGCCATACGCCACACTGTTGCATTCGAAAATGCTACAGTCGGCGCCGCCGCGAGCGATCTGTGGCATCTGGAGCTGCCCCGGGGCACGCGAATCGCGCCTCGGGGCACGGACTCTCGCCACTCACGGACGGAACGGACGGACCATGGCCAGGCACCGGGACGACATCGTCAAAGCCCTGCGGCAACGCGTCGTCGCGGGGCTGCACCTGGGCGTGCTGAAGCCGGGTGCGCGGCTCCCGAGTGTGCGATCGCTCGCCCCCGAGTTCGACGTGGACCCTCGCGTAGTCCTCGCCGGGTATCGTGAGCTGGAGCTCGAAGGCCTGGTGGAGCTGCGCCCGCGCTCGGGAATCTTCGTCGCGCACACCGCGGTCAGCGCGGGGGAGGTGCTCCCGCACATGGCGGAGTGGGTGGCGGGCGTGCTGGTGCAGGCGCTCGCGCGCGGGGTTCCCGCGATCGAGTTCCCGGAGCGGATGCGCAGGTGCCTGCAAACCGTCCGCCTGCGCGCCGCCTGCATCGAGTGCAACGAAGACCAGATCGCCAGCCTGTGCGGCGAGCTGACCCGGGACTACGGGTTCGAGTCGAGCCCCGTGGACATACGGGACCTCGCCTCCGCCACGTTGCCGGGCGAGGTGCGAAACGCGGATCTGCTGGTCACCACGGCGTACCATGCCGCCGAGGTCCAGCAGCTCGCGGAACGCCTCGGGAAGCGGTACGTCGCGGTCGCGCTGCGGCCGGAGTTCCTCGCCGAGGCGGCCCGGCTGCTGGAGCAGGGACCCCTGTACTTCGTCGTCAAGGATCCCCGCTTCGCGGACAAGCTGCCCGGGATGTTCGCGTCCGCCGCGGGCGTGCGGAACTTGAGGGCGCTCGTGGTGGGCCGGGACGATCTCTCCCGCATACCCGAGGGTGCCCCCGCGTACGTCATGTCGGCGGCGCGCCGCCACCTGGAGAACCTGCCGATCCGGATGCGCATGGTCCCGGCGCCGCGGGTTTTCTCCCCCGAGTCGGCGAAGGCCCTTCTCGGCTTCATCCTGAGGGAGAACATCGCGGCACTGGCGGCGGGCGAAGCCGCCGGCGGATAGCCGGGGTGAATGGCAGGTCGCCTCTCCGTGTCTCTGTGCCTCCGTGCGAGACCGCTGTTCGCGACTCACCCTGCCTCCGGGGCACCTGCTCCGTCGCCGAGGGCGAGCCGCACGATCGCGCCGAAGAGCTCGCGGGCGGACTCGGAAGAGACCACCGGCGGAGGCGGCGGAACGAGGTGGAAATCATCCATGCCCAGCTGCCGCCGCGCCGCGCGGGTGAGCAGCACGTCCGGCCGCGCCAGGTCCAGCGGCAGGTCGCCGAGGCGATCCAGCGGGACGAAGCGGATCCGGTCCAGGTAGGGCGTGACGGCCAGGAAAAGGCGCGCGCGGTCCTCGTAGCGGGGGTCCACGTACACCACCGTGACGGAAGGCCCCTGGAGGACGCGGTCGACCTCGGTGGAGAAGTCGGGATGCAGTGTCAGCACCACGAAGGGCTTCCCGGCGCGCAGGGCGGCCGCGCGCGCCAGGTCCGCGTGGAACACGGTGGTGACCACGAGGTCCACCCCCGCCAGCTTCGCCGGCGGGATGTCGCGCGCCGCGGTGGTGGGGTCCACGCGCAGCGGCACCGGCTCCACGCCGAAGTCGCCCTCCAGCTCCGCGCACACCGCCACCATGTGGTCGTCGTTGGACTCCAGGCACGCGCACCGGGGCCTCGCCGCGGTGCTGCGGCGCACCAGCTCCCCCACCTCGGCGCGGGGCAGGCCACGTTCCCAGCCGTCCAGCAGCAGGCCGGCCATCCAGCGGATGGACTCGGAGACGGCTCCCCCGCTCTGCCCCGGATGCGCCAGGTACACGCCCGAGCCCGGGCGGATGCTCACCAGCCCGTCTCGCTCCAGCACCCGGTACGCGTCGGCCACGGCGCGGTGATCGGCACCCGTGCTCCCGGCCACCTGCCGGATGCTGGGCAGCCGCTCCCCCGGCTTCAGGCGGCCGGCGTGCAGCAGTCCCAGCACCCGCCGCCGCAGCCACTGCTCGACCTCGCCCGCATCGGTCATCATCCCCTTTCCGTGTGCGCCCCGGCCGAGCCTTCGCGGCCGCCCTGTAGCGCTTCCATCAACCCGGCCAAAACCGCTACGAAATCTGTATCAGTCCTGGAACACCTCTTGCCTTCCCCGCACGCCACACGTGGTGTTCGTGGTGTGGGGCGGGCAGGTGGATCGCGGGCACAGGCTGCTCCGCGCGGTCCGTGCCGCGCCGTCCCCGCTCCGTGTGACGCGTGGCAGCGGCGGGGCCCCGGAACGCACCCGCGGGCTCCGCCAGAGAAACCGCTCCGCTGGGAGCGGCAACCCGATTGGAGGGAGGGACGGGCAAATGTCGAACCGAGACGCGGAACGGGACGAGCCGATGGTCATCGCGAGCGCGAGCGACCTGATGTCGGCGGACACGCGGCGCAGCTTCTTCGGGAAGCTGTTCGCGGGAGGGACGGTGATGCTGCTCCCGGCGGTGTTCGCCGGGTGTGACGATTTCGGCGACGACCTGGTCAGCGTGGACCTCACCGGGGGGGGCGGCGGCGGAACGCCGGCGCCGGTCACGGGGCTCTCGTTCGACCTGCGCTCGGACGTGGGGATCTTCCGCCTGGTGCACACGCTGGAGCACATCGAGGGCGCGTTCTACACGGCCGTGGTGGCGAGCGGCACCTTCTCCTCCTTCAGCGCGGCGGAGCGTGAGCTGTTCGTGGACCTGCGCGACGCGGAGGTGATCCACCGCGAGTTCCTCACCGCGGCGCTCGGCAGCCAGGCGATCCCGGACATCCGCGGCTCCATCGACATGAACCGGCTGAACTCCATCCTGTCCAGCCGCGACAGCATCGTGAGCACGGCCAAGATGCTGGAGCACACCGGCGTGGCGGGGCTCAACGGCGCGGGCAAGTACCTGCAGGACGCGCGCAACCTGCTGCTGGCGGGGAAGTTCGCCTCGGTGGAGGCGCGGCACGCGGCCGCCCTGCTGGACATCATGCCCACGGCGGGCGTGAACCCGAACACGGCCTTCGCGGGCGACCACGTCATCGACAACAACGGGCGCGACGTGAAGCTGGAGGCGGGCGCCGTCATCTCGCGCGTGGCCTCCACCGGCCTGCTGATGGCCGGCACGCTGGCCAACCCGCCGATCAACAACGCGCCCACGCCCGCGCAGGGCGTACCGACCGAAGACTTCTTCCCGGCCACCCTGTAAACCCGACCCAGGAGCATCGAGCAATGGCAAACGAGCAGCAGCCGATCCTGGACGGGATCGACCCGGAGATCATGGAGCGCGTCGTGTCCCGCCGGGACGCGATCCGCAAGGGGGCGTTCACGACCTCCAAGATGACCGCGGCGCTGGCCCTGGGCTCCGTGCCCGTGGCGCTGGCCGCGCTGGCGAAGGAAACGTTCGCGCAGACCCCGGCCGACATCCTGGACGCGCTCCGGTTCGCGTTCATCCTGGAGAACCTGGAGAACGAGTTCTACAAGGCGGTGCTGGGCACCAGCACGCTGGCCGCCCAGAACAGCGCCTTCGCCCCGGTGCGCGCGCTCATCCCCGACGCCGTGAAGCAGTCCATCCAGCAGATCCAGAAGCACGAGCAGCAGCATGTGGACTTCCTCAAAGCGGTCATCCCCATGTTCGGCGGCACTCCCATCACCATGACCGCCGCCGACTTCGACTTCACGGGCGGCAACGGGAACAACAACGGCCCCTTCCTGGGCGCCACCACCAACCTGGACTTCCTCCTCCTGGCCACGCAGGCGTTCGAGGACACGGGCGTGCGGGCGTACAAGGGGCAGGCGGGGCGCTTCCTGGTCAGCGGCAACAACGCCGCGGACGTCGCGCTGGAGAGCGCCCTGCGCATCCACTCGGTGGAGGCGCGGCACGCGTCCAAGATCCGGCGCATCCGCCGGCAGCGGAACCCCAACGACACGGTGCTGCGCTTCAGCGGCTACGTGCGCGGGGGCGGGGCCGCCGCGGCGGGCACCGCGGGCATCGCCAACCCGCCGGCCGAGGTGGTGGCTGCGCTCAACCTGATCTACGGCGGCGGGAACGGCCCCATCTCGTTCCCCGAGAGCAACACGCGCCACGTCTTCTTCAATGGCACCACCGAGGTTTCGGTGGACGCCGCGACCCTGCCCCGCCTGGAGGTGATCGGCGACGCCAACGCGCGCACCGCGGCGGCCACGCAGGCGTTCGACGAGGCGCTGACCAAGGAAGAGGTCACGAACATCGTCCGCAACTTCATCAAGGACGACGCCGCGCGCGGGCTCCCCTGACCACGAGGATCGAGGGGCGGCTCTCCGGGGCCGTCCCTCCCTGCCCCGCTCCGCACGAGGCGGGGCGAGCCAATCCCGGCCACGAGCGACCGGTGGAGACCCAGATGCGAGCAGCGTGCGTGTTGATGCTCGGCGCGGCCCTCGGTGCCAGCGGCATCGGACCGGGGTCGGCGCTCCGGGCGCAGGACCGGCGGTCGGGGCCGGGGGAGGTGCCCCCGGTGGTGGGGCACGTGGTGAAGCCGGACAGCCTGCCGTTCACCCAGGGCCGGTTGCGGAGCCTGCGCGTTCCGAGGGGATTCCGCATCGGCGTCTTCGCGGAGCGGGTCCGCAACGCGCGCATGATGGCCGTTCGGGAAGATGGCACCGTGTACGTCACCCGCGGCTACCTGGGTGACGTGGTGGCCCTCGGCGACCGCGACGGGGACGGCCGGGCGGACGGGATGCGGACGGTGGTCTCGGGGATTCCGTACGTCCACGGAATCGCGATCCGCGGCAGCCAGCTCTACCTGGCCGCTCCCACCCGGGTGTTCGTGGCCGACATCGCCCCGGATGGCGGCGTCTCAACCCCGCGGATCATCGCGGAGGACCTTCCCACCGGCGGGCAGCACCCGAACCGCACCCTGGCCTTCGGCCCGGACGGCATGCTGTACGTTTCGGTGGGCAGCACCTGCAACGCGTGCGAGGAAACCGACCCGGAGAACGCCACGCTCCTGCGCATGTCGCCGGAGGGCGGGCCCCGGACGATCGTGGCGCGTGGGCTGCGCAACACGATCGGCTTCGGCTGGCACCCCGTCACCCGCGTGCTGTACGGCGTCGACAACGGCCGCGACTGGAAGGGCGACAACTACCCGCCGGAGGAGCTCAACCGGATCGAGGAGGGCGCGGACTACGGGTGGCCCTTCTGTGTCGCCGATCGCCGGCCGGACCGGCACCAGTTCCCCGATCCCAGGGGCGAGACGCGCGAATCGTACTGCGCGCGGACGCGGGGCCCGGTGCTCACGTACACGGCGCACAGCGCTCCCATGGCGATGGCCTTCTACAACGGCACGCAGTTCCCCGGCGCGTACCGCGGCGATGCCTTCGTCGCCATGCGCGGGTCGTGGAACCGGCGGCCGCCCTCCGGCCACAACGTGGTGCGCATCCGCTTCCGCGACGGCAGGCCGGTGGCCATGGAGGACTTCGTGACCGGTTTCGTCACACCGGACCGCCGCGGGCGGTTCGCGCGGCCCACGGGGGTGGCGGTGGCACGGGACGGCTCGCTGCTTTTCGCGGACGACATGAACGGGATCATCTACCGCGTCGCCTACACGGCGAGGTGAGGCGGGGCTCGGCCGCGGCTGGCGACGGGCCGAAGCTGTCGGGGCAGGAGTAGGGGCTCACACAGAGGCACAGAGACGACTTGCCGGCCCCTCAGGCGCTCGCCCCCGGATCGCCGCGGTGTGCGGCGCATCCGCATCTCTCACAGGCGGCGGCATGCCGGAGCCGGCCGCTCCAGTGCGTCGCCGCCGCCACGCCGAGGCTCGTCACAAACGTCACGGGCTCGGCGGGAACCGCTACGAGACCAGCCAGTACGGCCCCCCACAACGCGATGCACACACCCGCGCCGAGGAGGGGCGCGGCCCGGCCGTGCGCCCGGAACCCTGAGCAAAGGACGACGGCCGAGACTGTGGTCGCCAGGATGAGCAGTGCCCACTCGACCTCCGGGATGGCTACCGCCGGTGCCATGGAGGCGAGCAACGGGGCCGCCAGGCAGTGGACCGCGCACACGGCGCTGGCCCACGGAGCCGAGCGGTGCAGGAACGAATTCACGATCGGGCTGGCCGTTGGAGGTGAGCTCCAGCCGCGGTGAGACGCGGCGGAGCGTGCCGGCGGCGCACGCGCCTCCCTTGGGGGGACGCGTGCGCCGCCGGTGAGATTACTGCACCGTGAGGGTGAGATTCTGCCCGAACTCGTCGTGCGCTTCCTCGAGGTGGAAGAGCTGCACCTTCACCACCTTTTGGCCGCTGCTCGTCGCGCTCAGCGTGCCCGCGAACGGGCCGGCCGGGGTGAAGGTGATCCCGCTGCTGCCCTGGGCGATCATGCGGACCTCGAAATCCTCGCTGTTCACGACCGGGTCCACGCTTCCGTCGGCGCGCAGCCAGGCGACCGTCACGGGGGTGGTCCCCTGCGCGATCGTGAGCGTGCCGGTCTGCTGGCCGGTCTCGCTGATGTTCACGACCTGGGCACCGACCGTGACCCGGACGGTAGCTACGTTCGGCTCGGGATCCGAGGTCGTCGACGAGCCGTCGCATGCCGCCGCGAAGCCTACCAGGGCCAGCGTCGCCGCCGCGCGAAGGGTGCGGGCGAGAGAGAAGGACTGAGACATCGATGCATCCTCGTTCATGTGTGCTCCGCTTCCGGCGGAGTGCGGGCAGGGGCGCGAGCGAGGGCTCTGCCCCCGCGAAAGGTCTACCGTACGGTCAGTACGTGATGCGGTAGAGCAGGCTCACGCTGCGCCCCGGCTCCGGCATGATCTCCTTGGTACGCGACAGGTGGTTGCGGTACTCGGTGTTCGCCAGGTTGTCCACGCGCAGGGTGAAGGCATGGAAGCGCCCGCCCTGCCGGAGCTGGAGGGCCACCGAGGCGTCCGCGACCGCGTACCCGTCCGTCGGCTCCTCGAAGTCGCCGACACGGTCCTGGGCCGCCGCCATGCGCACCCCGCCCGCCAGCGTCCAGGGTCCGCGCTCCCAGCGGGCCCCCGCGCGGCCCATGACCGGCGGAATCAGCGGCGGGTACGACGACGCCGCCACGAACACGGTGTCGAGGCCCTGGAAGAGCGGGATGGGGGCTCGTGCGGAGGTGAACTCCGCGCGCACCGACGACACGTTCCCCTCCAGGACCAGGTCGCCGACCGCCTGCCACTCGCCGTCCACTTCGAACCCCGTGAAGCGGGCGTCCTCGTTGGTGTACTGCGCCCGGGCCACGCCGCCGCTGGTGCCGAACTCCACCCTGCCGCGGGTGGACGGGAAGATGAACCCGTCGATCTGGTTTCGGTACGCGGCACCTTCCAGCCGCAGCCCGGGCCGGCCCAGGCGTACGAACGCCTCCACCCCGAGGCCGGTCTCCTGCTCCAGGTTCGGGTCGCCCACGTCGTAGGTCCCAGCGGCGAGGTGAGGCCCGCTGGAGTACAGCTCATTGAAGTCCGGCGTGCGGAAGCTGCGCGCCAGGCTGGCGCCTACCCGCAGGCCCCGGCCCACGTCGTAGAGCGCGCCCAGCGAGGTGGAGAGCGCGCCAAAGGTCCGCTCCCGCACCGGCACGCGCTCCCCGCCCACCACGATGGTCGCCTCTTCGCGCGGTATGAACCGGGAGAGGTCGTACCGCCCCCCGAACTGGAAGCGGAAACGCCCGGCGTCGACCTCTTCCACCAGGAAGCCGGCGAGATTCCAATCGTGGGTGGAGGGTGTGCGCACGGCGCCGCCCGTGGTCACGTTGCGGTACTGCGCGCGCAGCCCCACGGCCCCCTCGCCAAAGATCCCCACGCGCTCGTGCCGCGCCAGCAGATCGCCCGACAGCGTCTGCTGGTCGAAACGCGTGGCGACCCCGCCGGCGGAGCCGATCTCCTCGTGGAAGTAGTCGGTGAAGAGCGCCGTGCTCCGCACGGAGGAGAGAACACCCGCGCCCGGGCGGAGCTCGCTCTCACCCCGCAGGGCGTGGCGCCGCATGCGGATGTCCACACCGTTGAGGTGCGCGCCGGTGAAGCCGCCCGGGATCCCGTACTCGTTGCCGTAGAAGCGGTAGGCGGCCCCGAAGTGTCCGCGGTCGCGCACCCACGAGGCTCCCCCGGCCACTCCCATGGTCCGCGCCCGGGTGTTCTCCAGGCGCCCGCCGGGAGTATCGATGTCACCCGACATGCGCCCGGTCGCCTCCGCGCGGACGGCGATGGGGCCGAGCGCGGCGGTCGTGTACGCGCCCAGTGTGCCGCTCCGGTCCACCGAGGCGGCGCCGGCGGTGACCCCGCCGTGCGGGTGCTGCGGGAGCGACGTGGGCACCTCTTCGCGGATCACGTTGACCACCCCGCCCAGCGCGCTGCTCCCGTACAGCAGCGACATGGGTCCCCGCACCACGTCGATCTGCCGCGCGGTCGCGCCCTCGATGGCCACGGCGTGGTCGCCCGAGGTGGATGACAGGTCTCCGGGCCGCTGCCCATCCTCCAGCACCAGCACCCGGTCGCTGGAGAGCCCGCGGATCACCGGCCGCGCCGTCGCCGGCCCGATGGAGGTGGCCGCCACGCCCGGGATGCCCTGCAGCGTGGAGGCCACGGTGGAACGGGTCTCCCGGTCGAGGCGCGCACCCGAAAGCGTCGAAGTCGCCGAGAGCACTTCGTCGCGCGCCCGGCCGCTCACCGTGCCGGTCACCACCAGCCCGCCAAGCTCCAGCGCGGACGTGGCGAGCCGGACGGCGAGCGGCGTGACCTGTCCCGCGCGCACCTGGACGCGGGCCGTGTAGACCGCGTAGCCGAGCCTGGAAACGGTGAGGGTGTGCTCGCCCACGGGGAGGCGGTGCATGTGGAAGGTGCCATCCGCGTGGGACACCTCGCTCCGGTTCAGCGCGGTGACCCTGACCTGCGCACCCGCGACGGGGCTGCTGGTGGACGAGTCGGCCACCGTGCCCTGCACCGATCCGACCGCCGGCACCGCGCCAGGTACGGCCTGGGCGAGCGCGGGCGCCGGAAGGAGAAGCAGCGCGAGCGCCGCCCGTCTTATCGCATGAAACATCAACGGATCCTCTGAGTAATCCCCGGCCGGACACGGGAATGTGTGCGGCACGCGCGGTTCTCCCGCGGCGCACACCCACGAGCGGGGTGCACGGCACGCGGACTCCAGCCCCCGGATCGCCGCACGAGCTTCAGAGGCTCTGGCGGTCCGGAAGGTTGGCCGTGCTTAGCGGTAGCTCAGAGAACGGGAGGAGCGCGGGCGCCGAATGGGCCCGCGAAACGCGCGGAGAGAAGAGCGGGAGGAGTGGCGCGGACGACGGACGCACGCGTGGTGGCGAACGCGAGGGAGGGACGCGCGTCGGGAAGCGGCCCCGATCCGCAGCGGATCGTCCGGCAGAGCTGGCACGCCAGGTGGTCGTGCTCGACCGGGCAGCTTTCCGCGCCCAGCGCCTCGATGTGCGGACGACGGTCCTCCCCCGACTCCAGCGAGGAGTCCGCGAGCGGAACCAGTGCCGCGACGCTCACCTGCAGCACGAGGCAGAGCAGCACGCCCAGCCTCCTGAGCGCCGAGCGCTCGGGAGGTGCGGGACGACGCTGTGTGCCGCGCGATGCGTACCTGCGGTGAATCGTAGTCACTCGTCCGGGATCGAAGGTACCCGAAGCTCGGCGCTCCGGGTCTGGCTCACTACTGAACCTACGCATGACCATCCACGAGGGCAACGCACCCGGCCAGCCTGTGGACGACAGGTTGTGCTAACCCCAATGCGCCAGCTGTGTTCCGAAAACCGGGGAGCACCCGCGGTTCTGGACGCCGCGTGACCCGTCCGGCCTCACTGGGTTCGCGCTCGACCCCCTGCCGCATGCGCAACCGGCGCGATCACCGCGGGTGTGCTGTCCCGTTGCTGCTCATCCGCCTCCGTGGGAGGTGCCGGCTCGCGGGTCGCCCACCGGTCACTTCACCTCCTGCAAGTCCCGGTAATCCCCGTCCGTGCGGAGCGTGACGGTGACGGGCTGCCGCCCACGATTGCGCCAGAACCATCCGTGCTTGCCGTCGAACGCGGCCACGAGCACGCCCCGATCCGACGCCTGGTTTCTGCCCTTGGCGTACCCGTGGTACGGTGTGCCGGGTTTGTCCGCATGCGTGTCGGAGTTCACCACCCCGCCCTCCACCGTCCACTCGTAGTTGACGCGTGCGCCCTCGCGCATCACGAGCTTGATCTCGCGTCCCTGCCCCGGCTGCAGTGCCACCTGGGTGACGTCCGATCTACCCGCGGAGTCGGCCGGGGGCGTGACCGGGGCGGCAGCGGTCGCGACGGGTGCCGAGGGAGGCGCCGTGGCCGCAGCCGGGGCGGCCGCGGGCGCTCCCTTTGCGGCGGCATCCGCGGCGGCGGCGGCTTCCGCCTCGGCCGCGAGCGACATCTTGATCTCGCCCATCTCGGTGAGCCCCAGCACGCGGCCCACGCCCGTGGGATCGATCGCGTACTCGGCCGGCAGCACGACCGTGACGAGGAGGACCAGCGCGACACCCGCCGCGATCGCGGTGGAGCGGAGGAGGGCGCGCGAAGAGGGAAGCTCGCTCGTGGGAGGCGTGTTCACGTTGTGCATGGCGCTTACCCGTTCCGGGTGACGAAGTAGCCGGCGAGCTGGTAGCCCATCAGCAGGAATCCGGCGGACATCATCACCACGTTGCCGGTGTACGCGTGCTTCGCGAAGCTCTTCGTGCGCCGCCAGTAGCTCATCGCGATCAGGATGGCGCTGAGCGCCAGCAGCTGTCCGATCTCGACGCCTACGTTGAAGGCGATCAGGTTGGGGATCAGCCCGTCCGGCGAGATCTGGTACTCGATGATCTTGGTCGCCAGCCCGAAGCCGTGGAACAGGCCGAAGACCAGCGTCGCCACCCGGGTGTTGGGCTGGAAGCCGAACCAGCGCTGGAATGCGCCCAGGTTGTCGAGCGCCTTGTATACCACGGACAGGCCGATGATGGCGTCGATCAGGTACGCGCTCACGCTCACCCCCGTCAGCACGCCAAGCAGGAGCGTGGTGGAGTGGCCGATGGCGAAGAGCGAGACGTAGACGCCGATGTCTTTGAGGCGGTACAGGAAGAAGATGACGCCCAGCAGGAAGAGCAGGTGGTCGTAGCCGGTCACCATGTGCTTGGCGCCCAGGTACGCGAACGGCACAAGCAGCACGCCGGAGATCTCCTGGATGTAGCCTTTGTCACCTGCCGCGACGCCGTGGGCGAATGCCTCCTCCGGTGCGCCGGCCAGCGCCACCAGGCCCGCCAACACGGCAAGCACCAGCAGCGTCCGCCCGCGCGGAGGGCCCAGCCGCTCGATCATTCTCATCGGGATCTCCTCTCCATCATAAAGAGTTCAGGATGGATGCGCCCCGTCGGCGCATCCGTTCCGGATCTCAGGTGGATCGCCTCGCCGGAACCGTGCCCGTCCGCGCCGCCGAAGAGCCACGGCGCCGTGCCCGACCCGAGCAGCGCCACGTCCAAGAAGAGTGCGCGGGTCCCGCCTGGTGGACGCACGTGCACGCCGCGGGCGACCCGGTCCGCATCGCGACCGGGATCCGTGCGGCCCTGGCGCTCACGGGTACGCCCGGGAGACGGCGCCGAAGCCTATGACGAAAGACGAACGTGCAGCCTGGCGGCGTACGCAAGCTCCGCGGCAACCCCAAACGAAACAGCGGCACCAGATGACATCATCCCTCTGCCCCTGTGTGAGCCTGCAGTCTTCCCGCTCTTCGCCGGGTTCGGCCAGGCACGATCCGCGCAGCTCCCGTGTATCAGGGCGACCCGCTTGCCACCATGATCTCGCATACAGGAGACCCGATCGTGCACCCACCGCTCACCGACATCGAAGTGCGCGTTCTCGGGTCTCTCCTGGAGAAGGAGGTCACCACGCCGGACAACTATCCGCTGTCCCTGAACGCGCTGCTGGCGGCGTGCAACCAGACGACCAGCCGCGACCCCATCATGCGGCTGGCGGAGGATGCGGTGATCCCCGCGACGATCGCGCTCCGCCGGCGCGGGCTGTTGCGGCAGATCCAGCCGGCGGGCTCGCGGGTGACCAAGTACGAGCACCTGCTGCGGGAGGAGATGGAGCTGGGCGGGCGGGAGCTGGCCGTGCTGGGCGTGCTCATGCTCCGCGGCCCGCAGACGCCGGGCGAGCTTTTCGCACGCACCGCGCGCATCGAGCCCTTCGCCGACCTCGCCGACCTGGAGGGGGTGCTGGAATCGCTCATGGCGCGGCAGCCGGAGCCGCTCGTGGCCCGGCTCCCCCGCCGGGCGGGGCAGAAAGAGGCCCGTCATGCGCACCTGCTGGGCGGCGAGCCGCAGGATGTGCCCGAAGACCCGCCCCTTCCTTCGCGCCGCGCGGCAGTGGAGGACGACCGGATCACGGCGCTGGAGCGGACCGTGGAGGAGCTGAGGGTGGAGGTCGCGGAGCTGCGCGCTCGGCTCGCACAATGAACAACGGGGGCTCACACAGAGACACAGAGGCACAGAGTTGACTTCGTCTCTGTGCCTCTGTGTCTCTCGGTGCGGAACAATCATGTCGGGTAGTCGGCAGCCTCACGCGTTTTATGAGCCGTCGCGACCCTACGCGCGCGGAGGGCGGCCGTCGTCGGCGCGCCCCGGCTCCGGCGGCGAGGCCGGACCGATGCCGTCGGGGTCGAAGTGCTTCTGGAGGCGCAGGATGCGCGCGAACGACCAGAGGGTGAGCCCCAGCACGAAAGTCCAGCTCAGGACCATGAAGATCAGGGCGCCGGCGCTCATCAGACCATCTCCTTTCCGGGGGCGACCCCCAGCGGGGTGTCTTCGACCTCACGGAAGCCCACGCGGTCGTCGTAGCCGTTGCGCTTCCAGGCGATGCGGATCATCACCAGGAAGAAGGCCAGAATGGCCAGCAGCAGGAGCCGCGAGGCGTGCACGTAGATCTCGCCCCCCTCCGGGATCTGCCCGCCCGCGCCCTTGCCGCCCTCGAGCCGCAGGAAGGGCAGCGCCTCGGTGGCGCCCCACCAGACCAGGATGATCCCCAGGTACAGCGGGGTCACGTAGGTCATGATGAACTTGTAGATGCTGGGGATGCGGATGTCCGCGCCCTGGTGGATCGAATGCCAGGCGTTCTCCGGCTTGAAGACCCACATGAACAGGACTACCTCGATGAAGGCCACCACGGCCAGACCGAAGGTGCCCGCCCAGTAGTCCCACTCCCACAGGAAGCCGTACTCGAACCAGAAGATGGAGAGCAGCCCGAAGCAGAGGGCCACCAGCCCCACCACCCACGACACCGTTTCGCGCTTGTAGCCGAACTCCTCGCGGTAGAACGCCACGATGGGGGTGGCCATGGCCACCGACGAGGTGATGCCGGCGAAGAAGAGAAGGCCGAACCACATGGCGCCGAACACCTGCCCGAACGGCATGGACTGGAAGACCAGCGGCATGCTGACGAAGCCCAGGTTGAACGACCCCGACTGCGCCACCTGCATGGCTCCGGCCACGCCAAAGAACGCCACGGCGGCGGGGATGGCGATGGAGCCGCCCAGCACCACCTCGGCCGTCTCGTTGGTCGAGGCGGTCGCGATCCCGGAAAGGGCGATGTCGTCCTTCTTGGAAAGGTACGACGCGTACGTCTGCAGCGTCCCCATCCCCACCGACAGGGTGAAGAAGATCTGCCCGGCCGCGGCCAGCCACACCTTGGGGTCGTCCATCCGCGAGAAATCGGGCTGGTAGATGAACTGCAGCCCCGCCACCGGGCTCACTCCGTTCTCGCCCGAGCCCAGGAACATCACCCGCACGGCCAGGATCACCGCGAAAAGGAAGAGGATCGGCATCCCGATCTTGGCCAGCTTCTCGATCCCCGACTCGATCCCGCGCGACAGGATCCAGATGGTGGAGCCCAGCGACAGGAAGAAGAACAGGAAGGGCACCCAGAAGTCGTGCGAGCTCCCGTCGCCGATCACCTGGTACGAGGTGAGGTACGCCGACATCTGCTCCTGCGTGGTCAGCCCCCAGTAGTCCCCCGTGATGGAGAACCAGGTCCAGGCCAGCGTCCAGCTCATCAGCACGGTGTAGTAGCTGAGCACCACCAGCGGGATCAGCAGCCCGATCGCGCCCAGGTACTTGGCGGCCGGGTGCTTCCAGATGGCGGCGAACATCCCCGGGAGGTGTCCCTTGCGGTAGCGCCCCCCGTTGCGGCCGATCGCCCATTCGATCCACATGAGCGGGATGCCCAGCAGGATGAAGGCGATGAAGTAGGGGATCATGAACGAGCCGCCCCCGTTGGCCGCCGCCTGCCCGGGAAAGCGGAGGAAGTTCCCCAGCCCGACCGCGTTCCCCGCCATGGCGAGGATCAGCCCGATCCGTGAGCCCCAGGCTTCGTTGGGATTGGACTTCACTTCAGCTGTTGCCATGCTTTCTCCTGTGATGGGTGAAACTCGCGTGCGGGCTGGCGATCGGCACAGTGCCACGGCGCGGGCCGGAGCACAAGGGCGCTGTCGAGCGTACGCTGGATCGGGCGGGGCGGGCCGGTACTCGCCGTCTCCCGCCCCGCGCCGTCTACGCGGGAGCTGCCGAGTTGCGGCGCAGCAGCGACGAGAGGATCGGCGGCGTCATCAGGGTGGTCAGAATCACTACGATGACGATGACGGCGAACTCCTCTTCCGGCAGAACTCCCAGCTGTTTGCCCATGGTCGCGAAGATCAGCCCGACTTCGCCGCGCGGCACCATCCCCCAGCCCACCACCCACCTGTTCGCGGAGCCAGCGGCCAGGCCGCTGACCACCTTGCCCGCCACGCCGATCGCCGTGATCCCAAGCGCCACCAGGAGCACCGGAAGGTCGAAGAGCGCTTCCAGGCTCACGCTCATCCCGGTGAGCACGAAGAAGATGGGGACCAGGAAGAAGCCCAGCGGCTCCACCAGGTCTTCCACGTGGCGGTGGCTGTGGCGGCGGAGCAGGTCGTCCATCTGGATGCTGCTGGCGGTGCCGGCGCGGGCCAGCTCGGCGCGCAGGTCGCGCACCATGCCGGGCTCGTCGAAGTTGTGGAAGTGCACCGGGTCCAGCACCAGCCCGGCCGCGAAGGCGCCGACGATGGGCGCCAGCCCGATGAGGCCCGCCGCGTAGGAGAAGAGGAGGGCGAAGCTGATCGCCAGGGTGAACTTCATCCCCGTGCCCGTGTGCAGCCGCGACAGGAGCTGCCCCATGCGCGGGGCCAGCAGCTGCCCCACGGCGACGGCCAGGACCAGGAAGCCCACCGCCTTGAGCACGATCAGCCCCACCGCGCCCATCGTTACCGTCCCGGCCGTGACGATGGCGGAGACCACGGCGAGAATGATGAGCCCCATCACGTCGTCGATCACCGCCGCTCCCAGGACGATCTGCGCCTCCGGGGTGTGAAGCGTGCCCAGGTCGCGGAAGACGCGCGCCGTGATCCCCACCGACGTGGCGGTGAGCGCGGCGCCCACGAAAAGGTAGCCGTTGAACGAGAGCCCTGGCAGCAGGTACGGCCCCACCACCCACGTCCCGAGGGCGAAGGGGCACACCACTCCCACGATGGCCACGGCCAGCGCGCGCACCCCGACCTTCCGCAGCTGCGCCAGGTTGGACTCCAGCCCGATCTGGAAGAGGAGGATGATGACCCCCAGTTCGGCGAGGAAGCGCAGGATGGGATCGGCCTTTGCCGGCTCGAATACGTCCAGCCCTGCCAGCGCCAGGTTTCCGAGGACCACCCCCACCACGAGCTCGCCCAGCACCGCCGGCTGCCCCAGCCGCTCCACCAGCCCGGAAACCTTGGCGGCCACCAGGACCACCGCGATCCACAGGAGCGTGGCACTGCCTCCATGGGTGCCGGACGCGTGCCCCTCCTGTGCAGCCAACGGGATCGCGAGCGCGAGCGCCGCGGGGAGGAAAAGGAGGAGGCGGATCATCGATCGCCGAAGCGGGTGAAACGAGTTATTCGCGCGGTCATGCGGGAACATACCACTCATCCGAATCCCGGTGCAAACGTCTCCACCCGAGCCGATGACGCAGGAGCGCGCTGCCGGATCTCAGGGTACGCAGGCATCAGGGCGAGGCGGCTGGGGTCGCTCCTTCGCGACACCGGAGCACCGGGCTGCGCTGCAGGAGGGCTTCGCGGCCCGGCGCGTGGCCGCCGGGTCGCGCCCGTCGTCCTCTCAGGCCACGTGCACCTTTCCCGCTTCGCCCATACCTGCGGGCGCCTGTTCGAGGTGGCGAATGCCAGGGCCCGGGGATTGGCTGTTCCGGCGGATCAACAGTAGGTATTGGGTGTATCGCCGAGCTTCGGCTCAGGATCCTCCAAAGGAACACGACTATGCCGGCACCGTACTCTCTGGAGCTGCGCGAGCGCGTCATCCGGGCTGTAGATGAGAGCCCGCACGAAATCGCCGAGATCGCCGGCCGGTTCCGCATCACGCAGCGCACCATCTACACATGGCTGGCGCGCAGAAAGGAAGGCCAGACGCTCGCTCCCAAACCGCACGCGGAGCGCCGCGCCTTACGCGTGGACGAGGAGGGGGCGAAGCTGCTGGCCCGGCTGGTAGACGAGAAGAACGACCGCACACTCGCCGAGTACGCCGACGCCTACTTCGAGCAGAGTGGGGTGCGTCTGAACCGCGTCACGCTTCATCGCGCGATGTTGCGGCTGAAGCTGCCCTGGAAGAAAAAACGCTCCGCGCCGGCGAGCGGGCGTGCGCTGACGTGAAGGAGGAGCGCGACGGCTTCGCGGTAGGCCGCGCAGCTCGACGCGCGTGGGTGGGGCGAGTTCCTGCACATGCTCCGCCGCGTTCCCGCGGCCGAACGCGCGCGCGGAATGCCCTCGATCAGCTCCCACTCTCAGTTCAGGTGGCGCGCATGAGCGTCCATCCGGTCCAGCAATTTCTCTGGAGCCACGTCCTGGGCAAGCTCATCGAGCTCCGGATCCCGGGCCACGTCGACGTTCATACGCCGGGCGATCTCGCGGACGAGAACGACGAGGCGCGTGATCTCGTGCTCCGCGAGGAGCGAGGCTTGAAGATCCAGATCCGCCCGCTCGTCGGCCGCGGCCTGCAAGCGGTTCTGGGCGATCAGGACGAACGCTGATAAAAAGATTCCTTCGACCGAGGCGATCATTGCCAGGATCACGAAGGAAGGATCGAAGGGGCGGATCTGCGTCCAGCCCAGGTTGACGACGATCCACGAGCCAAAGATTGCCAGGTGCAGGTAGACCAGGAGCATGCGGCCGGTGAACGCCGTCACGGCCCCGGAAATCCTGTCTGTTGTGCCCTGCTCTGCCCTCTGCTGCTCGCGCCGGCTCAACAGCGCGACGATGTTGCGATCCACCACGTCGGATACGAGCGGCGTCGCCCGCGCATCAGGCATCTGGCGGGGCGGAACCGGTGGATCGCCCGTGGTGCCGCTTTGAGCTCGCTTCATGCACTCCTCCTCGCCGCGAATCCATCGACATGCAGAGATGGGCAGAGCGGCGCACGCGCGTCAAGGATCAAGCCACCGAACTGCCGGGGCCCTTCACCTGCGGCACTTCGGCGCGTACCCGCTCATCGAAGACGGCCCAACGCGGCCATGCTGCTGAACGGCGACGCTGGCTGGAATCCGGCGTCTACCCGGAGCCGGGCGTCCCCCAGGCACGCGGCCGGGAACTTCGGCCCGACTTGCCGAAGCGGCTCCGAACACCCGAGGGCGAAGTCATCGGGGTGGGCCGCGTGCTGCTCGAGCGCCAGGACGTGGAAGCCGAGTTCGGCCCCCGAAGTGGTGGTGGCGAACGACGCGCGCACGCCTGGCCACACCCGCGTGAGTTGACTCAGCCCGCGAGTAGAGCGGTTGCAGCCGCTGAGCGCCCCAGCAGCGTTCGCGTCCCCCATCAGCACGCGCACATCTTGCTTTCCCGGACCGCGGAAGACCCCTCCCGCACCAGCACCCCCGCGATCAGAAGCCCGATCACGGCATCGGCTTGCCAGATGCCGAACGCGGCGTGCAGCCCCAGGCCGGCGAGCAGCGCCCCGGAGAGCAGTGTGCACGCGAGCGTCTGCTTCGAGTCCGCGTGAAGGCTGGCGCTGCCCAGCTGGTCCGCCGTGCGGCGCTTCAGCAGGTAGAGCGCGGGCATCACCAGCAGCGACAGCACGGCCAGGCCGATCCCGATGGCGCTGACTTCGGGCCGCTCATCCAGCAGGAGCGAGCGGCCCGCGTCGTATACCACGTATGCCGCGAGCACGAAGAAGGTGAGGCCCACCAGGCGGGCGGCGCGGCGCTCGACCGCTCCCGCATCCTCGTGGGAACGGCCGAACCGCCAGAGCATCACGCCGCCAGAGAGCGACTCGACGAAGCTGTCCGCGCCGAAGCCCACCAGGGCCGCGCTCCCCGCGCCCGCGCCCGCGACGATCGCCACGACACCCTCCAGGAGGTTGTACAGCACGGTGAACATCGACAGGCGCCAGGCTCGGCGCTCCAGGCGGTCGCGGATCATCGGCGGCTCCTTGACGCAGGCATCACCCTCGAATTATATCACGGCACGATGATGCGTCAAACACAGCAGAGGAACTTCCGCCGCCTGAGCCCATGACCGCCACCGCGCTCTCCGCCGCCGCCAAGGCAAAGCTGTTCCGCGGCCTGTCCGATCCCTCGCGCCTCTCCATCCTGGAGGCGCTTCGCGTACGGCCCCGCAGCGTCGGCGAGCTGGCGGACGAGACGGGGCTGAGCCAGCCGGGCGTGTCCAACCACCTGGCCTGCCTGCTGGACTGTGGGCTGGTCAGCCGGGAAGCCCGCGGGCGGTTCGCGTACTATGCGCTCGCGGACGAGCGTGTCGAGGCGCTCCTGCAGATGGCCGAAGCGCTGCTCGAAGGCAGCGCGGCCGGTGTCCTGTGCTGTCCCCGCTGCGCCGAGCGCGAGCGCGCCGCGGCCGGCGAGTCCCCCACTTACGAATAGGCCCATGAAGATGCTCGCCCGCGCGATGCGCCTGGCCGGCGCCGCCGTGCTTTTGTTTGCCCCCGCGCTCACGGCGCAGGAGGATGCCCGCGTCACGGTCCGGGTGCGCTCCGAAGACGGGCCGGTCGCCGCCGCGGAAGTGCGCGCCGCTCCGGCCGCCGCGGCGCGGACCGACGCCGAAGGCCGCGCCGTGCTGCGCCTCCCCGCCGGCGACCGCGCCGTCACCGTCCGGAAGCTGGGCTTCGGGCCGCGGACCCTCAACCTGTCGCTCCGGGCGGGTGCGGATACCACCCTCGACGTCTCGCTCGAAGAGGCGGCCGAGGAGCTGGAGGCGATCGTCGTGACCTCCACCCGCACGGGCCAGCGCATCGAGGACGAACCGACCCGCGTGGAGGTACTGGCGCGGGAGGAGGTCGAGGAGAAGATGCTCATGACCCCCGGCGACGTCTCGATGCTGCTGAACGAGACCTCCGGGCTTCGCGTGCAGACGACGAGCCCCTCGCTGGGCGGCGCCAACGTGCGGGTGCAGGGTCTGCGCGGCCGCTACACCCAGCTGCTGTCGGATGGGCTGCCGCTCTACGGCGGGCAGTCCGGGGCGCTGGGGCTCCTCCAGATCCCGCCGATGGACCTCGGACAGGTGGAGGTGATCAAGGGCGCGGCGTCGGCGCTCTACGGCTCCTCCGCGCTCGGCGGGGTGATCAACCTGGTGTCGCGCCGCCCGGGCGAGGAGCCCACCCGCGAGCTCCTGCTCAACCAGACCACCCGCAACGGCTCCGACATCGTCGGCTTCGCCTCCGCGCCGCTCTCGGAGCGCTGGGGGTACTCGCTCCTGGCGAGCGTGCACCGCCAGTCCGAGGCGGACGTGGACGACGACCGCTGGACGGACATGCCGGGGTACCGCCGCGCCGTCGTGCGCCCGCGCCTCTTCTGGGACGATGGGGCGGGCCGCTCCCTGTTCATCACCGTGGGCGGGACCGTGGAGGACCGCGAGGGCGGCGGCCTGGTGCCGGCGGGACGCTTCGCGGAAACGCTGGAGACCCGCCGCGGCGACGCCGGCGCCGTGGGGCGCTTCCTCTTCGGGGGGAGCCGCCTGCTGAGCGTGCGCGCCTCGGGCATGGCGCAGCGCCACGCGCACGGCTTCGGCGACGTGGCGGAGGACGACCTCCACTCGACCGGCTTCGCGGAGGCAACCTTCTCCGGCTCAGGCGGCGGCCATACCTGGGTGCTCGGGACCGCCCTGCAGGCGGAGCGGTATGAGGCCGAGGACGTCGAGGGCTTCGACTACACCTACACCACGCCCTCCGTCTTCGCACAGGAAGAGTACGCCGTGGCCGAGTGGGCCACCGTGTCGCTGGCGGGGCGCGCGGACTGGCACAGCGAGTACGGCGCCTTCTTCAACCCGCGCCTCTCCGTGCTCCTGCGCCCCGCCGGGTGGAACGTGCGCGGATCGGTGGGCACCGGCTACTTCGCGCCGACCCCGTTCACCGAGGAGACGGAGGCGATCGGCCTGTCGCGCCTGCGCCCGCTCGGCGACCTGGAGCCGGAGCGCGCGCGCACGGCGTCGCTGGACGTGGGCCGCGCGCTCGGCCCGCTGGAGCTGAACGGAACCGTGTTCGGCTCGCGTACGGAGAACGCGCTGCAGCTGGTGGAGAGTGCCGCAGGCGAGGACGCCGTGGAGCTGGTCAACGCGGAGGGGCCCACCCGCACCTGGGGTACGGAGCTCCTCGCCCGCTGGCACCAGGAGCCGTTCCACGTCACCGCGACGCACACCTACCTTCGCTCGCGCGAGTCGAGCCCCGACGGCGTGGGCCGCCGCGAAGTCCCGCTCACCCCCCGGCACGCGCTCGGGATGGTGGGGATGTGGGAGGCCGAAGGGGAGGCGCGCGTGGGGCTGGAGCTGTACTACACCGGCCGCCAGGCGCTGGAGGATAACCCGTTCCGGGACCGGAGCCGGCCGTACCTGATCGTTGGGCTGCTGGGGGAGCGCCGCTTCGGCCCGGCGCGGGCGTTCGTCAACCTGGAGAACCTGCTGGACGTGCGGCAGACGCGGTACGATCCGCTGGTGCTTCCCTCGCGCTCCGCGGAAGGCCGCTGGACCACCGACGCCTGGGCCCCACTCGAAGGGCGCGTCATCAACGCGGGCGTCCGCCTCAACTTCTGATCCGCCCATGCGCACGGACGTGCTGGTGATCGGCGGCGGGCAGGCCGGGCTCGCGATGGGCTACCACCTCGCGCGCCGGGGCCTGGACCACGTGATCCTCGACGCGGAGGAGCGCGCCGGGGCGGTGTGGCTTGGGCGGTGGGACTCGCTCACGCTGTTCACCCCCGCGCGGTACAGCGCGCTCCCGGGGATGCCCTTCCCGGGCGACCCGGACGCGTACCCGGGCAAGGACGCGATGGCCGGCTACCTGGAGTCGTACGCGGCCCGCTTCGGGCTTCCGGTGCGCCTGGGGAAGCGCGTCACGTTGCTGCGGGGCGGGCCTGACGGCTACGTGGCGGATATGGACTCCGGCGCTCGGTACGAAGCGCGCCAGGTGGTCGTGGCGACGGGGCCGTTCCAGCGCCCGTCCGTGCCGCGGATGGCACAGGACCTCGCCCCCAGCATCCTCCAGCTCCACAGCAGCGAGTACCGTGGGCCCGCGCAGATCCCGGCGGGCGACGTGGTGGTGGTCGGCGCCGGCAACTCCGGGGTGCAGATCGCGGCCGAGCTGGCCCGCACGCACCGCGTCCACCTGGCGGTCGGGACGCGGATGCCGCGCCTGCCGGATCGCGTGCTGGGCCGCAGCGTGTTCTGGTGGCTGGAACGGGCGGGGCTCCTGGACGTGACGGTGGAGTCGCGCCTCGGCCGGCGGATGAGCCGCGCGGACACGCTGATCGGGGCCAGCCCCTCGGCGCTTCGCCGCCGCGGGGTCGCCCTCCGCGGGCGCGTCACGGCCGCGGCCCGCGACGCCCTGACGTTAGCGGGCGGTGGCACCGTCACGCCGGGCGCGGTGGTCTGGGCCACCGGGTTCCGTCCCGACTACTCCTGGCTGGACGTCCCCGTCCTCGCGCCCGCCGGAACTCCCGTGCAGAGGCGCGGCGTCACGGATGCACCGGGCCTGTACTTCCTCGGCCTGCCGTGGATGCACACCCGGGGCTCGGCCCTGGCCGGCTGGGTCGGGCGAGACGCGGCTTACCTCGCCGGACACGCCGCGTCTCGGTTGACCCATCGGGCGCAACCGGCTACTTTACAACGACTTGGCGACTCCCCACCACCCATCCGAGGTGTCCGATGAACAACAAGTGCGACTGCCCCGACTGCGGATGCGGAGATTGCTGCGGAGACGAGTGCTGCTGCACGGAGAAGTGCTGCGGCTGAACGTCACCCTGCGCGCGAGGCGAGGAAGGCGGCTCCTGGTTCGGGGCCGCCTTTTGCGTTCCGGCTGAGGCGAGCGCCCCAGACGTGCCCGTGATTTCCGTTACGGGCCGGAGGGGTGACCCGGATCGAAACAGGTGCAACGATCCCGTCGGCTTCGGACACGCGCCGCGGCGACACTCCGCATGGCGCTCCACGTCAGAGCTGCCGCGCCAGCTGCATCCGGCTGCGCACGGAGCTGTTCCGCCTCGAGACCGGACCGCGATCGCGCCGCGCCCCGGCAACCCTTTCGCCCGCGAGGATCAAAGGCATGCAGCATCACCAGCTCCGCTTCGAAAAAGGCTTCACCGTGGTCGCCGGGAACGCCCGCTCCCAGGCCGCGCTGATGATCCTGGCGGCCGGCGAGAGCGCCGGCGGCCCGGACAACCGCCACCAGGGCGCGGACCAGTGGCTGTACGTCATCGGCGGCGAAGGAACGGCCGTGGTGGACGGGCAGCCCCACCCGCTACGCGCGGGCGTCCTGCTCCTGGTGGAGCGGGGCGAGGCGCACGAGATCCGCAACACGGGCGACGGGCCCCTGCGCACGCTGGACCTGTACGTGCCCCCCGCCTACACCGAGGCCGGCGACACGCTGCCCGCCGGCGAGGGCTGAGGCGCCGTCCTGACGGCGGAGATCGCCTCGGCCCTTCCGAGGCGCACCGACTCACTCACCCAGGCGGACGATGCTGCGGAAGGTCAAGGAAAGCTGGCGCGAGATCAAGGAAGCGGAGCCCGGCGAACGGTTCACGCGGCGCTACGAGCAGCGCCAGCGGTCCGGGGGGAGCGGCGTGCGGAAGCCGCTCTTCATCGGCGGCGGGGTTTTGGTGATGGCGGCGGGGATCTTCTTCCTTCCCGCACCGGGTCCCGGGTTCCTGATCATCTTCCTCGGCGCCGGGATGGTCGCACAGGAATCGCGCCCCGCCGCGCGTGCCCTGGACCGCATCGAGCTCCTCGTCCGACGGGTCGCGGGGTGGGGATTGCGTGTGTGGAAGCGCTCACCGCTCCCGGTGAAGGCGCTCATCGTGCTGCTTGCCCTCGCGCTGGCGGCGGGCGCGGCATACCTCGCGTACTGGCTCCTGTTCTCCCGGTAACGCGTCGGCGATCGTCGCGGCCCAGCTGCGCTGGCGTGGCTGATTCGGTGCCGGTCCCCGTCTTGCCCCTGCCGGGCATGTTCACGGCCAGATGATGCCGGGCCAATGAGCCCGCCGCCCTGAGATCGGAGTGGATGACCCCGTGGTTGCCTTCGAGTGCTTCGCGGCTGAACGGCTGCGCCGTGACCGTGCCGAGGTGACCCGCGCATGGGTGGAGCGGATCTCCGGGCGCCTCGGCACCCATCCGAAGCACGTGCTCCCCACGCCTGAGCTGCTGGACGGGGTGCCCGACGCGCTCCTGAAGGCCGCCGACTTCCTGGAGGCGGGCGAGGATCGGCGGCTCACGGTGCAGGAGGTCGTCACCGATCGGCTGCGGGATGTCGCGCGGCTCAGGCGCGCACAGGGGTACGATGTCCAGGAGATCGTCCACGAGTTCGACGAGCTCGCCCAGGTGCTGGACGGCGCGGCGCTGAACTGGCTCGCCGAGTACCCCGGTACCCCCGACCCCGCGGCCGTAGGACGCGTCTTCGGCAGGCTGAACCGTGCCCCGCTCCTGATGGGGGAGATCACCGTGGCGCTGTACGCCGAAGAGGACACGGAGGGCCGCCACGCAGAGGGGACGCGCCTCCGCGACTTCGCCGACACGCTGATGCACCAGCTCAAGAACCCTCTGGGTGCGGCGGAGGGTGCGGCGCTCCTGCTCGGCGACGACGAAGTCGCCGGGGAGTCGGAAGAGCGGCGCCGCTTCGCGGGCATCGTCGAGCGCAACCTCCGTCGCGCGCGCGAGGTCATCGAAGACGTCCGGTCCCTCGCGCTGGCGGAGATGAGCCAGCCCGTCGCCGAGCGCTGCGTCGCGCTGAACGATGCGCTAGACGCCGTGCTCGCCGAGGTGCGGCCGCTCGCGGAGGAGCGGATGGTTCGGCTGGAGATCCGCGGACAGGTGCCGGAAGTGGTGGTGGACGCGAGCCGCGCCGAGGTGGTCCTCCTGAACCTCGTGTCCAACGCGGTCAAATACGCGGACGGCGACAAGGCCGGCCGGTGGGTGGCCGTGGAGTTCGAGCGCGAACCGGAATCGGGCCCGTGGTGGGTCCTGGTGCGCGACAATGGCCTGGGGATCCCCCGCGAGCTGCACGACCGCGTCTTCGAGCGGTTCTTCCGCGCGCACCCGGATGCGGCGGAGGGGACCGGGCTGGGGCTCGCCATCGTGCAGGAGGCCCTCCAACAGCTCGGCAGCCGGCTGGAGTTCGAGAGCGAGGCAGCGGTCGGGAGCACGTTTCGCTTCTGCCTCCCCGTTCAGGAGATCCGCGCCGCGGATTGACGAAGCCCGCGCTCCCCGGAAGCGGGGCTCCGCGCGCGTACTCTGAAGCGGCGCGGGCCCGTTCCCCTCCCCGTGTTCATCGAGCGGCGCTGGCCGGTTTCAGCGCTGGAAAGTGCCCACCGTCTCGCCCTGCGCCAGGACGTGGCCGCGCATGGCGGACAGCAGCTCCGCGCGGCTCGCGCCGTGGGGGAGGTTGAGCACGGTGCCGAGCGCGAACACCTGGAAGTGGTAGCGGTGCGGCGAGTCCCCCCGCGGCGGCCGCGGGCCGTAGTAGCCGAGCGTGCCGCGCTCGTTCCGCCCCTGCAGCGCTCCCTTCGGCTTCTCCAGCCGCGGTGTGCCGGGTACGCCCTCGTCCAGCGACGTGACCTCCGCCAGAACGTTGTACAGGAGCCAGTGGACGAAGGGCGGGTCCTGCCGCACGTCCGGGTCTTCCATGATCACGGCGTAGCTGCGCGTCCCGGCGGGGCCCGCGCTCCACTGCAGCGGAGGCGAGACGTCCTCCCCTTCGGCCACGTACGTCTCCGGGATGCGGGCGCCGTCCTGGAAGGCGGGGGAGGAGACGCGCAGCGACCCGGGCGCGCGGCCGAGAATGGCGGAGGCGAGCTGTGCGGGCGTGGCGGCGGGCGGCGACGGCACGCGGGCGCCGGTCATGCGCACGTTGGCGCCCTGCACGTTGGTCGGCGCGCCGGGGCCGGGGGCCGCGCCGCCGGCCCCCGTGTACGCGATGCGGTAGATGATCCCG
>CADCTW010000024.1:4277-8569 GCA_902805735.1 uncultured Gemmatimonadota bacterium | reverse complement strand
GGGCACTGAGCACTTCAGTTCCGTCAGACGCGCTCGACGGACAGCGCCACCGCGTCGCCGCCGCCCAGGCAGAGCGTCGCGAGGCCGGTCTCGGCGTCGCGGTCCTTCATGGCGTGGAGGAGGGTGGTGAGCACCCGCGCCCCCGAGGCGCCGATGGGGTGGCCCAGGGCCACGGCACCGCCGTTGACGTTGACGCGGTCCCAGTCCCACTCCAGGCCCTGGCCGTTGGCGAGGGCCTGCACGGCGAAGGCCTCGTTGGCCTCGATCAGGTCGAAGTCGTGGATGCCGGTGCCGGTCTTCTGCATCAGCCGCCGCACCGCCTGGATGGGGGCGAAGAAGAGCTCGTTGGGCTCCACGGCGCCCGTGGAGTAGCCGGTGACGCGGGCCAGGATGGTGAGGCCGTTGGCGCGGGCGTATTCCTCCGAGACGACCAGGACGGCCGAGGCGCCGTCGTTCATGGACGACGCGTTGCCGGCGGTCACCACGGGGTCGGTCACATCCTTGGGGGCATCCTTCGCGAAGGCGGGCTTCAGCTTGCCCAGGCTCTCCATCGACGAGTCGGCGCGCGGGCCCTCGTCGTCGCTGACGATGGTGCTCCCCTTGCGGCCCGCGATCTCCACGGGAACGATCTCTTCCTTGAACTTGCCGGCCTGCTGCGCCGCCACCGCCTTGCGGTGCGAGTTCACGGAGAACTCGTCGGCCTGCGCGCGGGAGATGCCGGCCTTGTTGGCCGTGTACTCCGCGTGCCCGCCCATGTGCACCTCGCAGAACGAGCACCACAGCCCGTCGCGCACCAGCCCGTCCACCAGCGTCTGGTCGCCGAACTTGACGCCGTTGCGCATCCCGTAGACGTAGTAGGGGGCGTTGGACATGCTCTCCTGCCCGCCGGCGAGCACCACCCGGCTGTCGCCCGCGCGGATCCCCTGCGCGGCCAGCATCACGGCCTTGAGCCCGCTGCCGCACACCTTGTTGATGGTGAGCGCGGAGACGGCGGAGGGGAGCCCGGCCTTGATCACGGCCTGCCGCGCGGGGGCCTGCCCCACGCCGCCCTGCACCACGTTCCCCATGATGACTTCCTCCACGTCCTCCGCCGGGATCCCGGCGCGCGCCACTGCCTCGCGCAGCGCGATCCCGCCCAGGTCGGGCGCGGAGAGGGACGACAGGCCGCCCAGGAACCGCCCGATCGGCGTGCGGACGGCGCTGACGATCACGGGCGTGGTCTTCGGGTCGCGAGCGATATCGATCATGTTTTCGGTCCGTGGTGATGGTGAACGGCGAACGAAAAGTACTTAGTGCCTAGTGCCTAGTGCCTAGTGCCTAGTACGAACAAACTGCAGTTGAGCACTGGGCACTGGGCACTGGGCACTAGGCACTTAGTACTGGGCACTTGGTACTCACGACTCTTCTTCCAGTCTTGCTCCCTTGCCCTCCGCAACCGCGTAGCCCCACGCCGTCGACGGATCGTGGTTCGAGACCAGGAGCCAGCGGCGGTCGGTGGCGCGGCGCAGGAGCTCGCGCTTCGATTCCAGGGTGACCAGCGGCTCCACGTCGTAGCCCATGATCCACGGGAGCGGGAGGTGGGCGAAGGTGGGGAGCACGTCGGCCAGGAAGCACGCCGTCTCGCCCGCCGAACGCACCAGCACCGACTGGTGGTGCGGGCAGTGGCCCGGCGTGCGGTACACCGAGATCCCGGGGACGATCTCCACGTTCCCCTCCACCAGCTCCAGCCGCCCGGCCGCCATCACCGGCTCGTAGTTGTGCGGGAGGTAGCTGGCCTGCGTCCGCTCGTTGTGGCGGTGCGCCCACTCCCACTCGCCGCGCTGCACGTAGTAGCGCGCGTTGGGGAAGGAGAGGCGCACGTCGCCGCCCTCGTCGCGGTACGTGTTGCCGCCCGCGTGGTCGAAGTGGAGGTGGGTGTTGACCACCACGCCCACGTCTTCCGCGCGGAAGCCCGCGGCGGCCAGCGAGTCATGGAGTACGTCCGGGCGTCCGGCGGCGGATTCGTTGTCCACGCCGTAGATGCCGCGGAACTTCTCGTCTTCCTTGTTGCCCAGGCCCGTCTCGATCAGCACCAGCTCGTCCCGCGTCTCCACCAGCAGGCAGCGCATCCCCAGCGGGATGCGGTTGCGCTCGTCGGCCGGGATGCGGCGCTCCCACAGCGGCTTGGGGACCACGCCGAACATGGCGCCCCCGTCCAGCCGCTGCGTGCCCCCCTCCAGCGCGTGGATGCGCAGGTCGCCCACCGTGCGGGTGCGCACGCCGCCCTCGCTCACGCCGCCTCCATGCTGCGCGGCGACGCGGCGCGCTTGCGGCTCGTCTTCGGCTTGCGCCGGCCCAGGAGCACTTCCAGCGCCTCCCAGTCGTGGACGCCGCGGTCCTCCAGCATGTCGATCAGCCGCAGGAGGACGTGCGCGGTCGCCACCGCGTCGTCCAGCGCGCGGTGCCGGTTCTCGATCTCCAGCCCGAAGTACACCGAGAGCGCGTCCAGCCCCCGCGACGGCAGGTGCGAGAGGAGCTTGCGCGCCACCTTCACCGTGCAGAGCTGCCGCCCCGCCGGCTGCACGCCGGTCGCCATCTCCATCTCGTGGCAGAGGAAGCGCCAGTCGAACGCCGCGTTGTGGGCCACGAACACGGCGCCCTCCACCGCCTCCCCCACCCGATGCGCCACCTCGCGGAAGCAGGGCGCGCAGTCCACCATCTGCTGGGTGATCCCCGTGATGGAGGTGATCATCCCCGGGATGCGGCGCTCCGGGTTCACCAGCGTGGAGTAGGTGCCCTGGATCTTGCCGCCGGACACGCGCACGGCGGCCACCTCGGTCACCCGGTGCCCGCCGGAGGGGGAGCCGCCGGTGGTCTCGAAGTCCACCACCACCCACTCTTCCTCGCGCAGCGGGCGGAGGGCCGGGGCCGCCGCCTGGGCGAGCGACCACACGCCCTCGCCGGAGACGGCGAAGCGCGCGTCGCAGCCGAGCAGCGCCCAAATGGCGCGCGCCGCCGCGGCCCCGCCGCCGGTGATCCCCATCACCTGGGCCGCCATCTCCGGCGTCGTGCGCGGGCCCGTGGCCAGCAGCTGCAGCGCGCGTTGCGCCAGCGACCCCGAGTGCTCGAACCTCACCCCGTCCGGTGCTTCCGTGCCTGCCATGTTCTTCCCTGCAAACGGAAAGGTCCGCGCCCCGTGCCGATGCCCCGCGCAGTGGATACACCGCACCACGCGTTTGGTCCGCCGGGCCGCGAGTCAGCCGCGGATAATAGCCGCTCCCCGGGGGCTCGGCAACGCCGCGCGGACACAGGCGCAAAGAGACACGGAGGGGCGGAGACCCGCCGTCTCCACCCCTCCGTGTCCCTGTCCAGCACCGCTCTTCAACGGGCGTTGAGCCCGAACGAGAGCCCTTCCAGCTCCAGCGTCACGTCCACGTTGCGCAGGGTGACGGCCTCGGGCACGCGCAGGCGCACCGGGGCGAAGTTGAGGATGGAGCGCACTCCCGCGCGGACGATGCGGTCCACCACCCCCTGCGCCGCGTCCGCGGGCACGGCCACGATGGCGATGTCCACCTTCTCTTCGCGGAGGATGCGGTCCATCTCCTCGTCGGGGAACACCGTGAGGCCGCCCCACGACGCGCCCACCTTGCCGGGGTCCGAGTCGAACACGGCGCGGATCTGGAAGCCGCGGGCCTCGAAGTCGCGGTACGAGAAAAGGGCGGAGCCCAGCTTCCCCGCCCCGACCAGCGCCACCCGCCAGGTGCGGTCCAGCCCCAGGATGGTGCGGATCTCCCGCACCAGCTCGCGCACGGAGTACCCGGTCCCCCGCTTGCCGAACGAGCCGAAGAGCGAAAGGTCCTTGCGCACCTGCGCCGAGGTGGCCCCTCCGCGGCGCGCGAGCTCGCCGCTGGAAATGGTCTCCACCCCCGCCGCATCCGCTTCCTGCAGGAACCTCAAATACAGCGACAGCCGGCGAACCGCCGACTCGGATATCTTCTTCATTGTAGCGGCCCTTGTGAAATCATTCACAAGATATGCCGGTACGCTGCGACCGTCAACTACGGGGCTCACACAGAGGCACAGAGGCACAGAGAAGAACTTAATCTCTGTGCCTCTGTGTCTTTGTGTGAGCGCCTTTAGCCGCGGCTCCTCCAGATCCCGGGGCGGCGGCGGCACTACACTAGCGCGAGTACCCGTACGTGGGACGGGTGGATCTCGTAGATTACGTTGTAGGGAAACTTGCGAACGCCGAGCTTGTGCATCCCTGGATCGATCATGGGACCGGCCCTGGGGTTCTCGATCAACCGTTCCAG
>CADCTW010000024.1:0-4267 GCA_902805735.1 uncultured Gemmatimonadota bacterium | reverse complement strand
TGCCGCGCGAGGAACTCTGCCGCTTCCGCGATTTCCTCCTCGGCCGAATCCAGGAGAGTGAGGGTTGTCACGCGCTCCGGAGGCCGGCACGTACCCGGGCGAGGGCCTCGTCCGCGGGAACTTCACGGATCTCGCCCCGGCGAAATCGCTCCTGGCGGCGCTTCACCTCGTCGATCCACGCACGCTCTACACTCCCGGAATCTTCGAGATCCTCCTCGTCCTCCAGCGAAGCCAGCAGGCGTTCAGCGAGCTTCCCGCGCTCGTCGGGGGAGAGCGCGAGGGCGGCGGTGACCAGCTGGTCGAATTCCGGTAACATTGGCCTCCTCCATCCTGAGACGTGATGACACGCTCAACATAAAGACTTTCCAGAGGATAAGAAGGGGGTGCCGGGAAGTGGTCCGGGGCGTGGCCGCAACGGCGCCGGACCGCTCACACAGAGACACAGAGGCACAGAGAAAAAGTTATCTCTGTGCCTCTGTGTCTCTGTGTGAGGCCAGGCTGTTGGCGATACGGATGAAGGCCTCGGGGGAGAAGGTCTCGGGACGGTCGCGGAGGTCGATGCCCAGCTTGGCCTCCAGCTCCCCCACCTGCTCCGGAGACAGATGGTAGGCGTCGCGCAGGATGCGCTGGAACTGCTTGCGGCGCTGGCCGAAGGCGGCGCGCGTCAGGTTGCGCAGCGCGATCTCCTCGTGCGGCTCCAGGCGCGGCGGCTGGTGCGGCGTGATGCGGATGACCGACGACATCACGTCGGGGATGGGGCGGAACGCCTCGCGGCTGACGTTGAGCACGCGCTTGGCATCGGCCACCGAGCGCACACCCACGGCCAGGGCGCCGTACGTCTTGCTCCCCTCCGGCTCCAGGATGCGGTCCGCCACCTCGCGCTGCACCATCAGCACGATCTCGCGCGGGCGGGGGCGGCGCTCCAGCAGGGAGAAGAGGATGGGGGTGGTGATGTTGTATGGGATGTTGCCGATCACCTTGAGCGACGCGGGGTCGTCGGTGACGTCCTCCAGCTCCACCTCCAGCACGTCGCGGTGGATGACCTCCACCGACGGGTCGCCCGCGAACTCGGCCTGCAGGCGCGCGGCGAGGCCGTTGTCCAGCTCCACCAGCACCAGGCGGCGCACGCGGCCGGCCAGGTGGCGGGTGAGCGCGCCCACGCCGGGGCCGATCTCCATCACCTCGTCGTCCGGGCCGGGCTCCAGCGAGTCCACGATGCGGCGCTGGATGTTGGCGTCCACCAGGAAGTTCTGCCCCAGCGAGCGCTTGGCGCGCGGGAGCTCGTCCGGGTACGGGAGCTGGCGGAGCTCGCGGCGGCTGGTCACATCCGCACCAGCACGGCGGTGCGGTCGTCGGCGGGGATGTCGCGCGCGCCGCCGGGGCTCGCGAAGAGGCCTTCCATCAGCCGCTCGCACGGCTCGCCGCGCCGGTCCGCGATGCGGTGCAGCAGCGTGCGCTCGCCCTGCACCTCGCCCTCGCCCAGCGCGTCCGAAAGGCCGTCGGTGAAGAGGAAGAGGAGGTCGCGCCCCGGCTCCCACGACACCCGCGCCTCGCTGTACTCGTCCAGGTCCACCATCCCCAGCGGGAGGTCGGTGGCGGAGAGGCGCTCCGGCTCGCCCTCGCCGGGGATGCGGAAGGCGTGCGAGTGCCCCGCGTTGGAGAAGGTCAGGGTGCGCTCCGCCGGGTCGATGACGCCGTAGAAGAGCGTCATGTACATCTCCGTGGTCTCCAGCTCCTCGATCACCGCCTGGTGGGTGCGGCGCAGCACCTCGCCGGGGCGGTCGCCCTCGGAGGCGTGGATGGCCACGGAGCCCATGGTGAGCGCCATGATCAGCGCCGCGCCGAAGCCGTGGCTGCTGACGTCGCCGATCAGCACCCCCAGCCGCCCGCCCGGCAGGCGGAACAGGTGGTAGAAGTCGCCGCCCACGGACTCCGCCGGGGCGCAGCGGGCCGCCACCTCGGCGTACGAAGCGAACTGCTCCACCTGCGGGAGGAGCTTGAGCTGCAGGTCGTGCGCGAGCTCCATCTCGCGCACCATCCGCTCCTGGCGCAGGCTGTCCGCGATCAGGCGGTTGTTCTCCACCGCGGCGCCGATCTGGCTGGCGATGGCGGAAAGGAGCTTCATGTCGCCCGCCGAGAACCCTTCTCCCGTCGTGCGCCCGCTCACGTTGATCACACCGACCGTACGCGCCTCGCCTTCCGGTGGCGTGTACGACACGGGCACGGAGAGGAAAGCGCCGCGGTGCCTGGCGTCGCCCGCGAAGTCGGCGCAGTCGCCGCGCGTCCATTCGTCTTCGGGGCCCAGCAGGATGGGGCGCACGGAGCGGAACACCTCGGCCGTCACGGAGCAGGGATCTTCCACGGGCACGGGGCCGCGCTGCCCGTCGCCGCCCTCGGCGGCCGTCAGGCGCAGCACGCCGAAGTCCGCGTCGTGCACCCAGAGCGAGGCGCGCTGCGCGCCCACGATCCCCGCCACCTCGGAGAGAATGGTCTGCGCGGCGTCGTCCAGCGAGATGATGGAGCCCAGGATCTCGCTGATGGAGTAGAGGAGGTTGATCTCCTCGTACCGCTCGGCCATCTCGCGGCTGAACGAGCGGATCTCGTCGTCGTGCCGGCGCACGCGGCCCAGCGTGTTGGCCAGGAAGCGCGCCACCGCCTCGCCCGCCGCCTCGTCCACCCCCGGAAGCTCGGCCGAGAAGGGGGTGCCCGGCACCTCCACGAAGTACGCCGGCGCCTCGGGCCCGGCGGGGCCGCACACCAGCGACCACCCCTCGCCGGCGCGCACCCACACACGTCCGCCCGGGTACGCGCGGCAGAAGTCTTCCAGGACTTCGCGCGCGGCCCGGGGAATGGCGGGGGCGGGGGGCGGAACGGCGATCATGGGGTGCGTCAGCTCGCGAGCGGGTGCTGCTGCTTCTCGCGGAAAAGGGTGAGGCGGACGCAGTTGCCGCACTCGTTGAAGTCCACCGCGTCCATCAGCGAGCGGATCAGGAAGAGCCCGCGCCCGCCGGTGGCCTCCAGGTGCTCGGGAAGGGTGGGGTCCGGCACGTCCGCGGGGTCGAAGCCGGCGCCCTCGTCGCGCACCACCACGCTCACGCGCTGCGGGTCCAGCTCCACCTCCACCCGCACGCGCTTGTCCGGGTCGCGGCCGTTGCCGTAGATCATGGCGTTGGCCAGCGCCTCGGCGATCCCCACGCGGAAGTTGAGCGTCAGCCGCGACCCCGCGAAGTGGTACTCGCGGCAGCGGGAGACGAGGTACGACACGGCGGTGTCGATCTGGCGCAGGTCGCTGGGTAGCTCCAGCGCGAACGCGGTGGGCTCCGCCGAGGCGGCGCCATTTCGCTCGTTCATGGGCTCAGCGGTCCGCACGCGGCGGCGCGGAGAGAGCGTGGATTGCACGTCGCGCCGCGCCGGGGACGACTCCCCCGCCGCGGCGCCCGTGGGCCGGTGTGCCGCGCGGCGCGCTCAGAAACCGGAAAGGGCCGCCTCGCGGGTGTCCGCGATGTTGAAGAGCGTGTCGAGCTTGGTGAGCTCGAACAGCGTCCGCAGGTCCTCGTTGAGGTTCGCCAGGCGCAGCTCGCCCCCCTGCTCGCGGATCTTCTTGGAAAGCGACACCAGCACGCCCAGGCCGGACGAGTCGATGTACCCGGTGTTCGAGAAGTCGATGAGGAACTTGCGCTCCCCCCCTTCCAGCTCGTCGAGCACCTTCTGCTTCAGCTCCTGGCGGTTGCCGACGATCAGCTGTCCGTCCACGTCCACCACCACCACTCCGTCCTGCTTGTTCGTCTGGAAGCTCATGGCTCCTCGGTAGGGTCCACGGTTGGGTTGAAGGCCTGCGCATCCGCACGACGCGGGCAAGGCATGTGCCAGTTGGCGGGCGCGTGGCGTTGCGGACACGGTACGGGCTGGCGGGCCTGGGCGCAACTGGAGGAACGGCAATCTCACACAGAGGCACAGAGACACAGAGGGAGGACTACTGGAGGACCTCCACGATCGTCTGTGAGGCGGCGCGGGCCCAGGCGTCCCAGTTGAGGCGGTCGTCGTAGGCGCGGCGGGAGGATGAGACGAGGGACTCGTAGCGGGGGCGGTCCGCCAGGAGGGCGCTGATGGTGGCGGCGTACTCGGCCGGCGGTGCGTCGGGGGGGAAGAGGAAGCCGGATTCGCCGTGGGCCACCGCGTCGGCGACGCCGCCGGTGCGGGTGGCGAGCGAGGGGGTGCCGTGGGCGGCGGCTTCGCAGAAGACGATGCCGAAGCACTCCTGGCGTGT
>CADCTW010000023.1 GCA_902805735.1 uncultured Gemmatimonadota bacterium | reverse complement strand
TCCGCGCTCTTCGTGGCCGCGACGGCGCGGTTGCGGGCCTGGGAGACCCCGCGCCGCGTCTCGTGCTCGTAGCGCAGCGGCCAGCGGATGCGCCCCTTCCACTCGTCGCAGACGGCGGCCGCGGAGCCCTGTGGATCGTTGTCGACCACCACGACTTCGAGGTCGGGCGCCGGGCTCTTCTCGAAGCGAAGTGTATCGAGATGTTCCAGCAGGCGCGCCAGCCCCTGCGGGCGCAGGTACGTCGTGACGCAGACGGCCACTCTCATCGCTGGCCCTCCAGCGTGCGCTGCATCTGCAGGAGGCGGCGGCGCTGCGGGCTCATGATGCCGAGCCGCGCCAGCGACTGCACCAGCATCTCCTTGCGCTCCAGCCCCAGGATGCGGACGATCAGCCGCCCCGCGGGCGTGGGCGACACGGCGCGGCGGCTTCCCAGGCTCTCGCCGCGCGCCTGGCACTCGCGCGCCAGATCGCGGTGGCCGCTCTGGAAGCCCAGCAGCGCCGCCCGCTGGTAGCCCAGGCCCAGCGATGGCCCGAACTCCGCGAGCCGGTTCTGCCCCTCCAGGATCTCCGCCAGCTTGTCCAGCACGCGCACCTGGGAGCGCAGCTTCCGCTCTTCCAGGAAGCTCTGGCTCACGGAGACACGTGACGAATCGTGCCAGCGGTAGAGCGCTTCGCCGCCGGCGGCGCGCACCGGGCGGGCGCCGAGCGCCAGCGCCCGCTGCATCAGGTCGCCGTCGTCGTTCAGGGTGAGCGTTTCGTCCCAGCCGCCGGTCAGCTCGTACGCGTCGCGCCGCCAGAGGACCGCGCAGGGCGGCGTCCAGGCGGTGCCTTCCACCCAGCCGCGCAGCGCGGTGTCCGCGTCGGGCTCGGGGAGCGGGGCGTCGGCGGGGGCGCGCTCCCACTGGCCGTTGCGGCTGCGCAGGCGGAGCCACGGGCAGAACGCGACCCCGCGCGGCTGGTCGCGCACCGCATCCACCAGCGCCGCCAGCGTTTCGGGCGAGATGACGTCGTCGGCGTCCAGGAACATCAGGAACTCGCCGCGCGCCTCCCGTGCGCCCAGGTTGCGGGCGTGGCAGCCGCCGCGGTTCTCGTCCAGGCGGATGGCGCGCACCCGGTCCGGGAAGCGCTCCGCGTAGCCCCGCACGATCTCCCAGCTCCCGTCGCGCGAGGCGTCGTCCACCACCACGTGCTCCACGTGCGGATGCGACTGCGCCAGCACCGATTCGATCGTTTCCGCGATGAAGGGCTCGGCGTTGTGGCAGGGCGTCACGACGGACACGCGGGTCATGGCGCGGGCTCCGCGGCGCGCACGGCCCGCTCCAGGCGCAGCGCGCGCCGGCGCCGCGGCGTGGTGACGCCCAGCCCCGCGAGGCGCTTGGCCAGGGTTTCCTTGCGCTCCAGCCCCAGGAGGCGCTCCAGCATGCGGCCCACCGGGTGAGTGGAGATCAGGCGCGGGCCGGTGAGCGCGCGCCCCTTGCGCAGGCACTCGCGCGCCAGCTCGCGGAAGCCCATCTGGAAGCCGTGCAGCGCCGCCTTGTGGTACGAGCGGGAGAGCAGGTCCTCGTAGTCCGCCCGGCGCCCGTGGCGCTCCAGCTCGGCCGCCAGCTTGTCCAGCACCTTCATGGACGAGCGGAAGCGCGCCTCGGAGATCCCGCTGCTGACGGACGCCCGCGTTCCCTCGAACGAGCGGTAGTAGCCGATGCCGGACCGCGCCCGCACCAGCCGGGCGCCGCGCGCGTAGGCGTGCAGGAGGAGGTCCGTGTCCTCGTCGCGCACCATCTCCTCGTCGTACCCCTCGGTGAGGTCGTACGCGTCGCGCCGCCACAGCGTGGAGCAGGTGGGGGGCCAGGCGGTGTGCAGCAGGAAGGCGCGGAACAGGTCCGTGTTCTCGTCCGGGATGCCGATGTCGCGCGGGGCCTCGGCCCAGCGCCCGTCCGCCTGCTGGCGCCACCCCCTGCAGTCGCAGAAGCTCACGGCGAGCGGCCGGCCCTCCACCGCTTCGGCGAGGGACTGGAGCGTGTCGGGGGTGACCAGGTCGTCCGCGTCCAGGAACATCAGCAGCTCGCCGCGCGCCGCCTCCACCCCGCGATTGCGGGCGTGGCTGGGGCCGCGGTTGCGCTCCACCCGCACCCCGCGCACGCGGCCGGGATGGCGCGCCTCGTAGCCGCGTATCACCTCCCACGAGCCGTCGGTGGAGGCGTCGTCTACGACGACGTGCTCCACGTGCGGGTACGTCTGCGCCAGCACCGACTCGATGGTCTCGCCCACGAGGCTCTCGGCGTTGTGGCAGGCCGTCACCACGGAGACCAGCGCGCTCACGGGGCCCCCGCCGGGCGCAGGAACTCGTCCAGGTAGGCGCCGCTCAGGATCCCCGGCAGGTTGCTGCGCGCGCGGCCCAGGGCCGGCGGCGAGTCGGCCAGCATCCGGTTGACCATGAAGGGCGCGTCGATGCGCAGCGATCCCGTCCCGAACAGGCGGCCCACGCGCGGGTTGCGCTCCAGCACGCGCGCCAGGAACGCGCGATCCACCCCCTCCGCGTCGTAGGGAAAGGCGAAGGGCACGCGCTCGTCCCCGGTGATCTCCGCGACCACGCGGCACGACTCCACGATCTCGCGCTCGATGCGGTCCTCGCCGCGCGTGGAGCCCATGTGCCAGTGCATGCGCGTGTGGCCGCCCATGGTGAACCCCTCATCCGCCATCTGCCGAACCTGCGCGGTGGTCAGGTAGGGGCGCTCGTTCGCGAGAAAGCCCTCCACGTCCACCCCCAGCCGCGCGCAGAGGCGGTCCAGCAGCTCTTCCGCGCCCGAATCCGGATCCCGGATCCGCGCGCGGATCCAGGTGGCGAACGCATCCACCGGCGCGCCGGCCTCGCGCGCCGTCCCGGCCATGACGCGCGCGGCATCCGCGCCGCCGCGCTCCACCGCGTCCAGGCAGAGCGAGACGCGGTTGAAGGCGAGCATGCGCCGGTTGTCCAGCACGTCCGTGTTGATGAAGAAGGTGCAGGGAAGCCCATGCTTCAGCAGGAGCGGCCGGACCACGGAGAAGCACTCCGCGTAGCCGTCGTCGAAGCTCAGGTGCACGGCGTTGGGATCGCGCCCCTCCACCAGCTCCGCGTACGACGCCACGCGGAAGCTCCGCTTGAGGTACACCAGGTCCGCCTCGAACTGCTCCGGCGTCTTGTACGGGTAGAGATGGCGGACGTGCGGGAGCCCGCGATCCGACACCACGTGGTAGCAGAGCCCCACCACCTCGCGCGGAAGGAGCCGCCCGTACACCTGCAGCGGGAGGAGGCGCATCAGGTAGGTGCCGGCGCGGCGGCTGAAGATGGCTCGCATCACCGGGGGGCGGACGGGCTCTGCGCCTGGGGCTCAATGCGGGCGAACAGCTTGCGCACCTGGAAGGTCTGCCTGCGCGCGGGCGTGGCGACGCCGATGCGGGCCAGCGCCTGCACCAGGCGCTCCTTGCGCTCCAGCCCCAGCAGCCGCTCCAGCGCGCGCCCGATCCGCTTGGGCGAGAGGATGCGGGGGCCCGCCATCTCGTCGCCCCGCCGCAGGCACTCGCGCGCCAGCTCCGTGTGGCCCTGCTGGAAGCCGCGCAAGGCGAGCTGGTGGTACACGTTCCCCACGGGCGCGCGCAGCTCGTCCGCCCGGCCGTGGCGCTGGATCTCGCGCCAGAGCATCTCCACCACGCTTACGGAGGATTGGAGCTTCTCGATGGCGACCCCGCGCGTCACCGAGATCCCCAGGCTGGGCTGCAGCCGGTAGTACGCCAGCCCTCCCTCCGCGCGCACCAGCCGCGCGCCCAGCGAGTAGGCGCGCAGCATCAGGTCGTCGTCCTGCTCGCGCGCCAGCGACTCGTCCCACCCGCCGGTGCGCTCGTACACGTCGCGCCGCCACAGGACGGACGAGGTGGGCGCCCACGCGGACCCGTCCAGCCACACGCGGAACAGGTCGGCGCCGGGCTCGGGGAGGGGCACCGACGCGGGAGTCTCCCGCCACTCGCCATCCTGCAGCTCCAGGTGCAGCCAGTCGCACATGGCGATGCCGTCCGGCCGGTCGCGCACGGCATCCACCAGCGCGGCCACGGCCTCGGGGCGCAGGGCGTCGTCCGCGTCCAGGAACATCAGGAACTCGCCGCGCGCCGCCGCGGCGCCGCGGTTGCGCGCGTGGCACCCGCCGCGGTTGCGCTCCAGCCGCAGGGCCGTCACGCGCCCATGGTGGCGGCCGGCGACCTCCTCGATCACCCCCCACGAGCCGTCCGTGGACGCGTCGTCCACCACCACCAGCTCCAGCGGCTGGTGGGTCTGGGCGAGCGCGGACTCCATGGCCTCGGCCACGTAGGCCTCCCCGTTGTGGCAGGGCATCACCACGGAGACGAGCGTCATGGCGCCGCGCCCTGGAGGTGGAGGATGCGGATCGCCGCGTGGTGAAGCGGCGACGGGAGGCGCGCCACCATGCCGCCGAAGCGGGCGAACAGGCCCGACGGGCGGACGGCGTCCGGGAGCAGGTAGACCGCGGCCGGCACGGCGGCGGTGCAGGTGGCCAGCAGCGCCACGAAGATCCAGCCGCTGGCGTAGCCGCCGCGCTCCATCCCCGTGCGCACCAGCAGCGCCGCGGCGCCCACCAGCGCACCCACCAGCACGCCGGGGAGCTGCGCCATCAGGAAGTCGCGCCAGCGGCCCCCCACGATGCGCAGCGCCAGCGCCGCCATGGCCACGTACATGTAGACGATGGCCGCGAACACGCCCAGCGCCACGCCCGGCACGCCCCAGCGCGTCCCCGCCACGGCCCCGATCACCACCAGCACCGCGTACACGATCTGCCTGCGCAGCTCGGCGTACACGAAGCCGGCCGCGAAAGTCACGGAGCCGGCCAGGTGGTAGATGGCGCGCAGCAGCCCCGCCGCGCAGAGCAGCTGCAGGGGAATGGTCATTCCGCCCCACTTCGGCCCGTACAGCGCCGTCACCATGTGCGGCGCCGCCACGGCCATCCCCGCCATGATGGGCGCCGCAGTCAGCGCGGAGATCTGCACGGAAAGCATGTAGGCCCGGCCCACGCGCGCCCGGTCCTGCTGGATCTCCGCCATGGCGGGGAAGAGCACCTGGTGCGCGGCCACCCCCAGGTAGTTCAGGGGAAGCGTCATCAGGTTGTAGGCGCGGCCGTACAGCCCCAGCGCGGCAGGCCCCAGCCACGACCCCACGATCAGGTTGTCGCCGTTGCGGGCCAGGTAGTTGACCACGCTGTTCATGCTGACCCCGGCCCCGAACCCGAACAGCTCGCGCAGCTCCGCCCGCGCCAGCAGCGGGCGCAGGGGCGGGCGCACCACGGCCATCACCAGGAACGACTCCAGCGCGGCCTGCGTGAGCGCGCCCCACACCAGGGACCACGCCCCCAAGCCGCGCAGCGCCAGCACCGTCACCACCCCGGCGTATCCCACCAGGTAGCTCACGGCCCCGGCCCAGAAGAGCGCCTTGAAGCGCAGCTCGCGCCGCAGCATGGACCGCGAGGTCCCGCCCAGCGCGCCGATGGCGAACACCAGCGCCAGCGTCTGCAGCACGCCGGGGAGGATGGACGACTTGAGGACCACGCCGGAAAAGGGCGCGGCCAGCGCCAGGCCGGCCGCCAGCCCCAGCCCCAGCGCCACCGAGGCGGTGAACGCCGCCCGCAGGTGGCGCTCCGTGAGGTCGCGCCGCTGGATCACCGCGGCCTCCAGCCCGAAGTCCGAGATGGCGCCGGCGAAGCCGATCACCACCATGGCCAGCGCCACCACGCCGAAGTCCGCCGGGGCCAGCAGGCGGGCCAGGAACACGCCCACCGCGAACTGCATCCCGCCCTGCACGATGGAGGCGACCAGCCGCCACTGCGCTGCGGACACGGTGCGCTCCGAGAGCGACTCCCCCTTCTCCGTCACCGGGGTCTCCATCGGTACGTCGCTGCCGGTGCCTGCCGGGGCGCGGGCGCCGCTACGCGGCACCCACACCCCGCATGACGGTGGGAATGGTCTTCGCCAGGATCTTGAGGTCCAGCGCCAGCGACCACTCGTCGATGTACTTGAGGTCCAGCGTCACCCAGTCGTCGAAGCCCAGGTTGCTGCGCCCGCTCACCTGCCACAGCCCCGTCATCCCCGGAGGGGCGCTGAAGCGGCGCATGAACCAGGCCTGGTCGAAGAGCTGCACGTCGCGCACGGCCATGGGGCGCGGGCCCACCAGCGACATCTCGCCGCGCAGCACGTTGAAGAGCTGCGGGAGCTCGTCCAGCGACGTCTTGCGCAGGAAGCGGCCGATGGTGGTGACGCGCGGGTCGTTCTTGATCTTGAACGCGGGCCCGATCGCCTCGTTCTGGTCCTCCAGCATCGGCTGCAGCGCTTCCGCGTTGGGCACCATCGTGCGGAACTTCCACATCCGGAAGCGGCGCTTGTTGCGGCCGTAGCGCTCCTGCGAGAAGAAGATGGGGCCCGGGCTGTCCAGCCGGATGGCCAGCGCGATCCCCAGCAGCACGGGCGACAGCACCAGCAGGCCGATGGCCGCGCACACCATGTCCGCGCAACGCTTCATGGACTGGCGGTGGTCGTCGGCGAACACCTTCATCGCCACCACCGACAGCCGCCCGCCGTTCTCCAGCCGCGGGCGCGCCACGGCCACCTGGAAGACGTCGGCCAGGTACTTGGACTCGGTCCCCGTCCGCTCGCACACGCGGATGGCGTGCTGGATCTGCTCGTAGCACGACTTGATGGGGAGGGCGATGAGCACCTCGTCCACCACCTGGTGCATCAGGATCTCTTCCAGCTCCTCCAGCGAGCCCAGCTTGGGCGCGTCCATCCGCTCGGAGAAGTGGTGGTCGTTGGAGTCCACGAAGCCCAGCAGCTCCACCCCGTCGCCCGCGGCGCGCACCTCGCCGGCCACGCGCAGCGCCCGCGGGCCGCTCCCCAGCACCAGCACCCGGCGCGGCGCGCGGCTGCGGGCCGTGCTCACGAAGGTCCAGAGCGGGGCGCGGATGGCCAGCGTGGCGCCCACCGAGCCGACCCAGTAGTAGACCGCCGCGTCGAAGCGGTAGTCCGGCACCAGCACCAGCAGGGGGAAGCAGAAGGCCAGCACCGCCCCGGCCGTGCACGCGGCCAGCACGCGCAGCACGTCGTCACGGCGGCGGAAGGGGCCGGGCTCGTACAGGCCGGCCATCCCCACCACGCGGGGCCAGAGGAAGGCGAAGCCCCCCACCAGCACGGCGCTGCGGATGGTCACCTGCTGGCCCAGGAGGCCCTGGAAGCCCGCGGGCATGTTCTGCAGGTTCACGATCGTCCAGACCGCGAACAGCACAGCCAGCGCGGCGATTCCGTCCAGCGTGTGCCCGACCTCGGGGGTCAGGGCGCGCTGCTGGGCTGGAGTGGTGTCGGCGACCCCCGCCGCACGCGGGGGGACGACCACGGCGTCGGCCGGCCGAAAGATGCCGGCAACGTCCAGCGATCGCAGGAGTGGGCCCTTCAGTAGCGGAGTGCTCATTACCCTCACCTTCGGCGGCTGGGCAGTCTCGCACGGTGGATGTTCCGTGTAGACCCCTGGCTCTGCGGCCCCGTCTCGCGGCGGGTGTGCTCTTGTCGGGTGCGGACCGGCGCCCCGGACGACGTTCCAAGGGCTGCCGCCGGCATCCACGCCGGCCTCGATCCGTACTGCTGACTTTAGCGAATTCCGTACCATGTGCTCCGAGTGTTTCCCATGTAACGATATGTATCGATATGTATATGCAACCGCTCGCTTTGCCCCGTTCCGGGGTGTGGAAAAGGCGCCCCGCCCACACGCGGTGGGCGGGGCGCCTCTGCCACGGCGATGCTACGCCTGCTGCGTATAGTAGCTCTGCGCGTACGATTGCCAGCGGTACGCGGCGTCGTACTCCTGCTCGCGCCGCGGGTCGATGTCGTTGAGCAGCGTGCCCAGCACCGGCAGGCGGGCGCGCCGGCACTGATCGGCGCATTCTACCAGCGCGTCGAAGGGAGTGACCCCCGCCCGCGCCACCAGCATCACCCCGTCCGCGTACCCGCCCAGCACCGCCGTGTCCGCGAAGACGTTGACGGGCGGGGTGTCCAGGATCACCAGGTAGTACTTCTGGCGCAGCCACTCCATCAGCGCCGCCGCGCGCGCCGAGCCCAGCAGCCCCGTGCAGTCCGCCGGCAGGGCGCCGGTGGGGATGTAGTGAAGCGAGTTGCCGTTCCCCACGTCCACCGTGCGCAGCACCTGCTGGAAGGAAGCGCTGCCGGCCAGCAGGTCCGCCAGCCCGCGCTTGCGCGCCCCGATGCGGGTGCTGAGCGTGCCGCGGCGCAGGTCCGCGTCCACCAGCAGCACCTTGAGCCCGCGCCGCGCCAGCGTCACGGCCAGCCCCGCCGCGCTCGTGCTCTTGCCGTCGCCGGGAAGGGGGCTGCTCACCACCAGCGTCTTCAGCTCCCGGTCCGGCTCCGCGAACTGCAGGTTGCGGTGGAGCCACTCGTACGCGTCGGACGCCGGGGTGGGCGCCACCGCCTGCTCCCCCGCGGGCACCGGCAGCGCGGCCGTCGCCACCGCCTTGCCGCCCCCGCGCGCCAGCAG
>CADCTW010000022.1 GCA_902805735.1 uncultured Gemmatimonadota bacterium | reverse complement strand
ACAAGCTCGGCATCCCGGTGATCGCCATCGCGGACACCAACGCGGACCCGGACGTGCTCACGGTGCCCATCCCGGGCAACGACGACGCCATCCGCTCGGTGACCGTGCTGTCGGCCGCCATGGCCGACGCGGCGCACGAGGCCCGCATGGCGATGCCGGCCGAGGAGCGCCGCCGCGCCGACGAGGCCGAGGTGACTTCGTACTCCACCGAGACGGGCGCCGGCGCCCCGGCGGACCGCGGCGACCGCGACGGCCAGAAGCGCCGCCCGCGCCGCAAGCGCCGCACGGGTGCGGGCGGGCCCTCCGGCGAGGGCGGCGACACGGGTGGCGACGCGGAGTAAATCCGCGCCCGCGGCCGGGTAGTTTCTCGGGGCCACTGGCGCGAAGCGCTCGTGGCCCCGATTTTTGCAGCCGCGCCGTTCCCCCGGGGCGCGCGGCACTGGCACTACGGACCTTTGAAGATACGGGACGGCTAATGAGCTTCACTGCCCAGGACGTAAAATCGCTTCGCGACCGCACCGGCGCGGGGATGATGGAGTGCAAGAACGCCCTCACCGAGGCGGGCGGCGACCAGGAGAAGGCCATCGACCTGCTGCGCACGCGCGGCGCGGCCAAGGCGGCCAAGCGCGCCGAGCGCGAGGCCACCGAGGGCTCGGTGGGCGCCTACATCCACATGGGCGGCAAGATCGGGGTGATGGTGGAGGTGGGCTGCGAGACGGACTTCGTGGCGCGCAACGACCAGTTCCAGGCGCTGGTGCGCGACATCGCCATGCACATCGCCGCGGCGGCGCCCACCTCGGTGTCGCGCGACCAGATCGCGGCCGACGTGCTGGAGCGCGAGCGCAACGTGTACCGCGAGCAGATGCGCGAGAGCGGGAAGCCGGAGCAGATCTGGGACAAGATCGTGGACGGCAAGATCGAGAAGTTCTACGCCGAGAGCGTGCTGCTGGAGCAGCCGTTCGTCAAGAACCCGGACCAGACGGTGGGGCAGATGATCACCGAGATCTCCGGGAAGACGGGCGAGAAGATCGAGGTGCGCCGCTTCACCCGCTACCAGCTGGGCGAACAGTGAGCGCCGCCGGCGAGCAAGGGTCAGCCGCCCCCGCGGGGCTGGAGGGCCTGAAGTATCGCCGGGTCCTCCTCAAGATCTCCGGCGAGGCCCTCGCCGGGGATCAGAGGTTCGGGATCTCCCCCCCGGTGGTGGACCGGATCACGGAGGAGATCAAGCGCGTCCACGACATGGGCGTGGCCCTCGGCCTGGTGATCGGCGGGGGGAACATCGTCCGCGGGACCACGGCCTCGTCGCAGGGAATGGACCGGGTCTCGGCGGACTACATGGGGATGCTGGCCACCATCATCAACGCCCTGGCCATGCAGGACATCCTGGAGCGCAAGGGCGTGCACACGCGGGTGCTCACGGCCATCCGCATGGAGCAGCTCGCCGAGCCCTACATCCGGCGCCGCGCCATGCGGCACCTGGAGAAGGGGCGCGTGGTGATCTTCGCCGGGGGCACGGGCAACCCGTACTTCAGCACCGACACCGCGGCGGTGCTGCGCGGCATCGAGATGGAGGCGAACGTCATCATCAAGGCCACCAAGGTGGACGGGATCTACTCGGCCGACCCCAAAAAGGACGCGAGCGCGGTGTTCATCCCGGAGATCACCTACCTGGACGCCCTCTCGCGCGAGCTGGGGGTGATGGACGCGGCGGCGCTCTCGCTGTGCAAGGACAACGACATCCCCATCCTGGTGCTGAACCTGGACGACCCGGAAGCCGTGGCCAAGGCCATCCGGGGCGAAACGGTGGGCACCCTGGTCCACGGCTGAACCCTTTCACACGAATCGAACCCCATGCCCAGCTTGGATAAGGCCCGCCAGCGGATGGACAGCGCCCTGGAAGCGCTGCGCCGCGAGTTCGCCAACGTTCGCACCGGCAAGGCGACGCCCTCGCTGCTGGACTCGGTGCGCGTGGAGGCGTACGGCGGCAAGGTGCCGTTGAACCAGGTGGGGACGGTGGCGGCCCCCGAGCCGCGCCTCCTCACGGTGACGCCCTGGGACAAGAGCCTGCTGAAGGAGATCGACCGCGGGCTGCGCGAGAGCGACCTGGGGCTGAACCCGTCCAACGACGGGAGCATCATCCGCATCCCCATTCCGGCCCTCACCGAGGAGCGGCGCAAGGAGTTCGTGAAGGTGCTCCACAAGCTGGCCGAGGAGGGCCGCGTGGCCATCCGCCAGGCCCGCAAGGACGCCAACGACGACGTCAAGGCGCGCCAGAAGAAGGAAGGCCTCTCGGAGGACGACATCCGCCGCGAGCAGGACAAGGTGCAGAAGCTGACGGACCAGTACATCGCCAAGGTGGAAGAGGTGCTCAAGCACAAGGAAGCCGAGGTGATGGAGGTGTGAACGGCAGTGCCGAGTGCCCAGTGCCGAGTGCCCAGTAACTGCTTTCACCAGGCACTGGGCACTCGGCACTGGGCACTTCTGTTTTCCGTTCGTAAACCGCTTGCTTTGACAAACCCGGTCCCGGGGTCCATCTTCTCCCGCATGTCGAGCGACCTCCTCCAGCAGATCCGCACCGGCGGAGAGATTCCGCGCCACGTCGCCATCATCATGGACGGCAACGGCCGGTGGGCGCGCCAGCGGAACCGGCCCCGCACCTTTGGGCACCGCGCGGGGATGCGCGCCGTGCGCGAGGTGGTGGAGGCCGCCGCCGACGCGGGCGTCGAGGTGCTGACGCTGTACGCTTTCTCGCAGGAAAACTGGGGACGCCCGCCGGCCGAGGTGTCCGCCCTCATGGCGCTGCTGGAGCTGTACGTGCGCCGCGAGCGGGAAGACCTGCGGGGCAAGGGTGTGGAGGTGCACATGATCGGCGAGGCGGACCAGCTCTCGCCGCGCACCCGCCGCGCCATGGAGGGGCTGGTGGAGCACACCCGTGGCGGCAAGCGGCTGCGGCTGAACCTGGCCATCTCGTACGGCTCGCGCACCGAGATCGTGAACGCCGCCCGCCGCCTGGCCGAGCGCGTGCTGGAGGGGACGCTGGTTCCCGGCGAGATCGACGAGGCGCTTTTCTCGGCGCACCTCTACACCGCCCGCGACCCCGACCCCGACCTCCTGATCCGCACCTCCGGCGAGATGCGCGTCTCCAACTTCATGCTCTGGCAGCTCGCCTACGCCGAGCTGCACGTGACCCCGGTGCTCTGGCCCGATTTCACGCGCGAGCACCTCTTCGGCGCCATCCACGAGTACCAGCACCGCGAGCGCCGCTTCGGGCGCGTGCTGGCGAGCTGAGCGTGGCCCGCTCGGAGACGCTTACCCGCACGCTGGTGGCCGCGGTGGGGATTCCCGTGGCCGTGGGCGCGATGTACCTGGGCGGCTGGGTGCTGGCCGCCCTCCTGGCCGCCTCGTCCGTGCTGGCCGCGCTGGAGCTTTTCCGCATGGCCGGGCTCAAGGGCCCCCGCGCGCTCCCCTCCCTGGGCGCGGCGGGGGCCGTCGCGTTGATCGCCGCCGCGGCGTGGGCGCCGGAGCGCGGGCTGGACAACCCCATGCTCTTCGGGATCGTGGCGATCGTGGTGATGGCGGCGTGCACCGCTTCCATCTGGGCGCGCGGTGTCGCCGGCGAGCCGCTCCTTTCGACGGCGGTGACGGTGTTCGGGGCGGTGTACACCTCGCTCCTCCTCTTCGCCCTGTTCCTGCGCCACCTCCCGGGCATCGACTCGCCGCTGCACGGCACGGTGGTGCTGCTGGCGCCGGTCGTCCTCACCTGGCTCAACGACAGCTTCGCCTACTTCGGCGGGCGCACCTGGGGCAAGCGCAAGCTGATCCCGCGGGTGAGCCCCGGGAAGACGGTGGAAGGGGCCACCTGCGCCCTGCTGGGCACCCTTCTCTCCGCCGTGGGGTATGCGTTCCTGCTGGCGCGCTTCCCGTCGTACTGCATGGGGTTGGCGGAGGCCGCCGTGTTCGGCGTGCTGATCTCCGTGTCGTCGCAGGTGGGGGACCTGGCCGAGTCGCTCTTCAAGCGCGACGTGGGGGTAAAGGACTCGGGCACGCTCCTCCCCGGCCACGGCGGCGCGCTGGACCGCTTCGACTCGCTCTTCTTCACCGTGCCGATCGGCTACGCCTTTTTTCGCTACGTCGTGGGGGCGTAGCGGGGCGGCCGTTGCGGGCGACTGAAGTCGCTGCAACAACTGCACGAAGTCCCCCTGCGGGGACTCTTGGGTTGCGGCTGGGGTGGGGGGGCGTGGATTGGATCTTTCGGTTGGCTGCGGCCGATGACGGCACGGGTAGCCACGGTGCGGCGAGCGGGTTCGACGGGTGGCGGACGGCACGGGCGCGATGAATCGCGCCGCTACGGACGGTTTGATCGCGCACTCACGCAGTTCAGTTTGACCCAGCACTCAGGACTTCCCTCTTGAAGGGTGTTTCCATCCTCGGCGCGACCGGCTCCATCGGGCGGAGCGCGCTGGCCGTGCTCGATCAGCACCCCGACCGGTTCCGGGCGGTGGCGCTCACCGCGGGGACACGCGGGGAGGCGCTGGGGCGCCTGGCGGAGCGGTACGGTCCCGCGCTCGCCGTGGTGGCGGAGGGCCCCGTGCCCGCGGGGGCGTGCGGCGGCACCGAGTGGCGCACGGGGCGCGAGGCGCTCCTGGCCGCGGCCACGCACCCCGACGCCGACGTGGTGCTCAACGCGCTGGTGGGTGCCGCGGGGCTGGAGCCCACGCTGGCCGCCCTGCGCGCCGGCAAGCGCGTGGCGCTGGCCAACAAGGAGTCGCTGGTGTGCGCCGGGCCCCTGGTGATGGAGGCCGCGCGCGAGGGCGGGGGAGAGCTGGTGCCGGTGGACAGCGAGCACAGCGCCATCCTGCAGTGCCTCGCCGGCACCTCGGCGGACGCCGTGCGGAGGCTGGTGCTCACGGCCAGCGGCGGGCCCTTCCGCGAGTGGACGGCCGCCATGCTCGCCACGGCCACCCCCGCCGACGCGCTGCGGCACCCCACGTGGGACATGGGGAGCAAGGTGACCATCGACTCCGCCACGCTGGCCAACAAGGCGCTGGAGGTGATCGAGGCGCACTTCCTTTTCGGCATCCCGTACGAGCGCATCGAGGCGGTGGTGCACCCGCAGTCCATCATCCACTCCATGGTGGAGATGGTGGACGGCTCGGTGCTGGCGCAGATGGGCTTTCCCACCATGGAGCTGCCGGTGCTGTACGCGCTCAGCTACCCGGAGCGGCTGCCGTACGAGTGCCGCCGCTTCGACCCCGTGGCGGCGGGTGCGCTGACCTTCGAGCCGGTGGACGGGGAGCGCTTCCCCGCCTTCGGGCTGGGGGTGGCGGCGGGGCGCGAGGGCGGCACCGCTCCTGCGGTCTTCAACGCGGCCAACGAGGTGGCGGTGGCCCACTTCCTGGGCGGCGCCCTGGGCTTCCCCGGGATCGCCGAGGCCGTGGGCGACACCCTGGGGCAGTGGCGCGGGGGCGCCGCGGACTCGCTCGCGGCGGTGCTCGAGGCGGATGCCTGGGCCCGGCGGACGACGGAAACCTTTGTGCGGAACTACCTGCCTTGCTGCTGACCAATATCGCGGCTTTCCTGGTTGTGATCGGGGTGCTGGTGACCATCCACGAGGCGGGGCACTTCTTCGCCGCCAAGTGGGTGGGGATCCAGGTGCCCCGCTTTTCCATCGGCTTCGGCCCCCGCGTCGTCGGCTTCAAGCGCGGCGAGACGGAATACGTGATCTCCGCCATCCCCCTGGGCGGCTACGTGAAGATGGCGGGGATGGAGGACGACGAGGCCCAGTCGGTGCTGGAGGGGGGCACGGGCGAGGACCCGGTGGACCCGGATCGCACCTTCGACTCCAAGCCCCTGTGGGCGCGGGCGATGGTGATCTCGGCCGGGGTGATCGTCAACTTCTTCTTCGCGGTGCTCGTCTTCGGCGCGCTGGCCTTCTCGTACGGCGAGCGCATCATCCCCAGCACCCGCGTGGCGACGCCGGACCCCGCCACCGCCGTGGGCCCCGCCGCCGAGGCGGCCAAGATCCCCTTCGGCTCGCGCATCGTGGCCGTGGGCGGCAAGCGCGTGGAGTCGCTGAACGACGTGCTGAGGGGGATCCGCGACGCGCCCACGGGTCCGCTGGCCGTGGCGCTGGAGGGAGGGCGCACCGTGACGCTGGACGTACCCGCGGGGCGCAGCGGGCGGGTGCAGCTCGCCCGCGGGCTGGAGCCGCTCATCCCGGCCACCATCGGCGAGGTGGCGGCCGGCGACGCCGCGGCGCGGGCGGGGATGCGTGCCGGCGACCGCATCGCCGCGGTCAACGGCCGCCCGGTGAAGGGGTGGAACGACTTCGTGCAGGTGGTGCGCGCCAGCCCCGGGAAGCCCCTTCCGGTGGAGGTGGTGCGCGGCACCGGGCGCGTGATGCTGACCCTCACCCCCGCCAGCGAGCCGGAGGTCAACGAGGACGGGCGCTCGGTGAAGGTGGGGAAGATCGGCGTGCGCGCGCCGCCCGTGCCGTTCGAGCGCCGCTCGGTGGGGCCGCTGAAGGCCGCCAGGGCGGGCTTCACGGACACCTGGGAGGGGACGGTGGCCATCCTGGACGCCCTCCGCCAGCTGGTGACGGGCGAGACGTCGGCGCGCAACATGGGCGGGCTGCTCACCATCGGGCAGGCGTCGGGCGAGACGGCGCGCATGGGGCCGGACGCGTTCCTCAGCTTCCTGGCCTTCTTCTCCATCAACCTGGCCGTCCTCAACCTGCTCCCCATCCCGGTGCTGGACGGCGGGCACCTGATGTTCCTGGCGATCGAGGCCGTGCGCGGGCGTCCGCTCTCGGTGGAGACGCGCATCCGGCTTTCGCAGATGGGGCTGCTGATCGTGGTGGCGCTGATGCTGTGGGCCAACGGCAACGACGTGGTGCGCTGGATCGAGGGACGCTTCGGGGGATGACCGGGTGGGGGTGTACGGAAACGTGCGGTCAGGTTAGATTTCTGAGTTTCGGCATGCAGCAGGCGGTACGACCAGGAACGCTTCAGACCGCTCCCCTCCCGCCCACGCGTCCAGCCCAGTTTCCCACCCATCTTCAGTGAGATCGGCATGGATCGGACACAGCTCGAGACGATCGAGCGTCTACTGATGCGCGAGCGGCAGAAGACGCTGAGGTCGCTTGGCCGTTTTCAGGAGCAGTCGTCGCGCACGCGGGACTCTGCGGACGCGGACCTGTCCAGCTACTCGTTCCACATGGCGGACCAGGGCACCGACGCGATGGAGCGCGAGAAGTCGTTCCTCTTCGCGAGCAAGGAGGGGCGCTACCTGTACCGCGTGGAAGAGGCGCTGCGCCGCCTGATCAACAACCCGGCGGAGTTCGGGATCTGCCATTCGTGCAAGAACCCGATTCCCTTCGAGCGCCTGGAAGCGCTGCCGCACGCCCGCTACTGCCTGGACTGCAAGCAGAAGGAAGAGAAGGCGGCGTAACGGATTTGGGGGCTCACACAGAGACACAGAGGCACAGAGATGAAGTCGTCTCTGTGCCTCTGTGTCTCTGTGTGCCCAATCCGCTCAACGGCTCAGCCCGCGTTCAGGGGAGGGCCCACCGCTCCCGCGTTCTAGCACTGCGCGATGGGTGCGTAGATGCGCGCGTTCAGGATCGGGCTGGTTCCCTTGGCGTACGTGGCCTGCACGGCGTACTCGTACCAGGCGCCCTGCGTCTCCCCGTTCAACCCCGTGTCGTAGTTGCACTCGTACACACCCGTGTACGTGTTGCTTGAGTCCAGGTACGACGTGCCGGCCGTGGTGCCGAGCGTCGTAAAATAGTGGTTCTGGTAGTTCCCGTTGACCGTGTTGAACGTGATCAGCGACACGGTATATCCCGTGGCGCCATTTGCCGCGTTCCAGCTGATCAGCGGGGTCCCGTTGTAATCGATGACGGAAAGCCCCGACGGCGCCGGCAGCGGGTAGCGTGCGCGCACCGCCGTCAGATCCGAGGCAGCGAAGCCGGCCCACGTGTTGAGCGCCGTTCCGCCGTTCATCACCGAGCCGGTGGCATTGCCGCTGGTGGGCGTGCCGTACACGTGGTTGGCGCCCACCGTCCCGGCGCTCTCGCCCATCTGCACGTAGTTGCTGTGACGGAAACCGATCGTGTGCCCGAACTCGTGCACCATGTTGTGTACCTTCTGGGCGTCGCTGGTGGAATACCCGAAGCAGGTGTTCACGTAGATGGTGCTCCCCGGATTGCCACCCGCGGGGAACGAGGCGTATGCGGCCACGCTGGAAGACGTGCAGGTGGTGCTCACGGTGATCTCCGCGGGCGAACCTTCCACCATAGTCACGTTCGCGTCGGTGACCCCGCTCCAGTGCGCGATCGCTTCGCGCGCGGCGCTCTGCCAACCCGGCAGCGAGCTGAGCCCGGAGAGGTCGACCTTGATCTGGTTGATCTTGACGGACGAGACCATGTTGGTGGTGGTGTACTGATAGCGCGGCTGCCCGGGAGCCGGGCGGCCCTGGTTGGACGCGCGGAGCTTCGCCTTGGGGAGGTAGATGTCGCCCTCCACCAGCAGGAAGCCCCCATGGTCCTCGATCATGTCCGTGCGGAGGCCCAACGCGCGGACCGCCTCCACGAGCGCGTCCGGGGTCTCCGTCCGCTGCCCAGCGGGATTTTCGCCGCAGGCCATCGCTACGAGTGCACTGCACCCAAGGGCGGAAAACAAGCGAGCACGATTCCGCATTTTCGCTCCTCCTGATAAAGGTCTCTCAAGAACTCGCTGGAAAGCGAGCTCCACGAACGGGCGCTCCGCATTCGAATATATGTATATTGTCCGATTATGATGCAAGATTTTCGTTCGTCGTTCCAGGAGTTTCTGTCCTGCGGAGAGCGAAGCGCATGTTGTGATTCCGGTGTGCGCCCGCAGTTGAACCTCTGGGTCGTGAGGTAGCTGCAGGCGAACGATCAAAGCTGTCCACTCTTCCGTGATGAAGGAAAGGCCAGCCTCATAGACGAGGAAGCTCTCTCGATCCGGCCGCACCGGCTCGGCGCGGGCTCCTGCAATCAGGAGGACCGGAGCCTCAGTCGCACGCGATCTCTCCTTCTGATAGGGGGAGCCGACCGTCGGGCGCCGGGTCAGAGATGCTTGAAGCGGAGAACCACATCGACCTCGTCGCCATTCCCCAAGCTGCCCCGGATCTTTCGGGGGACGGGGAGCAGCGTGCGGCCGGAACGCTCCCGCCACACGCTCGTCTCCCACGTGGCCCCGTTCACGGTCGCGGTGACGGACACCCGGCCCCACGCCCCCACCGTGCTGGGCGCGAACCTCTCCGGGACCGTGGCGAAGGTCCAGCCACCCTTTCCAGGGTAGGTGAAGAGCGCGGAGGAAAAGCTGACCTCGTACATGACCTTTCGTATTCCAGGCGGCACGGAACGGTCGCTGACACGTCCGCACGAGGCGAGGATCAGGGGAAGCTCAGCCGGATGCGGCCAGGAATGGAATTCCGGCCCGCTCACCTGCCGGGGCGCTCGCCCGCTGACGCGTGGGGCTCGGTGATGGTGGCCAGGTCTGCCAGGACCGCTTCCAGGCCGGCGTCTCGCTCCGTGATCTCGAATCGCGTGCGGGCATCCTGCCAGCTTGCACTACGCTGCCCCGCCGACTCCGCGCGAACGGGAGTCCCGAGGGTCCGGGCGTATGCCGCCACCTTCGCATCGATGCTTCCCTCCTCGCGCGCATAGGTGAACACGACAGCCTGGACACGTGCGTCCTGGGCGAGGCGGAAGGAAATCCCGGCTGCCCCCGAGAACCGCCCCGGGCGGACGGCGAAGGCGTTGGGAGCGACATCCTGGAGGAGAGGGTGCGCGGCTGCCCGTTCTCTCTGTGTCTCCGTGCCGCTGTGTGAGATTGCTGTTCCATGGTCGTCCTGCGCCCTCCCCGCCAGCCCCGCCACGGCCTCGTTTTCGTTGCGGAGCGTCCCCGTACTCGGTAATATACGACGGTTCGTGGATCGAGGCCCAGCTCCCCGCTGGCCGTCATTGCCGCAGTTCCTCCACGTCCATCCTTCCGCAGGTCCCGCAGCCACACCTTTCGACCCACCGAACGAACATGCGCCCGCTACTCCACCCCCTCGCCGCCCCGCTCCTCGCGGTGGGGCTCTCCGCGTCGTACGCCGCGGCCCAGCAATGCCGGCCGGTGATGGACCCCGTGCAAAGGCCAGTGGAAGGAGCCGTGATGCGGATGGCGCCCGCGACCTACCGGGTGGGCGACTCCACCTACACGACCAACGTCTTCAACGGGCAGTTCGTGGCGCCCACCCTCACCATGCAGCCCGGTCAGGCGGTGAACATGTCGGTGGTGAACGCGATGCGCCCCACGTCCCACCAGACGGCGGCGGACGTGGCGGTCACCAACTATCACTACCACGGCCTCGTGGTCACTCCCCGGCCGGACGGCGGCGACAACGTGACGCACGTGGCCATCCCCACCGGGGCGCCGGCGCGGCGGTACAACTTCCCCGTCCCCGTGTACCACACGCAGGGGATGTTCTGGTATCATCCCCACCCGCATGGGCTTACGGGCTCCCAGGTGGCGGGCGGGCTGAGCGGCGCGCTGATGATCGGGTCCATCCTCAGGTACTTCCCCCAGTACCGCGGCGTACGCGAAAGGACGCTGCTCATCCGCGACATGTCGTTCAGCTTCGCGTCGCCGACGATGCTCAACATCAACGGAAGCACCTGCGCGCTGCTTCCGGTGGCGCCCGGCGAGCATCAGCTGTGGCACATCGGCAACTTCAACGCGAACCACTTCGTGAACCTGAAGCTGCGCGGGATGCGGTGGACGCTGCTGGCGCTGGACGGCAACCCGCTGGCCCGCGCCGAGGAAGTGGACTCGCTGTACCTGCCGCCGGGAAGCCGCGCGCAGGTGATCGTCACTGGGCCTGCGGCGGGGCGGCGGGTGGAGCTCTACACGGACACCATCTTCCCCAATGCGCCTCGCGCGACGCTGGGCTACCTGGTGGGCACGCCCTCGCGCTCGGCGCGGCGGGTGTCCAGGCCGGCGCCCGCCGGGCGTGACGACGCGGTTCTCGACACGCTGCGCTTCCTGACCGAGGCGGTGAACGTGAACCGGCACACCTTCAGGTACCAGTTCCTGGGCGACAGCGCGGGGGTGAACGACACCATCTACGCACCGAACCACCCGCCCGTCTCCATGCCGTGGGGGCAGGTGCAGGAGTGGACCATCGTCAACGAGACGCAGTTCCTGCACACCTTCCACATCCACCAGACCGACTTCGCGGTGATCTCGGTGAACGGGCGCCCGGCCAACGAGGGCCGCCTGCGCGACAACATCCCCATCGGCGTGCACCGGGATGCGTCGGGCAAGACCGTGGGCGACACGGTGGTGATCCGCTTCGTTTTCGAGCCGATCGCGGCGGGCCCCTTCGTCTTCCACTGCCACGTCCTGCAGCACGAGGACGAGGGGATGATGCACAACGTCTGCGTCTACGACCCCCGCGATCCCAACGGCCGCCAGAAGTGCAACGCGATGTTCACCAGCGCGGCGGGGCACGCCGGCCACTGAGAACAGCGGGGCTCACACTGAGGCACAGAGACACAGAGAGAAGATGCTCCTCCGTGTCTCTGTGCCTCAGTGTGAGCCCTGCTGTTGACGAGCCCGAATGCCTCGAGTTGTGCTCCGACCGTGCCGCAGCGGCGCCGGTCAGGAGAGCGTTGCGAGCTTCAGCGGCTCATATACGCTGATAATCTGAGCTTCGGTAAGTCGTTGCGGATCGAACTCTTGAGCGATGAGCGTACTCCAGAGGGGACGCATCGATTTGTAGACGTCGCGGGTCATCCCCTTTATGCGAGCTGCGTCCAGACCAGGCGCATACTCAAGTTCGGGGAAGTCATTCCGCTCCTCGAGCAGATACTCCGTCCAGCGCCTGAAGCCGGGTTCGTTCCACCCGGGAAACCACAGGTCGAACGCGCTGATGTTCCCGGCGTCATCTGCGAGGTTCGCGCGCGAGGCTTGCAGATCGCGAAACATCGCGAGCGTCTCTGCAATTTCGTCCGCGTCGTATTGAGTCAAGAGTTCAGGAGAAAACCGGTCCAGCTCGAACGCGAAAAGCGGCACGAAGCCGAGGCGGAGCGCCTTCGCAACCTGATCGAGGCGATCCGCGTCATCCGGGAAAAGTTTGCCCATTATCTCGCACTGGTTGGCGAGAATCCAGCGTTCCGGGACGGACGGCAAACCGGGACTCAGTTCATCCGACATTGGACACTCCAAAAATGAGGTGAACTACGAGGTGCCCGCGTGAACCCACGAACCGGATCATCTCTACATCTCTCCCAAGTAGAAGGAGGTGGCAACCGAAGCATCTTCTAAGTAGACGAATTCGGGCATGTAGGCAAGGGTATGTTCACACTAGCGGAGATGAAGCAGCCACAGACGGTGCGCTTCCACTTCTACCTCGTGCCAGTTCGACTGACTGAACAGCAGAAGGCCTCGCGATTTATGAGTCTGTGCCGAACACCCCATTCGTGGAGCGACGCTCGCGGATACTGCTCAGCGAAGCTGCCCGTGCGTGCCCCGTCAACCGCAACGATCGATCTGGCAGCGGGAGGTGGGCGACCGACTGATACTACAGATCTGCGGCCGCACTGCGATGCGTCAGGTATGCGCGCCCGCGATCGGTAACGGCAAGGTGATTTTGAACGTCGTCTCCAGTCTGAAATAGTGAACGCAGCCCTTTGCCTTCATGCCGACCGATCAGTCCCATGGCCAGTAGCCGCTCCAGTTCCTTCCTGAAGCTTTCGGAGTGGTTGAACGGAAAAGGCTCTCCGGACGCGAGCTTCCGAAGGTGCACCAATTCATAATCGGTGACGTAGCCCTCGATCAGGAACTTCAGGGTCTCGATTTCTCGCCTCTGGCGCTTCTGCTCCTGCTCCACCTCCCGGAACTTCAATTCCCACCCGCCGGGCAGCTTCGCACTCTCTAGGAGGGACGACAGCCAGGGCAGCACTGCGAGCGCTAAGAGGCCGAGGGATGCGGCATTCAGCGTCTCGCCAGGCTCGCTCATCTCGACGGCCAAGAGCGTCAGCGCCGCCACCGAGATGGCGATTCGTGACCAGAAAAGCTTAAATTTCATTCGTTGGCGCAAGTCGAATTGTCTGCCCAGCGCTTCAAGGGTAGGGAGAGCGGAGCACGTGCGCAAAGCTTTCGTGGGCGAAGACATGGAGGGCACCCGGTCCCCTCAGCCGATTGATGGGCCCGCGTCCCGGATGGACAGGTACAGGCATACTCAGCCCGATGTCCTCGCGGTGGCTTCAAGTTGCCGAGGTGTGGTCACCAACTCGCGAAGGATCAGCAACGCAGGCAGGCGGTCCTTACCCGCTCAGGCGGCACCGCTCTCCAACTCACTGAGCATCCACTGACGAAGCTGACCGATGCCGGTTTTGCGGCGCGGTCGAGAGTGGCCGTGGCTGCCGCCGATGCGTGCTTGCCCTGAGATTTTGGCGCTACACCTCTGTGAAGCGGTCCCGCTCCGCCCAAAAGGGGCAGTGTGGGCAGGCGGTACCGGCGGGGTAGTCGATCTCCTCCTCGTGAGGGCACCCGAAGATGCCGCGCGTCACCACGATAGTACGGGCGCCGTGCTGGCGCAGGAACGTCGTAACCTCCCGTCCCACGCGCGGGTCGACACGCACGTCGAGGCCGTTTGCGAACCACTTCCGTAGCTCGGTTAGGCCCCGGTCCTCGCCAGGAACGATGGCAGCCACCACCTTGCTCGCGTATTTGTTGTCGGGCCCGTAGAAGGCCACCGTGCCAATCGGATCACCGCGAAAGCCCTTCTTCGCCCTTTTCTCCAGCTCTTTCTTCCACGGTCCAAACATCAGACTCTCCTCCAGCGTGCGCCGGGCGCGAGTGGTAGGGAAGAGGGGCGGCGAGTTGCTCGTGATGGTGCTGACGAGTCAGAACAGCGTCGTCTGCACCGGCAACCGGGCGGTGCGCTTGGCGGAAACGTCGATGGGCTCCAGCGGGTGCTCCTGGGTGGCGACCTGGAGGGTGCCGCGGTAGCGGCGGCCGAGGGCTTCGGCGACGACGTCGTGGGCGAGGGCGGGGTCGTTGGCCTGCTCGGAGAGGTGGGCCAGGATGACGGCGCAGAGGCCGTCGTGGTGGAGCTCGCGGACGAGTTCGGCGGCGGCGCGGTTGGAGAGGTGGCCGTGGCTGCCGCCGATGCGCGCCTTCACCGACCAGGGATAGGGGCTCTCGCGCAGGAGGATCTCGTCGTGGTTCGACTCCAGGACGAGGATGTCGCACCCCTGCAGCGCGTGGCGGACCGGGGCGGTGGCGCGTCCCAGGTCCGTGGCGATGCCCAGCTTCTCGCCCGTGGCGCGCTCGGTGACCGTCACGGCCACGGGGTCCACTGCGTCGTGCACGGTCAGGAACGGGGTCACCACCAGCCCGCCGATCTCCACCTCGGTGGCGCTGGAGTAGGCGCGCACCTCTTCGCTGCCGTCCAGCAGGTCGCGGCAGACGGTGCGCGTCTTGTCCGTGAGGTAGAGCGGGAGGCCCCAGCGGCGCGCCGCCACGCCCATGCCGCGGGTGTGGTCGCTGTGGTCGTGGGTCACGAGCAGCGCCGTCAGGGAGGACGGATCCACCTCCACGGCGGCGAGGCGGCGCTCCAGGTCGCGCCCGCTGAAGCCGGCGTCCACCAACAGGCGCACGCCGTCCGATTCGATCAGGACGGCGTTGCCGCGGCTTCCGCTTCCAAGGACGGTGACCTTCAAGTGAGGATGGGTCGAGGGTTGAACAGCGGGCTCACACAGAGACACGGAGACACAGAGAGAACTCCGTGGTTCAGGGCTCCGCACGCCCGCGCTTCCACGCGACTTCCAGCTGCGCGCGGGCGCCGGGGGCGAGGTCGACCTTGCGGCGGGCCATGGCGCGCTCGGCGACTTCGAGGAACTTGTCGACCCGGTACGCCGATAGCTCCTCTCCGGTTCCCCAACTGAAGGGGGGGACGTACTTCGGGGGCATCTCGGCGCCGTACAGGTTGCTCCCCGCGCCGATGACGGTGCCGGTGTTCAGGAGGAGGCCGATCCCCGTCTTGACGTGGTCGCCCAGGAAGCAGCCCATCTTGATCTCGCCCGTGTCCGCCTCGCCCCGGGGGGTCCACAGGCGCACGGTGCCGTAGTTGTTCTTGAGGTCGCTGTTGGTGGTGAACGCGCCCAGGTTGACCCAGGAGCCCAGGTAGGCGTGGCCGATGTGCCCGTCGTGCGCCTTGTTGACGTACGACAGGCAGATGCTCTCCGCGAACTCCCCGCGGATGCGGCACACCTCACCCACGGAAAAGGCTTCCAGCGACCCGCCCAGGATCATGCTGCGCTTCCCCACGTACGCCGGGCCGGCGACGCGGGAGAAGGCGCGCACCTGCACGTCGTCGTCGAACCAGACGGGGCCGCCCGTGGTGTCGATGACCACGCCGGGCTCGATCCTCACGCCGCTCCCCTGCACGATGGGGTGCTCGCCGAACCAGTGCACGCCGTGGGGGAGCGCGGTGGCCGGCGGCTTGGGGAAGAGCCCCGCCACGTCCTCGGTGACCTGGCCGAACCCCTCCGACATCAGCTCCCACACGTGGCGCAGGGTGCGACCGGGGAGCTGCACGGCGCCCGTGCGGTCCAGGTGGCGCCCCGGCTCGGTGAACCACTCCGCGTCCGGCGCGGGGGTGCCGGCGGGCGCGTACCAGCCCATCACCTCGTCGCCCACCAGCACGGTCCCCGCGCCGCCCCGCCGCTCGCGCCACAGGTCGCCGCTTCCCCACGCGGGGACCGCGCGCGCGGCCAGGAAGAGCCGGTCGCCCTCGTCGGGGAGCTGCGTGAAGCCCAGGACCGGGGCCGCGCCGGGCTCCGCGAACCCCATCAGGTGATCGGCCGCGAGGTGGGCCACCACGCGCCCCCCGAAGAGCCGTTCCGCGCGCTCGCGAAAGATCAGCGCCCCGAAGCGGAGCTCGCCCGCCGGCCGCGTGAGGGCGAAGGGCTCCCAGCCGCGCGAGACGGCGTCGTCGAAGAGGTAGAGCGCGAGGTCGGGCATCATTGAAGTGCGTGAGTGCGTGGAGTGCGTGAGTGCGCTTGTGATGGATCGGTGCGCGCCGAGAGGGCCCTCACCCCCCGACCCCCTCTCCCGATAACGGGAGAGGGGGCGCATCATCAGTGCTAGCGCGTTGGTCTGGTGCGGCGGCGCCTGCGACTCCGCTGAGCCTGGGGACCGTTTCGCGGTTGCTGCGTGAGCCGATGTCGTCGCGGCGGACCGCACGGGCAGACACGCAGGTCTGCCCTACACGTGTCCGGATCGGCGGTCGAGCCTACGCAAGTGGTGGGCGTGACGATCCTGCCACCTCGCGCGCCACCGAAGATGCGCCCCCTCTCCCGTTATCGGGAGAGGGGGTCGGGGGTGAGGGCCTCTCGGCGCGCTCCCATCCCCGAACGGTGCGCCGGCGCGTAAAGCGCACTCACGCACTCTTCCTCAGAGGTTCCGCAGCTCGTCCGGCAATTGCGCGAGGAGCTGCTTGAGGTCGGGCGTGCGGTCGCGGTGGGCGACGAAGGTGACGCCGCCGGTGCGCACGATGACCAGGTTCTCGACGCCGAACGCAACCACCGGACCGTCGTCGGCATAGAGGGTGAGGTCGCGGGAATCCACCGCGTACCCCGGGCCCAGGACGACGTTGCCCTGCGCGTCGGCGGGGCGGGTGCGGCGCACGGCGTCCCAGGCGCCCACGTCGTCCCAATCGAAGGTGGCGCGGACCACGCCCACGCGCTCGGAGCGCTCCAGCACCGCGTTGTCCACCGAGATGGTGGGGGCGCGGGCGAAGAACTCTTCCGTCCCCCCCTCGCGCAGGATGGGGATGAGCCCGGCCAGCTCGGGGGAGACGCGCTGCATCTCGTCCAGCAGGTCGCTGGCGCGCCAGACGAACAGGCCCGTGTTCCACAGGTAGTCGCCCGAGGCCAGGTACTCCGCGGCCGTGGCGGCGTCCGGCTTCTCCACGAAGCGCGCCACGCGGTAGCCGGGGTCGCCGGGCCCCGCTTCCGTGCCCGTGAGCGGATCGCCCACGCGGACGTAGCCGTACCCGGTCTCCGGGCGGACGGGCACGGCGCCGATGGTGAAGAGGCGGCCGTGCGCCACGGCCAGCTGCGCGGCGCGCGCGATCAGGGAGCGGAACCGCTCCGGCGGGTTGATGAAGTGGTCGGCGTGCAGCGACACCATGATGGCGTCGGGGTCGCGGCGCTCCAGCTCGGCGGCGGCCCAGGCCAGCACGGGCGCCGTGCCCGCGGCGCGCGGCTCCAGCAGCAGGTTGCCCTCGCCCAGCTCCGGCAGCACGCTCAGCAGGGGGGCGGCCAGGTGCCCGCCCGTCAGGATGCGCAGCCGCTCCGCGGGCACCAGGGGGAGGATGCGGTCCACCGTGTCGCGGATCAGCGGCTGCTCTGACGCCAGCGGGAGGAGCTGCTTGGGGCGGGCGGGGGTGCTCACCGGCCAGAAACGCGAACCCACACCGCCGGCGAGGATCACCGTCCAGAGGTGTGGGTTCGGGGCCGGGGGGCCGTTGGGTTCAGTCAAAACTTCTCCGTGTCTCTGTGCCTCTGTGTGAGCCTTCTGTTCGGCTCAGCCCTCGGACGGCGGGGTGGCCGGGCCGCCGAACAGCTCGTCCACCCGGGCCAGGAGCTTCTTGGGGGAGAACGGCTTGGTGAAGAAGTCGGTGGCGCCCAGCTCCAGCGCCTGGTGCCGGTCCGCGTCCTGGCCCTTGGCGGTGAGGATGATGACCGGCGTCTCGCGGCGGTGCTCCATGGCGCGCGCCTCGGCCAGCACCTCCAGCCCGGACACGTAGGGCATCATGATGTCCAGGAGCACCACGTCGATGGGCTCGTGGGAGGTGAGCACGTCCAGCGCCTCGCGCCCGTCGGCCACCAGCGTCACCTGGTAGGGGCCCTGCTCCAGCTTGAGCTGGATGATGCGGCCGATGTGCGGCTCGTCGTCGGCCACCAGCACCCGGCGCAGCGGCGTCTCCACGGAGGGCTCGCTCATGGGGCCTCAGACCAGGCGGGCCAGCGCCTCGCGGCGCGTGCCCACCTCGTGGAGGAGGGGCGCGAAGCCCACCCCGTCGCGCAGGAGCACGGCCAGGAGGATCTCGTCCGAGAGCACCGACACCACGGCCACCCCGCGCTCCATCCGCGCCACCACCACCGTGGCCGCGCCCGCGCCCGTGGCCTCGCCCAGCGCGCGGGCCGACTGCGCGATCCCGGGGACCATGGCCGACACCGTGTCCGCGTCCAGCGCGCCGTCGCCGCTGTGCTGGATGAGGAGGCCGTCGCGCCCCAGCACCAGCACGTGCTCCACCCCGGGGTGTGCGCGGAGGGCATGCAGGGCGTCGTCGAGCTCGGACATGGCGCGGGTCTCCGGGGTGCGATTTGGGTGGGGCGTCGGGCGTCAACGTACCCGCGGAACGGGGCCCGCGTCAACCCTGGAACCCTTGTGGTGTACTTGACGTGACCCTCGCGCGCGGGCTAGGATTCCCGCGGCGCCCGCACCGGTCGGGCGCGTTCCGTTTCCGCGCGCAAACCGCAGTCGAATCTCACGATAGGAAGAACCGTGCGCAGGCTCCTGCTGATCCTCATTGCCGTGCTCCCCCTGGCGGGGACCGCCGCGTGCGAAGACAACAGCTTCTTCACCGAACCGCAGCTTCGCGCGGACACGCTCGTGCTGCGGGCCCCCACCGCGGCGGGCGCCGACGCGCCCTCCGCCCTCAACGCGTCGGCGCCCAGCGTGGTGTCGCCGGAGCTCCCGCAGTTCGCGGGCGGATACGACTACGCGCTGCGGCAGAATGGGAGCACCTTCACGCTGATCCCCGTGGTCACCCGCACGCGCAGCACCCGCCCGGGGCTGCAGCCCAGCACGCAGGCGTTCGACCGCATCGAGGAAGCGTCGCGCAACCGCGCGTCGTATGCGGACAGCGCCGTGGTGCTGGTGCAGGGCGGGGCGTACACCTTTCGCACGCGCCAGTACGTGGGCCCGTTCGGCGAGTGCTTCAACTACGGCAAGCTGCAGGTGCTGAACCTGGACCCCGCGGCGGGGACGGCGCGCCTGTTCGTGGTGGTGAACGGCAACTGCGACGACGAGCGGCTGACGGACGACTGATGCTCGACCTACAGCAGATCCGCCACGACCCGGAGGCGGTGCGCGCCCGCCTGGCCGCGCGCGGCAACCCCGCCGAGACCGACGCCGCCGTGGAGCGGCTGGGCACGCTGGACGCCGAGCGCCGCGCCCTCGTGTCGGAGGTGGACGGGCTCAAGGGCCGCCGCAACCAGGTGTCGCGCGAGGTGGGCGAGCGCAAGCGCCGCGGCGAGGACGCCGACGCGCTGGTGGCGGAGATGCGCGCCGTGGGCGACCGCATCGCCGAGATCGACGTGCGCGTGCGCGCGGTGGAAGAGGAGCGCGACTCCATCCTCCTGCGCATCCCCAACGCCACCGACCCGTCGGTGCCGCACGGGGGCGAAGAGGCCAACGCGGTCGTGAGGACGTGGGGCGAGCCGCGCTCGCTCGCCTTCACCGCGCGGCCGCACTGGGAGCTGGCGGCGGAGCTGGGGATGCTGGACCTGGCGGCCGGCGCGCGGGTGAGCGGCAGCGGCTTCCCCGTGTACCGCGGGATCGGGGCGCGGCTGCAGCGGGCGCTGATCAACTTCATGCTGGACCTGCACACCACGGAGCACGGCTACACGGAGATCGAGCCGCCCTTCCTGGTGGGGCGCGACGCCATGACGGGGACGGGGCAGCTCCCCAAGTTCGAGGACGACGCGTACCGCATCGAAAGCGACGACCTGTTCCTCATCCCCACCGCCGAGGTGCCGGTCACCAACCTGCACCGCGACGAGCTGCTGGCCGCCGATCAGCTTCCCATCGCCTACACCGCGTACTCGCCCTGCTTCCGGCGCGAGGCCGGCTCGGCGGGGAAGGACACGCGGGGCCTGCTGCGCCTCCACCAGTTCGACAAGGTGGAGATGGTGCGCTTCGAGCGCCCCGAAGCGTCGGACGAGGCGCTGGAGCGGCTGCTGGGGCAGGCGGAGCGCGTGCTCCAGCTGCTGGAGCTCCCCTACCGCGTGCTCCTGCTGGCGGCGGGCGACACGGGGTTCTCCAGCGCCAAGACGTACGACCTGGAGGTGTGGGCGCCGGGGGTGGAGCGGTGGCTGGAGGTGAGCAGCTGCTCCAACTTCCGCGACTTCCAGGCGCGCCGCGCCGGCATCCGCTTCCGGCCGGAGGCGGGGGCCAAGCCGGAGTTCGTGCACACGCTGAACGGCTCCGGCGTGGCGCTCCCCCGCACGGTGGTGGCGCTGATCGAGAACGGCCAGCGGGAAGACGGGTCGGTCACGGTTCCCGAAGCGCTGCGCCCGTACCTGGGCACCGACCGGATCGCGGCGCCCGGCGGGGCGGCGTAGCACACCCCGGGCGCGGCACCCGCCGCGCCCCGCACCTCCTCCCTACGCGGTGCCCCTGCCATGAGCCGCCGCCTGTGGCCGACGCTGCTGGGCCTGATGGCCGCCGCGATCCTGGCGTCGTACGTACTCTACAACCAGCTGCTGGTGCGCGAGATGCGCCGCGAGGCCACCGTGCACACGCGCATGGTCACGGCCATCCTCAGCGGGCTCAACGACCCCAGCGAGGACGCGCCGCTCCAGACGCTGTGGACGCTCTCCGCCACCATGCGCGACCTGGACGTCCCCTTCGTGTACCTGGACGACGAAGGGGTGCCCGCGTACGCCATCAACCTCCCCTTCGAGGCGGACCTGGCCAACCCGCGCGACGCGGAGCGGGTGAAGGAGTACGCCCGCAGGCTGGGCCGCCGCAACCCGCCCCTCTCCGAGCCGGCGCTGGGGACCACGTACTACGGCGACTCGCCCACGGTGCGCCGCCTGCGCTGGATCCCCTGGCTGCAGGTGACTGCGCTGGCGGGGATCCTGGTGGCCGCGTGGTGGATGGTGAGGCACAACACGCGCACGGAGCGGGAGCGCATCTGGGCGGCCATGGCGCGCGAGTCCGCCCACCAGATGGCCACCCCCCTTTCCTCGCTGGCCGGCTGGGTGGAGATCCTGCGCCTCCCGCAGGAGGAGCGCGAGGGGATGGCCTCGCTCCCGGCCGTGGCGGCTGAGATGGAGGCGGACCTGGACCGCCTGGAGAAGGTGGCGCACCGCTTCGAGTGGATCGGCCGCCCCGTGCAGACGGAGGCGGTGGAGGTGCGCACGGTTCTGCGCCTGCTGGAGCGCTACATGCGCGTGCGGCTGCCCCGGCTGGGGCGCAGCGTGCAGATCGAGGTGGACGTGCCGGAGGGAACTCCCCCCGTGCTCGCCAACGCGGTGCTCCTGGAGTGGGCGCTGGAGAACCTGGTCAAGAACGCGCTCGATGCCCTGGCCGGCACCGGGGGGAAGATCTGCGTGGAGGCCGAGGCGCAGGGCGAGCGCCGCGTGTCCATCCGGGTGAGCGACGACGGGCCCGGTGTGGCGCCCGCGGTGCGCGGCACCCTGTTCGAGCCCGGCGTCTCCACCAAGAAGGGCGGCTGGGGCGTGGGCCTTTCGCTGGCCCGCCGCATCGTGGAAGACGTGCACGGCGGCCGCCTTTCGCTGCGCCCCACGGAGCCCGGCGAGCGCGGCGCGTCGTTCGAGATCACGCTGCCCGCGGCACCGAGTTGACGGCTCACACAGAGGCACGGAGAGAAGGACTCGTGGCGGTAGATCTTTCGCATCTTAATCCCGAGCAGCGCGAGGCGGCGGGGCACTTCGAGGGGCCGCTCCTGGTGCTGGCGGGGGCGGGCTCCGGCAAGACGCGCGTGCTCACCACCCGCATCGCGTGGCTGGTGGAGGAGATGGGAGTCGATCCCGGCAGCATCCTCTCGCTCACCTTCACCAACAAGGCGGCGGGGGAGATGCGCGAGCGCGTGCGCGCGCGGCTGGGCCGCGAGCCCACGGGGATGTGGATCGGGACCTTCCACGCCATCGGCGCGCGGATGCTGCGGAGGGACGCCACGCGGCTGGGGTGGACGCCCAACTTCCTGGTGTACGACGCGGACGACGCGGACGGGCTCATCAAGCGCATCATCCGCGACGACCTGGGGCTGGACGTCAAGCGCTGGTCGCCGCGCGCCGTGCACTCCGCCATCTCGTCCGCCAAGAACGAGCTGACGGGGCCGCAGGCGTACGCCGAACACGCGGTGGACCCCTTCCAGCGCGTCGTGTCCGATGTGTACGGGCGCTACCAGACCGCGCTCAGGAACGCCAACGCCTTCGACTTCGACGACCTGCTGGTGAAGCCGGTGGAGCTGCTGCGCACGCAGCCCGCCGTGCGCGAGCGGTACCGCGGCCGCTTCCCCTTCGTCCTGGTGGACGAGTACCAGGACACCAACCACGCGCAGTACGTCCTCCTGCAGGAGCTGGTGAAGGAGAACGGGAGCGAGAACCTGTTCGTGGTGGGCGACGACGACCAGTCCATCTACGGCTGGCGCGGCGCCGACGTCCGCAACATCCTGGACTTCGAAAAGGACTTCCCCCAGGCCAGCGTGGTGCGGCTGGAGCAGAACTACCGCTCCACCCAGAACATCCTGGCCGCCGCCAACCGCGTCATCGCGGAGAACCTGCGCCGCAAGGGGAAGACGCTGCGCACCGAGAACGTGGAGGGCGAGCTGCTCTCGATGGTGGAGGCGGCGGACGAGAGCGACGAGAGCGAGTGGATCGCGGACGAGGTGCGCGCCCGCCAGTCGGACGATGCGGGGCTCAGCCTGCGGGACTTCGTGGTGCTCTACCGCACCAACGCACAGTCGCGCGCCATGGAAGAGGCGCTGCGCCGCCGCGGCATCGCATACCGCGTGGTGGGCGGCACCCGCTTCTACGAGCGGCGCGAGGTGAGGGACGCGCTCGCCTATCTGCGCCTCGTGGCCAACCCGAGCGCGGACGAGTCCTTTCTGCGCATCGTCAACGTCCCCCGGCGCGGCATCGGCGACGCGTCGGTGGCGCGCCTGGCGGAGCACGCGTCGCGCGCCGGGCTGTCGCTGCTGGCCGCGGCGGAGCGGGCGGGGGAGGTGGATGGCATCCGCGGCGCGGCGGCCAGGGCGCTCCCCGAGCTGGCGTCGCTGATCCGCAAGCACGCGGCGCTGGCGGAACTGGGTATGCCCATCCCCGACCTGATGCGCGAGCTGGTGAAGGAGAGCGGGCTGGTGCAGGCGCTCAAGGACGAGGGACCGGACGGCGAAGACCGCATCGCCAACCTGGAAGAGCTCATCGCCGGCGCCGCGGACCTGCAGCGGCGGCTGGACGACGAGGACCCCGAGCTGATGATGGAGCTGGAGGAGATGGGGGAGACGGCGCCGCGCGGCGTAGACCTCTTCCTGGGCCACGTCGCCCTGGTGGCCGACATCGACCAGCACGACCCCACGGCGGACGCGGTGTCGCTGATGACGCTGCACAACGCCAAGGGGCTGGAGTTCCCCCTCGTCTTCATCGCGGGGCTGGAGGACGGCCTCTTCCCCATGAGCCGCGCCTTCGACGAGCCGGAGCAGCTCGAGGAGGAGCGGCGGCTCTTCTACGTGGGGATCACGCGCGCGGAGCGGAAGCTGTACCTGCTCCACGCCCGCCGCCGCCGCCGGGGCGCGCAGTGGATGGACGCCGTCCCCTCGTCGTTCCTGGAGTCCGTGCCCGATGAGCTGGTGGAGACGCGCCGCACCCCCCGCGTGCTGGAGCGCACTTCATCCTATTCGCAGCCCTGGAAGTTCGTCTCCCCCGACTTCCGCTCGCGTGGCGAGCGCATCTACGGTCGCGCCGCCCCCCTCGCCGCTCCCACCGAGGACGACGGCTACCAGGTGGACTACTCGGACTCGCAGGACGCCCCCCAGATCATCAAGGGCGCCCGCGTCCGCCACCCCCAGTTCGGCGCGGGTACGGTGAAGGAGCTGGGCGGGGCAGGGAAGGACGTACGCGCCACCATCGACTTCGACGGCGTGGGCCGCAAGCTGGTGGTGCTGCGCTACGCCAACCTGGAGCGCGAGTGGGAGTAGTGCGAGACCCCCGTTGCGGGCGACTGAAGTCGCTGCAACAACTGCACGAAGTCCCCCTGCGGGGACTACATGGTTCCGGCTGATCCTGATGGGTGAGTCCGCGAAGGCGGACTTCGTGCTTTCGTTGCCGCGACTTCAGTCGCCAGGCAGGCAGTGCGCGCCTGAGGTGTTGCATCCCTGCTGGCCCGGCATGTGCCCCGTGACCCCGGCGCGGGGTGCGCCGTCTGTAGTTGGTGAGATGAAGCTCTAAACCTGTCCGGGATCGATCCGTGTCCGTTACGATACTCTTCAAGCTGGGCCGCGTGCTCGGGATGTTCACCCTGCTGGCCGTGCTGGCGTCCGGTGCCGTGTACACGCCGCAGGCCCAGGCGCCCGGCTCGCGCGACGAGCGTGAGCTGGTGGTGCTGGTGCACGGGATGGGGCGCAGCCGCCTTTCCATGTACGTGATGGGCCGCTCGCTGGAGCGGGCGGGGTACCGCGTCGTCAACTGGGGCTACTCCAGCACCTCGCGGGGCGTCCCCGAGCTGGGCGGCGAGCTGGCCACGGCCGTCCGCGAGCGGCGGGGCGCCGCGCCGCGCGTGCACTTCGTGACGCACTCGCTGGGCAGCATCATCGTGCGCTGGTCGCTGGCCAACGACCCGCCCCCCCAGCTCGGCCGCGTGGTGATGCTGGCGCCGCCCAACCAGGGCTCCCGCGCCGCAGACCGCATGACGCCGTGGGTGGGCTGGCTCCTCCCCCCCATCCGCGAGCTGCGCACCGACTCCACGGCCACGGCCCGCACCCTCGCCCTCCCGCTGGAGGCCGAGGTGGGCGTGATCGCCGGCGAGGGAGACGGCAAGGTGTCCGTCGCCGAATCGCACCTGGAGGGCGAGCGCGAGCACGTGGTGGTGAGCTCCCACCACACCTTCATCATGAACCGCGGCGACGTCCGCCGCCTGGTCCAGCGCTTCCTCGCCACGGGGTCGTTCGGTACGGAAGCGGCGCGCCCGGCCCACTGAAAAGAGGGCTCACACAGAGACACAGAGGCACAGAGATGAAGTTATCTCTGTGCCTCTGTGTCTCTGTGTGCGGCCAGGTAGGAAAACGGGACCTCCGGGAGGGGGAAGAACTCGTCGGCCATTTCGCGGAGGAGCTCGGGGCGCGCCCAGGCGCCATCCTTGAGCGCCATCCGCCGCACCTGCTTGGACAGCGACAGGTTGCGGTCGCCGATGGGATCCAGGCCGGCGGCGATGGCGTCGCCGCGGCGGTTGAGGTAGTCCACCACGTAGTCGAACGAGCGCTCCACGTAGCCCTGCACCGTGTCGTCCGAGAGCTCCCAGCGGGAGTTGGTGATCAGGGTGCCGAACACGTTCTGCCAGCGGTCGTTGTCCTGGAAGCGGATCAGGCCGCGGAAGATGCGCCGGTTGGTGCGGAACGAGAACAGGGTGGCGGAGAGGACCTGGTCGAAGAGAATGTCGGCCGCCGTGTGGTCGTGGTCCATCACCACGCTGCGCGCCAGCCGCGTGTACCCCTCGCCCAGGTGCTTGTCCATCCGCACCTCCCAGTACGAATGCCCCAGCCCCTTGGTGGACGAGGTGAGCAGGAGCTGGCGCGGGACGTACCAGTTGTGGGCGATGGTGTCCGCCGCCAGGTGCGACAGGTAGCCCAGCCCCACCGCCCGCAGCCGGTCCGACGGGGCGGAGGCGTAGATCTCTTCCCCCACGTGCCAGTGGTGGCAGTGGCGGCCCTCCGGCACGTACTTCTTGGCCAGGGAGATGTCGGCCGCCAGCGAGCCGTACAGGAAGTCCCAGGGGTGCGCCGCCAGCAGCACCCGCACGGCCTCGGGCACCAGGTGCAGGTTGGAGAGCAGCGTCTGCCCCAGGTACACGTGCGTCGCCGGGCCCCACGCGTAGGCGGGGTCGGGCAGGAGCACCAGGAGGAGCGCGGCGATCGCGAGCGCGGCGGGCAGGGCTCGGCCTCCCCGCTACCGGACGCCGTCGAGGTCGTCCGCCTCGGCGTCCAGGTCGTCGTCCATCCCCTCGGTGGCGCCGCGGAGCTGGTCGCGCGCGTCGGCCAGGATGCGCTGCACCTCTTCGCGGAACTCGTCCAGCAGCTCGCGCCCCACCGAGATCACCTCCTCCGCCAGCACCTCCGCCTCCTCCACCTCGGCCGTGCGCCGCACGCGCACCGCGTCGGCGGGCATGGGGGGCGCGGCGCGGCGGGCTCCGCGGGCGCCGCGCGTAGGCTTGAGCTCGCGCATCAGCCGCTCGCGCGCGCTCTTGGGGCGGGGGCGCAGGAGGAGCGTGGCGCCCACCCCCAGCGCCGTGCCGATGGCGAATGCGGCGAGGAAGTCGTTCGTGTCCTGTTGCGGCATGGTTCCTCCGTGGGTCGGCTAGCGGAGGCCGGGAGCGTGCCCGGCCTCGTGCGCTCGTATGCGGATCTCCAGCTCGTCGTCGCTGATCTCGTGGTCCATCGGCCCGTCGCCGCGGGGGGAGCGGAGGGCGCCCGCGCCCGCCCTGACCCCGCGCAGAGTGGAGGCGGTGCGCACGAAAAGCTCCTCCGCCTCCTGCTGCGCCACGTCCAGCAGCGCGCCCAGCTCCGCCGCGCGCCGCTCCGCGGACTCCACCACGCGCCCGATCTTCTGGTTGGCATCGGACACGTTGCGGCTGATCTCGGCGACGTTCCCCTGCACGCTCGCGGCCATCCCCCTGGCCGTCTCGGTGAGCGCGATGGCGTTGCGCAGCGCGGGGTCCACGTCCACCCGCAGCTTCTCCGCCCCCTTTTTCACCTTCTTGTAGAGCTTCCAGGCGAGGAAGAGCGCCGCCAGCAGCAGCATTCCGAACCCCAGCAGCGCGGTGGCGATCACGATCTGGGCGATGCCGATCAGCGTCTCGAAGACGGTCAAGCGGGTAGCTCCGGAAGCAAAGTGCGTGAGTGCGTTACGGTGAACGCGCCAAAACCAATGTAGGGGCGCGATTCATCGCGCCCGTGCCTTCCGCCCCCGCTGCCGCCTGTTCCGCCGCGATGATCCCACCGGCAGGAGATCTGCGCGGGCGGAGAGCCGGGCGCGATGAGTCGCGCCCCTACCGGAGACCTCCGTTGCGCGCGGGTGCCTTGGGCGCGGCGCCAGGAGCGAATGAATTCGCCGCTGGGCCTCCGCGAAGTCCGCGTTCGCGGACCGTATCCTCCGATTCAGCGGAAATCTTCCAGTCCCCGCAGGGGACTTCGCGTGGTTCCAGCGGCGATTTCAATCGCTCCTGGATCATGCCGCCGCGCGTTCCGAGTATCCATCCCGCATCGCGGAGCCCCGGGTGCCGCGACGCACTCACGAAGTCGTTCTCACTCCAGCAAGTCCACGCCGATGGTCCGCGTTCCCATCTTGGGGATGATGCGGGGCGCCAGGCGGGCGGCGCGGCCGGCGCGGAAGTGGCGCTGCACGCGCTTGGCGACTTCCACCGGGAGGCCGTCCAGGCCGTTGGGGTCGCGCCCTTCCAGCCACCGGCGGAGCGCCGCGTCCAGCGGCTCGATGCCGCCCGCGGCCCCGGCCAGCGCGCGCACCTCCGGCGACGCGGACCACCCGCCGGCCAGCTCCGCCACCTCGCTGGCGTACAGGTCGCCGAGGGGGAGGAGCGTCTCGGGCGGGAGGTGCGCGCCCAGGAGGAGCTCCGTGCGGTTGGCCGGGTGCGCGGTGACGGCGCCCTCCACCAGCCGGGCCTTCATGCGGCGCGCCTCGTCCCGCACCCGCGCGGCGGGAGAGCCGGGCCCCGCAAGTTGCAAGAGCGGTTCCATTTCCGAGTCTTCCACGGCCACCCGCAGCACCGCCTCCGCCCCCAGCGCCCGCTCCAGCACCAGGGCCGCGAGCTCCGCTTCCGGCGAGGCGTCGTCCAGCAGCGCCACGCGGGTCGCCCCGCGGTCGGCCAGGCACTGCCGGGCCACGGCGCCCACGATCTCGCCGATGCGCGCCGCGCGCGGGCCCTCGCCGCTCACCGCTCCTCCATGATGCGCGCCAGCTCCCGCGCCACCAGCTCCGGCCGGTCGTCGCGGGCCACGGAGAAGGGGCGGCGCCCGGCGGCCACCGCGGCCAGAGAGAGCTCGCACACCAGGCGGTCCTCGGCCATGTCGTCCGCCCGGGCCACCACCTCGCCGCCGGGGGCCACGACGATGGAGCCGCCGGAGAAGACGGAGCCGCCCTCCACCCCCACCCGGTTGGCGAGCGCCACGTACACGCCGTACGCGGCGGCGGCGGCGCAGCACAGGTGCTCCCACGCGGCCCACGAGGCCCAGCGCCCGCCCGACGCGCCGCCGGAC
>CADCTW010000021.1 GCA_902805735.1 uncultured Gemmatimonadota bacterium | reverse complement strand
CGTTCAGCGCCAGCGCCGCGGCCGGCTCCGACGCGACCAGGAAGAGGTGCGCGGCGGCGGCATCCGCGGCGGGGGCCACGCGGGCGCCCTTGAGCACGCGCCCCTCCGCCGCACGCTCCAGCCGCGCGCGGAAGCGCTCCACTACCCCCTCCAGCGCCCCTCCGCCCTCGCGCTCCGCCGCGCGCCACGCGAACACCCACTCGTGCCGCGCGTCGCCCAGCAGCGCCGAGCACCCCTCCACGATGCGCTTCGCGAACGGCGGCAGATCCGCCAGGGGGCCGGTGAACTTGCCCTGCTTCTCGTAGTCCGTGTGCGGAAAGCGCAGCAGGAGGTCCGTTCCCCCGTCGCCGAGGACGGCCTCCAGCAGCGGCCAGGGGAGGCGGCGGGCGCTGGGCGGGGCCATCCACAGGAGCGCGCGCGTGGGCTCCGCGAAGGCGAGCACGACGTCGGCCACGTTGCGGAAGTCCGCCTCCACCAGCGCCACCTCGCCCGGCCCCAGTCGCGCGGGGTCGGCATGGATGCGCGCGCCCCAGCCCGCGTCCTCCAGCTCGGCGCGCAGGCGGGCGAGCAGGCCGGGATCTTCTTCCACCAGCACGGCGCGCGCGTGCTCCGGCGCCCCCTCCAGCACCGCGCGCGCCGCCGCCACCGCCCGCGAAGGCCCCTGCCGCCCCGGGTCACCCACGCCAAACACGTACTCCGCGCCCGCGAAGGCATCCACGTACACGATGCCGCGCGGCCCGTCTTCCTCCGCCGCCACGCGCGCCGCGTCGCGCGCCCACGCGCCGGCGAACGCGGCGAGCACGGGGTGCAGCGCGGCGTCGAGCGAGGGCGGCGGAGCGGGCTTCACGGCAAAGGGCGCGGGGTGGACGTTTGTACGCGCGCGAACACTACACCCGAACCCATACCGAAGCAACCCGGCCCGCAGGTTGCGGCAGCAGCCCGGCGGGTGTGAATTCCAGAAGACGACGCTAACGAACAAAAGGCAACGCTAACGGTACAAGAGTGGCCGCTAATGACTCCGCCTGCCACTCCCTCCTATGCGCCGCATCCGTCAACCCGTCACTTCCATTCTCGGGATCGAGATCCGCGACCAACTCAAGGCGGAAGAGGAACTCCCGGAGGATCTCTGTTGGGTGTGCACCTGGTTTGGTGAGGTGCACAGAAACCCGCTCGTACGAAGTGAGGCGCTCATCAAGGTGCTGTTTACCCCGGTACCTGCTTCCGCGATCCGAGATGACGAGCCGGATCTTCTGGCAGCCTGGGATCCCTCTCGTAGCGTCTGGGTCGAGATCGGCGTCGGCCTTCTCCCAGGGCTGCATGCGGGGCAGGTATGGCAACACGGCTGCCACATCGCCACTCTCGAGTGCACCACTGCGGAGTTCAGCGACCTCAAGATCTCGGAGCAACACACGCGGCTCGTATCCGACGGCGGTGGAGTGAGGGTTTGGGGGAGCGAGGGTTTCACCCGCATCCCGATCCTTCCTCGCGACCAGATCGCGGTGGGGCGTGTACCGAAGCGCGGGTTCAACGGGCGCGGTACGCGCTGCCTCTCCATACCCACCAGCGACCGCAACGAGCGCGTACTGATTCCCTGCACCGAGCTAGAGCCTGTTAGGCACTTCTAAGCCCATGCTGGGTAAGCGGCAGCATGAGCCGCAGAGGATACACGAGCGACGTCTCGGACGAAGAGTGGGCGTTCGTCGCCCCGTACCTGATGCTGATGCGCGAGGACGCGCCGCAGCGGGAATATGACATGCGCGAGGTCTTCAACGGACTTCGCTACGTGGTTAAGACTGGTGTCCCTTGGCGCGACACACCGGGTGATCTGCCACCCGGCTGGGCCATCTACCAGCAGACGAAGCGCTGGATTGCGGCGGGCTGCTTCGCGGCCATCGTGCACGATCTGCGCATGCTGCTGCGCCTGGCCGAAGGGAGATCGCCCGATCCAAGCGCGGCCATCTTCGACGCGCGTACCGTACAGTCGACGCCCGAGAGCGGCGCCACGGCTGGCTACGATGGGCACAAGCGCCGCAAGGGGAGCAAGGTGCACATGGCCGTCGACACGCTGGGCCACCTGCTGGCGCTGCACGTCACGCCGGCCAACGAGCAGGAGCGCGCCCAAGTTGAAGCGCTGGCCGCGGCGGTGCAGGAAGCAACCGGCGAGTCGGTGGAGCTGGTCTATGCGGACCAGGGCTACACGGGCGAAGATCCGGAAGCCGCGGCGGCAGAGCACGGCATCAAGCTGGAGGTCGTCAAGCACACGGAAGCGAAGAAGGGGTTCGTCCTCCTGCCTAGGCGCTGGGTAGTTGAGCGAAGCTTCGCCTGGATGAGCCGCTTCCGCCGCCTCGCGCGCAACTACGAGCGGCTACCCGACACCTTCGCCGCGCTCCACTTCGTCGCCTTTGCCGCTCTGATGCTCAGCCGCTACGCCGCTCTGCTCCAAAGTGCCTAACAGGCTCTAATCCGCTTCTACTTCGCGACGTCCGGCCATCTGAGCCGAGAGATCTTCAACGGTTTCATGCACCAGGGCTGGGCGCGTTGGAGGGATCGCAACAGCCCGCAGGACCTTCTGGAACTCTATTCTTTGCGTCCCGAACACACCGCGCTCGGATCGGACGGAAGCGCGACAATCCGCCTGCGGAAGCGCATGTTCGACAAGGACGCACCAATCGTGGCGCGCCTGTGCTTTTCCGATGTGGCCCGGCAGCGGGTCCTCGGCGTATGGGGATCAATCCAGAAGAACAACAACGGGGTGCACCGGTGGCCAGTTCCCGAGGCCCTCCCTCCGTTCGACGGGCCGACCAACATGCGCGTGCATGGGTACCGGGTGCGCACGAAGGTCGATGACCGGACCGTCTCGTACTTCGTGGTTTTCTGGATTGAGGAATGCAGCGCCCCGTTTCCGTTCCGCTCACTGGAATACAGCCGCGACAACGATAACCGGCAGGGGGACGACACCGTCGAGGAGCCCGGCGCGAGGGGAGGCTGGGAGTCGAAGCCCGGGAGAAGGCGAGGCAAGCCCTCGGACCCGCACCACCAGAACGCCGAACCTACGAAGAAGACGGTGCTCCACAAGGAAATCCTCACGGACGCGCGATTTCGCGCGTTGAAGGACATGTGGATCAAGAAGGTGCCGAAGCCGGTCTCGCACCGCACCCGAAAGGCAAAGGAGCGCATCCCGAAGGGCGAGTACAAGGGCTTCGGCACCGGGGAGGGCACGCACGGCGACAGTCCCTATGATCGCCTTGCCGTGACCACCGATCTGCAGGAGAAGGACAACGGTCGGGATGAGGAGATCCAGAAGGACACCACGCGCAACGGGCTGGACGCGTTTGCCGACGCGCTCGCCGAGGTCGATCGCCAACTCAGCTTCGTGGTCGGCTTCCGCGAGATCACGGTGTTCGGCGACCGCACCGTACGTCCGCCGGCTTCGCTCCTTCCACCGCCGGAGAACGGCCAGCCCCGGTGGCTGTACATCGAGCCGGAGACCAGCCGGCGCCGCCACTTGCTGCTCGCGGAAGTGGACCGCCACGGGCAGTTCATGTATCTGGCCGAGCTCGAGCGCCGACCCGGCGAGCACTTCCGCATTGCGATCTTTGCCGCCCCCGACTGGAGGCGGCTGGACGACGCCGACTTACAGATCGTGTTGCAGGTGTGCGCGGAGAACAAGGGTGTCTGGAGGCGCTGGGCGCCCACCGCGTACGAGTACATCATGCTCAACCACCCCAACCTCCAGCTCGAACGTGCCGAGTACGTCGCAAAGTTGGAGAAGGAGCTCGTCCGCGCCCTCAACCGGTACGCCGGCGAGGTGTGACGGTTTGTCGCGGCCGCGAGGATGTAGACCCTGCGGCGGCCTCATCCCGTTGAGGAGGTTTCCTCAGCCATAGGAACACCAAAGAAAGCCGGCGCGACTCTCGTTCTCCAGTGCAGCGCCAGTTACGACATCGCTTCGTCTCGGGAACACCCCGTCTGTACGGGCCGGAACTGGAGTGCTGGGTACGGCGAATCCCACGATGATGCCACTCTGTCTCCGCTCTGCCTGATAGCAACTTGACTGGTAAAATAGAGTGTCGCCCCGAACCATGAGGTGCAACCGATGACTGAGATGAGTGGATCGACTGAAATCCGGCTCGAAGAGTACAAGTCGCTGAGAGAAGAAACGATTCAGCGACTCGGGCTCGGTGATCAGATGCTCAATCTTCTATTTGTAGTAGCCGCCGCAGTCTGGACCATAGGGACAGTGGGTGACAAGGCGAGGAGCACCTTGTTGATCTTCCCATGGCTAGCGTGCTTTTGTGCGGCACGGTGGGCGGCGAACGCGGTGATTTTGGCCGACATCGGATTGTACATCCGAGTGCGGCTCGAAGGCCGCTACCTTCGTGATCTTCAGTGGGCAACTTATCTGAACCAGAGGGTAGGTCATAGTAAACGGTTCAATGACATCTCCACTCTCGGTATCTTTCTCGGGAGTGAAATCGTAAGTATCGTCGCTTCCCAGACGTGGAAAACATTCTTCTGCTGGGAATTTCTACTCATGGGCTTGTTGCCTTTCGCATGTACTTGGGTCCTGCTGTCGAATGCAATGCTATATCCTTTGCCGGAGGGAGAACGGAAGGTACGAAGGGTGGTAGGGTACCCAGTCGCACTTGTAAGACGACGGGCGGAATGAGGAAGTCCCTGAGGACACCACCGCCACCGCAACAGGCTGGGCGCGTTCGCCGACGCCCTCGTCGATGTCGATGGTGAGCTCGGCGTTGGAGTTGGATTCCACCAGTTCACGGGGTTCGGCGAGCGCACGGCCCATTCGCCGTCTTCAATCCTTCCGTCGCCGGACAACAGGTGCTGCCACGATCTGCTGCCCGCGTAGGTGAGCCGCCACCGGCGGTTCATGCATGCTGGCGACTTTGAGCGCCGCCGGCGAGCACTTCCGCATAGTGCACGTCGCCACGCCCGAGCAGCGGCAGGTGACGGGGGCCGAGTTGGAACTGGTGCTGCAGGGGTGCGCTGATACGCGCGGCGTATGGAGGCGGTGGGAGGCTGCCGAATATTCGCGCATCCTGATCAAACACCCGAGTCCGCAGTTGGAGCGGGCAGACTACATCGCGATGCTGGAGAAGGAACTTATCCGCGCATTGAATCGGTTCGCGGGAGAGATGACGCCCTTCCCAAACGGCGTCTCAGGGTGCTGACCCCACAATAGGGGTCGCGCCAGCCTCATTCGTAAAGCTGCACTCGTACCCAGCCAACTCCCCGATTCGTGCAGCCGAGTCCAACTGGCGTTTCACGCAACCAGACTACCGTACCAGGTGCTCACCCTCAGTCTTGTATCCCAACGCAGATCAGGAGTCAGTGGAGATGGCACGGTACGCCAAGCAGCACTGGGTGCCTCAGAGCTACCTACGTCGGTTCTCCTACAACGGGTCCCACATCTGGGTGTTCGACAAACCCACTGGGCGGAGCGTGCCCAACAACATCAGGGATGTTGCCCACTCGCGGTTCTTCAACGACAGTTTTCTCCGTGACGAAGCGGGGAGGATCACTCCTGACGTGCCGGAGGGGTGGCTTGAGGAGCAGTTCGGAAAGTGGGAAACCAATCTAAGAACGGCGACAGCCGCAGCTCTTCGGGTGGCGAACGGCGGGGGAGCAAGCCTTGAAGAGCGAGCTACAATGGCGACGTGTGTCGCACTCCAATTGACGCGAACGCCCGCTTTCAGGCAGCGCCTGACGTCGGGGTTGATCGCCAGCCTTGAGGAAGATGCGAACGCGTACGCAGCCGAGACGATGCCGGACTTCGCGGCGAAGTTTAGAGCCACCCTATCCTTCCCGCCGGAATGGTACGCTGCGGTGCATCACCGCTTCGTCTGGACGAGCGGACAGGTACCAGAGATTGCGGCAGATTTGTACCACTATATCTGGCGCATCGGCGTGAACTTGACTTCAATGCCGCTGTGCACCTCGGACACCCCTGTAGTTCGGTTCATCCACGACGTCGTCGAGCCGAACACGGAACGACATGCGGAGGAAGATCAACACGACATCGTAAGGCGAATCTTCGTCGGCGACCGAGCGTTCTCCGGCATCGAAGTCGCCTTTCCTCTCACCCCAGAAGTCGCGTTGCTGATGTACCACCCAGCCTACTTCGAATGGATGCACCCCGCACAGGGACGGGTCTCGCGGCTCTCTGAGGCTCAGGTCCTCCATTACAACGCACTTCAGCTGCTTGATTGCGAGCGCCAGGTATATTCTCGCGAGAACGTCTTTGAGGAAGTGTCTCGCTTCTCAGAGACATACACCGCACTCGACATAGAGTAGCTTCCGAGCACCCCTTCGCCGGGTGTGCGTGCCGATCTCCTGATGGCGGCTCGGGTACTGCCTTACTGCGGTGTCGAGCAGACAGCACCATGCCAGGAACTCTAGTGCCGGCGGCACGAAGCTGGTCGACCTCGATGTCGCAGATTGAAGAACTCGGCGGCACAGTTCCTTCCTCTCGAACGGATTTCACGCTCTGCCAAAATGCTCAACCCGGTTCTCTGGACTCTCGACAACGAGACCGACCCGAGGGCTTTCGAACGCCTCTGCGTGGATGTCCTCTTCCGAAACGGGTACCGCAACATTGTCCCGGTCGGCGGAATGCACGACCGCGGGCGGGATGCGGAGGCAGCCAACACGCACCAGGGTGCGGATACGCGGGGCCAGATTATTTTTTTCCAATTTAGCTTGCAGAAGAACTGGAAGCAGAAGCTCAGGGACGAACTCCGGAAGGTTGCGGCCGAGGGGCACCAGATCGATCGGTTCGTCTTCGTGACCACGCAGGAGGTTTCGGGGCGAGACCGAGACCGTCTGAAAGTCGAGGTCCGCGAGCACTACGGGTGGGTACTCCAGATACTCTCCCGGGAGTGGCTCCGGCTCCAACTCGAAGAGGCGCACCCCGACCTGGCTGCCCGCCACCTCGGCGTCCGGCTGCCCGCGCCGCAGCACATCTTCGCGTCTACGTTCAAGTTCGCCAAGCCATCCGGGGCGAACGCGGAAGCGGCGTGGGACGCGTTCACGCGGGGAGACTTTGACCGAGCTGGGGTGGAACTTCGCGCGTACGTGCGGGAAAGCCCCGGCATCCAACCGGCATGGGAGGCGCTTGCTTGGGCGGAGTACCAGCAGTTCCGGTACTATGAGGCTGTGGTGAGCATCAATCGAGCGCTCGACCTCAATCCAGGGTCGCGCCAGGCGATGTCCATGCGTGCTTGCATCCTTGCAGAATATGGAATCCGGACGGGCGATCAGCGGAGCGTGCGCGAAGCCACCGAGGTGTTCACCGAGCTACTCTGCGGCGATCCGGAGAACGACTGGGTCCTGCACTACAACCTCGGGAATACGCTTAGCGCCCTCTCTCATACTGCGGAGGCCATCGAACACTACCGCCGCGCGATCGAACTCGAGCCGGCCGACCCCAGGATCTGGAAGAACCTGGGCAGCGCCTACCACAACATCGGCGAGCACGGGCTCGAGATGGAGTGTTTCGATCAAGCGCTGGCGTTGGATCCAAAACACGTCATCGCCCTAGTGTCGAAAGGTGTGAGCACCTTGATCGACTTCGGACGCGCCGAGGAGGCGATCCAGTTGATGGAGCGAGCTCTCGAGATCGATCCCGATCTTGTGGTCACATGGCCGCACACATGGTACTGGCTGGCGGAGGCGTACCGCAGCGCCGGTACCTTGACGGACGCCCTGCATTGGCTTGATCAAGGCCTCCGCCATCTCCCTGGGAACGAGTCGCTGAGGCGGCTGCGTTCCCAGGTCTTTTCTCAAGGAGGACGCGCGGACCCGGTCTGGCGGGTCCGCGCGTTGTCCCACTTCCAGGCGGTCCTGGCGGACACTCCCCTCGACTACGGTGCACGTAGCGAAGCCATCCTTCTTCTGCAGGCGGAGGGCAGAGACGACGAAGCGTGGGAGGTGGCGGAGGAAGCGTTCGCCGTCCTAGACCTCTCCGTCACGGCCAGGCTGCGTGAGGTCGGCTTCGCGCTCGAGGAGGCGGTCACGGCCTTGGCGTACCTGCCCGAATACGTGGCGTATCGCAGGATTAGCCCTGTCCGATCGCATTGGGATCTCGAGAACTCGTTCGACTGGACCGACGAGGTGCCCCCCGAACATTCCGGGTTCGATGATACCCTGTTCGTGGCCGCAGCTGTGCCGTTCGGATTGGCATACAGTGCGCTGTCGACCGCGAGTTCGGACGGCGTTCTGGAAGCGAAGCTGGCGGTCGAGTTACCCGCATTGCACAAGCGCATGCTCAACGCCGTTCCGTGGGCAGCGCGGTCGTTCGGGGGCTGGATCATGTCCGATCAAGCGGTCGACACGATCTCGCACCGGCTATCTGTGATTATCATGTTCGTCCCCCTGGTTGTGCTCAGGGAGGTTTCGCGTCAACACGGGTATATCAACGGGATTCTGCAGGTTCCGGCCGAACAGACCGAGCAATTTCTGGACTCCTGTGATTTTGGGAAGCTAGCGGGTGACGCGATAGAGAGGACGCTGCACGAGGTGAACCTGGTGACCCAGTTGTTCCGTATTGATTTGGACGGAACGTAGCTTTGCCGTCCCTGGATTTGCGACCTTGCCAGGGGGGTCACGCTGCGAACGTCTCCCGCTGGTTCTGGCATCCGTGGACGCCCAGCACGGTGACGCCGGCGAGCTGGCCCTTGATTCGCCCACCAATCTCCTTGCGGCTGTCACGCCTCTGTGCGGCACGCTGTTCCCGCCAGACCTACGGCTCAGGACGGTACTCTCCTTTGTCATCGAAGCAGCGATCCAAGCCGGGTCCGGCGCGAAGTGCAGATCGTATGGGCGCCTCTGCCGGGAGCGCGGCCGGTGGGGGATTCAACCTCCAAGCGATCGTCGGCGCTTACGTGGCCGCCCACATCCTCGCCCGGCAACCCCTCGGGTGGCTTGAACTCCGAGCGCCCGACACCCCGGTGTCGCTCTCAGCGGAGACCGGAGGTCCGGGCGACGATTACCGGATCACGTTCCAAGACGGGACCGTCGCGGAGGTCCAAGTCAAGGGTGGGCTCCGCGGAGGCGAACGCCTCCTCGCGGCGGTCGAGGCGCTCGCGAGGGGGTTGGCGGCAGATCCAGTGTTGCACGCCATCCTCGTCGTCGACGAACGCTCCTCCCACTCCGTACGTGTCGAACTCCACGTCGACCTCGAGCGAATCGCGGGCGGCCGCGAAGACAACCTGTACCCGGTCACGAGGCGGGTGCTGGCCCGCGTAGACCAAATCGGTGTATCTCGCGCCGAGCTTCGCCGGCTGTCCGTCACGGAGGTGGACCGACGCGGGCAAGGCTCCATGCACCAGAAGCAGGCCACCCAGCTGCTCGCGGGAGTGCTCGAAGATAAGGGCGACGCAGCCTCGGCCTGGAGCGTTGTTGCTCACGAGAGCCTGAGGATGATCGAAACGCGCGGCCGACGAGACCGGGACCGGTGGGTGAGGCTGCTCGGCAGCAAGGGCATCGGCGTTCGGACCGACGGCCCGGCGGGTTCAGTCTCCGCCGCCCTGGGATTCACCGAAGCTCGCGCCCCGGTTGCGCCTCCTGCTGAGTTGACCGCCACACCGGAGGCGGCACCCGCTGGCGATGCGCTGTGGCTGCCGAGGGCCGAAGAGGCTATGGCGCTCCAACTCCAAGGCGCCTCGGCGAGTTCGATCCGGGTTGCGGAGCGGGTGCTCGTAGAGATGGAAAATGCCTCTGCTAGTCCTGCCCTTCGCGGGCGCCTGCACAACATCGTCGGAGCCGCCCAGTTGGCGCTGGGCCGCGCCAGGGACGCGATAGACTCGTTCAGGAGGGCTTTGGACTACAAACCCGGCGCGGCGGTGATCGTCGCGAACCTGGCGCAGGCGGAACTCGTGGCGGGCCGTCGCGGCGATGCGCTCCGCCACGCCCTAGAGTCCATCGCCGCGGAACCGGGGTCCGCGCTCGCCTGGTCGGTGCGGATCCAGGCCTCGGAGCCACCCCTGGAGGAGGCGCAGATCCCGCTCGAAGTGCGCGAACACCCGCATGTTCTGACCGCGCGTGCGATGGTAATCCCGGATGGGGCAGAGCACGAACGACAAACGCTGCTGCGTGAGGCGCTGCGCCGCGGTCCACGGGAAGCTCAGATCATGGTGCTCCTGGCCGAGTCGCTGTACATGGGCTTGCAGCCGCGTCGCACAGCCGACCCAGTGCCTCAGGAAGTGCTCGCTGACCTCCGCCGGCTGGGCCGCGAAGCGGCGTCCCTTCTGGTGAACTCTGAGAATGATACGTTCCGCGCCAGGGCTCTGGTCATGCAGGGCGCAGCCGCGGACTTAGCAGGAAGTGAGGGTGACGGACTCCCGTTCTACGAGGAAGCTTTGCAGATCGCGCCGAGCTATTACCGTGCTCGCTTCGCCACGGCAAAGGCGCTGCTCGAGCGGGGCAAGCCCGAGGCTGCCATGTACCACATCGACACCCTGCCGGTCGAGGTCCGTCCCGGCTGGCCGTCCGCATTGCGCGCCGCCGCGCTTGTCCGCCTCGGTCGAGCGGAAGAGATCGACCGAGACGTCCAGGCAGCCCTCGCGCCAAGCGAGGCGGACCCTGGCATGATCGCTAATTACCTCGGGGGCCTCATCACGGAGGCCGACCGGGCTGAGCTCGCGGGGCGAGTCTTTCTTGCCTTGGAAGACAGCGGGCAGCGCGGGTGGGCGCACCTGTTCCGGGCTAGGTTTGCCGGCAGACAGGGCGACCGCGGAGCCGCAGCGCGCGAGTATCGGTGTGCACTCGACTCCTCGAACACCGACGTTGCCGCGGACGTGCGGCTCGAGTTTGCGTCGTACCTGCTAGCGGAGGACGATCCGGGCGCCGTCGCTGACCTCTTTGAAGCCGCTGGCGAGGCAGTCCTGTGCGGGGGAGCCATACGGCTCTACGCACGCGCCCTCTTCGCGATCGGCCGGCTCGACAAAGTCGCAGCCATACTCGCTCGCTCGGCCGAGGACGGCGAGCTCCCGGCGTGGGCCCTGGATCTGGAGTCCAGGATCGCACTTCACCGGGAGGACATCCCGGGTGCGACCCGTGTCCTCCGTCGCCTCGTCGCCCTGCAACCAGAAGACATCGACGCCCGACTGCACCTCGCACACGTGTTGATCCGCGTAGGTGCGCGGGATGAGGCCGCGGCTGTGCTCGGCCCTCTCGATGAGCGCGGAGATCTGGACGATGAGGATTCGGTGCGACTCGCCGGCTTGCTAGTCGATGCTGGCCAGTCCGCCCGAGCGCTACAGCGCGCCTACGGGGTGCTGCGCACCGCCCCCGACGACCCGGCCCAGCAGGCGGCGTGCGTGGGCGTGTTGATGCGCTCGGATCGGGGTGACTTCTTCCGGGACGTCGTCGTGCCCGACACGTGGGTGAAGCTTCAAGGGATTCTGCCGCCCCGCGACACGGTGGAGTTCCTCATCCTCGCCCGTGGACCCGTCTCAGTCCAACAGAAAGAGTTTGTCGCGAACGATCCCCGCGTGGCGAACCTCCTCGGGTTGCGGGTCGGTGATACCGTTACGCTGCGCGAAGGCGCCGTGGGTGCGCGTACCTACCGAGTACTGGAACTCAAGAGCGCGCTGCTCCACGTTTCCCACGATGCAATGTTGAACTTTGAGGATCGCTTCCCAGGGCGGAAGGACCTCCAGATGGCGCATGTCGGCGAGGGCGACGCGTTCGACCCGACCGCCCTGGTTGCGGCCGTGGCGCGGAGCACGGAGGCAGGGGACGAGGCGCTCCGGGATTACGTGGAGAAACAGCTCCCGATCGGCGTGCTGGCGACTGACGGGACGAATTCGCTGCGACGTACCTACCTCCAGCTCCTCTACGACCCCCATATCCCGGTATCTGTCGAAGAGCCGGACCGCGCCGCGATCTCGTTGTCCAGTGCTGCCGCACGGAGTGCTGGGGTGGTGCTCACGGCTACCGCTCTTGCGACCCTGCGGGAGCTAGGGCTGCTGCACCTCGTCGCCCAACTCTTCAACGAAATCCATGCTCCGCAATCGCTGGTCGACGAATTGACTGACGAGATCGAGGCGTGGCAGGAGGCTCGTGAGCACGGCGGATACGTGGCGGCGCGCATCCACGACGGCGCGCTCGACACGACACCGGTAGGCGTGGACGTGATCGATGAGCAGATCCGGCGAGTTACGGAGGTGCGCGACTTTGTCCGCGCAAACGCGTCGATCAAACCGCGTCCCCTGGCACCCTGGGATGCGAGGGAGGAAGAACATAGGCGCCTGATCGGCCCAAGTTCGTATGACGCGCAGGCACTCGCTGAGGAGAGCATTCCGTTGTACGCGGACGATCTTGGTCTTCGTCGCCTCGCCCGCTACTCCCGTGAGGCTCCCAGTTTCCCCACCCTTGCACTCTTGGAGGCGGCGCACGAGCGCGGCCTGCTCACCAAGGGGGAGCTGTACCATGCCGGCGCACGGCTTCTCGTCTTCGGGCACACGGTTGTGCCGATCAGCACGGGCTTGGTTCTCGACGCGATCGCGCGGGCCGGTTACCAGGTCGACGCCACGGTGCTCAGGATATTTAAGGGCCTCTCCGATCCGATTGTGACCCAGGAGAGCGCGCTCCGCGTGGTCGCCGCCGTGCTCCGGTTGCTCGCGCTCAACCCGGTCGGGCAGGGCGCACTTGGGGCGGTCACCATGGTGGCGCTGGACGCGCTCACCGGGGGCCGCGAGGCACGGCCGGTGGCCACGCGGCTACATGAACTCGTCGGGAGCGCGCTCGCATACCTACCGATCCAACGTGCGGCGGTGGAGGATCGGATGGACGCGTTCTTGCGCGCCAGACATGCCGAAGACCTCTGAAAGCAGAGCGCGACATGGGCCGTGGCCTGTGACCGCTTACTTCCCAAGCGCCAGCGGCGACTAGAACGAGCATCTGCAGAGGGAGTCCGCCGCGCCCATGTCGACGCGTTCGCGATACGATTGCTGAAGTCCGTGCCCACCTCAGCTTCGGTGAGGGCTTCTGGGAGATCACCGCGTTCGGCACCGTATTGTCCGACCGCCGGCATCGATACTTAGTACGCCGGAGGACGGCAAACCGCGGCGGCTGTCCGTCGAGCTCGACACCAGCCGGCGCCGCCACCTGTGATCGGGGAGGTGAACCACCGCGGGCTGTTCATGTACGTGCGCGAACTCACGTGGTGCGGGTGTCGCGGCCGGAGGAACCGGTATGAACAAGATAGGGCTCAGCGTAGGGGTGGCGGATCGCCTTGAACCACTGGTCGTTACGAAACCACCGATAGCCAATGGAAGATCGCGAAGCAGGTGAGCATGTGAAAACGCCGGTGCGGCTTCTCTCCGACAACGTGCTGGAACGATTCCAGAACGCTCGGGCGCACACGCTCGCCCGTCACCTTCGGAACCTCACCGCCGGCAAGCTTATCCCCGCCATCGGGTGGGACGACCGGCGGATGCTGCTGAAGGGGCCGCACGCCGACCCCGAAACCCGGCAGATCGTCGTGCAGGAGGTTTTCCTTGCCTACCTTTGGGCGGTCACGTACGCCCTTCTGGTCATCGACCAAGAAGCGTACCGTAAACCGATCATCGAGGGACGATTCGAGGGAGAACTCGACTTCACGGAGCCCGTGCTCGCGGAAGCGTGGGAGCTGTTCCTCTGGGCAATGAGCCTTAAGCGGGATTTCTCGGAATGGCCCGCGTACCTGCCCGCTCCCGACCGGCGCCGCCAGATCGCGGGGATCGACTACACGGGACTAGCGAACGGCATCTTCATGGATGCTGCCGCGTATCTACTCTTCCACGAGTACGCCCACCTGGTCAACGACCATTGGAGTGTCATCGGACCGATCCGCGCGAGGCCGGAAGACGAGATCACGGAGGCGGATTGTGAGATCCTGAAGCAGATCGAGAACGAGGCAGACGTGGATGCTCGTGAGGCCTTACTGGCGAGCGACGATCCCGCCCGTCTCCAACTGAGCCGCGGCTGCGGGATCGTGATCGCCCACTCCGCGTCGCTGCTGCTCGTGCCGAGCCCGTCGAAGCTCCGGCAGATCCAGCATCCTGACGTAGACTCCAGGCTCGTCAACGCGATCTACTCTCTTACCCCGGACGTTGTAGGGCCGCGCGACATGCTGTGGACAGTCGCATCCCTCGCGTGCAGCCTGTTCCTGAGGGCGCACGGCCTCAGGATCACTCAAGAGCCTGCGGAGACTGCGGAAGAGCTGCTCCGCCGCTGCATGGCTAACCTCGATCTGATCAAGAGCTCCCGCGCCCTCCCGTGACCGGCAGCCACTAGCACGTCCACCGAACCCCCCGATTGGCCGCCTCGTGGCCGCCTCGGGATTTTTACGGGCTGATCCCACGGGCGTGCTCGGGCGAAAGCACTCGTTCGACCAGCCGGTCTCCCCGCATACGAACATTGCAGGAGGAGAGGAGGAGTGGGTGAGGGTTCTTGGGCCGTCCATCTCCGTCAGCGGCGACGGTGGACCGTAGAGGCTATTCGCCGTACCCGGGGCTTCTTTCTGCACGTGAACGCTGGCCTGTGCATTGCCCCGCTCCGCACCTGAGTCGGGTGGCAAGCCGCGGGTGCCCTAAAACCGCGCGGCGAACTCCCGGCTGGCCTGATCACAGCCGCGCTTACACTTCAGGAATCCGGATGGCGGAACCCGTTCGATTTGATGCGCTGCAGCAGCGTGTGCACCAGAGGCTGGGGCAAATCGGTGCGGGGCCCGCCGATTTCTTCGCCGATGCCGTCCGGATCATGGCCGCGCCCGAGCAGTTAGCGACCACGACCCATCTGGTTGGACACCTCCTCCGCGAGATTGAGAGCGGGTTACGTACCGTGCTGGAGATCATCGTAGAGCCCGACATCAACGAAGCCGCTCAAGACAGACATGAGCGTGAGGTCAGGGCGATCCTGCGCGCACTTGAGTTCGAAGAGGGCGACGAGGTCTTTGATCGCTGGCTATTCATCGCTGGGAAGAATGCTCCTGGCGGACTCGCCCGCCGGGCGCACCGGGATGCGCTGAACGCTCCGCGAAAGATCAACCCGGACTTCGTCAGCCAGTGGGAAGAAATGCAGCTGCTGCTCGACGCGGTCCTTGATCGCTTTGAAACGAGGTACACGGACGTGTTCGCGAGGCTGGACGAGCTGCTGCAACACGAGACCCCGACAAGAACGGATCTGAAGATCCTGAAGCAGGTAGTGCCGAACACGCCCACTACGCGTCGATACTTCTTCGACCACCTTGAGAGCCCGGAATGGCTCACGCCCCTCCAGAATGAAGGGTTCTTCGATTCACCTCCGCCGCCCGCGGTGAACACAGAGAACAACACGGTTTCGTTCCCAGGATGGCCAGAGGCGGAGTACCTGGCGCGGATTGCTAAAATCCGTCCCGCAGAAGTCGCGGCGATCGTGGCGACGGTCGAAACCGAGAACGTGCGAGTGCAGGCGCGGCTCGTCGAAGTGCTCATGAGCCTCCCGGCCACCCAGGTGGCCGACCTCACGCCGCTGGTCTTGCAGTGGCAGCCGCGCATGTCGCGCTATTACCACGGGCACTTCGTTCTCCACTTCGCGGGGTTCATGGGAACCAACGGGTATACTCCGGAAGCCCTCGTGCTCGCGAGCGCCGTCCTCGGTCTTCCCGAAAGAGATGAGCATGGGGTGCTCCCGACCAAGGAGGCGGCGACGACGCGGCAGCGGGATCTGGATTGGCATCTCACGGAGGCACCTCAAACACTTGCTCCGTTGATCCGAGCGGCTCCGCTCGAATACGTTACCCTGCTCGCCGATGCACTGGATTACCATGTCGGGCGTCCGACCGAGCTGGACGGCAAAGCGGGCCGCGACACGCGCACTCTGGGGGTGCGGGACTGGTCGACCACGTGGCTGCCACAGCTAGCAGGCACGTCTGAGGCGCGGGAGCGCGACCTCCGCGTGCTGCTCGCGGCGGCTCTGCGCGATGCGCTGGATATCGCGCTTGAACATGGTCAGGCGGTAGAGGCCCTCGTCGCGCTGCTCAGGCGGCGTGAACCGCTCGTGTTCCGGCGACTGGAACTCAACTTCCTGGCTCACCACGCCCACGCCGCGCCTGCTTTAGTCGCCGAGCGACTGACGGTTCCCGAGTACTACGAGAGCGCTGAATTCAGAGACGAGCTGCCGCCCCTGCTGAAGGCGGGGTTCCCTCTGCTGCGCGAGGGCGACCGCCACAAGGTACTCGACCGGATCTCCACGGTACCGGATTTCACTTGGATCGGTGCGGAACATCGCGGCGACGCGGGTAGTCGCTGGCAGCGAGACTGGCTGGCGATCATTGCTGATCACCTGCCTGCAGACTGGCGCGCGCAATTCGACGCCCTTGTCGCTGAGCACGGGCCGCCCGTCCAGATCGAGCGTTTCCATCCTGAATACTCGGTCTGGACCGGACCCACCAGTCCGAAAACCGAAGACGAGCTCAGGGCGATGTCCATTCCCGAGGTGGCGGAATACCTGGGTGAGTGGGAGCCGGAGGCGGAACGGCGCTCGCCATCGCGCGACGGACTTGCAAGGATACTGACGAAGATAGTCTCAGGGGAGCCGGCGAACTTCGCGGCCGAAGCTGGGCGGTTCATAGGGCTCGCAGCCGTATATACCGGTGCCGTACTCGAGGGGCTTCGGACTGCGCGAAGCAGTGGACGCAGCTTCCCCTGGGAACCCGTGCTCGCGCTCGGCGAGTGGATCCTTAAGCAGCAGGTCCCCCCGTCGGATGTCGACGAGGGACTAGATGGATATTCGGATCTGCTGTGGACCCGGCTCCGATTGGCGGATCTACTTGGGCAGGGGCTTGGCGGCACGGAAGCACTCTCGCTCAACGAGCGGGAACGGGTGTGGAGAATCATCTCAGTTCTAGCTGAGGATCTGAACCCGAGCCCCGAATTCGAAGCCCGCTCGAGGAACACCGACGCGTCGACGCTCGCCATCAACACGGTGCGAGCGGAAGGCATCGATGCCGCGCTTCGGTACGCATTCTGGACAGCCGAGGCGCACAGGGAGAAAGGCGGTCCGCAGTTGGGCTTCGATGTCGTTCCAGAGGTCGCCGAACTCCTTGAAAGGCACCTCGACCCGGATGTGGATCCCTCGGTCGCCGTCCGAGCGGCGATTGGAAAGCTGTTGGGCCACCTGGCGATTTTCGATCCAGGATGGACCACCCGTCATATGGGGCTGCTGCTCCCGGCTACTCCCGAGGCGGCGCCGCTTCGCGATGCACTATGGGATGCGTATGTGCAGTGGGGTATGCTCTGGCCGGCGGTGCTGGATGTGCTGGAGCCGGCATACCGCGAAGCGATCGGGCGCGCTCGTGTGCATGGAGAAGCGCCGCTGAACGAGGATGCTCCCGAGCGGAACCTGGGCGAGCACCTGATGCAGCTCTACTGGTGGGGCACCATTCCGTTGGAAAAGGCCAACAACTTGGTAGATCTGTTCTTTACCCGCGCGGTGCCAAGGGCGCGAAAGCATGCGTTGCGCTTCATCGGAGATCGGCTCGGCAGGACGGGATCCTCGTTCGACACGGAGCCGATCGAGCTACTGCGTGCGTTATGGGAGTGGCGCATGCTGCGTCTCTCGGAAGCATGTGCCGCCGGAGGTGAAGCTGCCAACGAGGCGCGTGGCGAGGTAGCCGAGTTCGGGAGTTGGTTCGCGTCAGGCGCGTTCGACACCGATTGGTCACTCGCGCAACTTCGTGCGGCCCTCCAGCTGACGGGTCGGATCGAGCACGAGGTGGAGTTGGTCGAATACCTGGGTGAGATCTCGGAGGATCGCCCCGGTGACGCAGTAGCTTGCCTGGCCTTGCTCGACATCGTGGGTGGCGACGACCGGTGGAAAGCAGAGCTGTGGCGCGAGGACGCGAAGGAAATCATCCGCCGGGCCTTGCGTTCGCGGGACCCTGCCGTGCACACCGCGGCGCGCGTACTCGTGAACCGATGGGTCGCTCTCGGATGGGTCGACTTCCGAGACCTGCTGGACGAGTCGGAGTGACCCTGACAGCTCTTTCCCACCGTCGCCACGCCAGAGCCGAAATTCATCTGCACGGAGTTGACGTTCGCGGATCGGGACGGCTCGACCGTGAGCCTAGCCACGAACCACAGCCGGCGTTGTAAAAGGAGTTACGGCCACGCGTACCCACCGCGTAGGCATAGACGCCCGTGCCGGCGGAACGTACCGACCCCTAACATGCGGAAGTGTCCGTCTGCAGCCGTGGATAGATCAGCAGAACATCGTTGACTTCGTCCCATGGGTCAGCAAATTTGGAGCGACAATATTCCCGCTCTTTGTCCTCACCGCTCGCCCTTCGGAGGTCCGTTTGAACCACCGACACACCGTTGCCGCACTCGCCCTCCTGCTTCTGAACATCGCTCCGCTCGCTGCCCACAATTCCCCCTCACCTGCGAATCCCACCCAGACCTGCGTAGGTGACGGGAGAGAGAGCGCCATTGAGCGCGCCCGCGTGGCTGCCCGAATCCGTGCCCTTGCCAGCGCCGAGAACCCCGACTTCGAAACCACCCTCCAGAAGGACCTCGCGGACGAACGTTTCTCCTGCGTGCGTGCCTTCGTGGTCGACCCATTCGGTGCCGGCGGCGCGCCCTCGTTACGTAGGTTGGAAGAGGCACTCGCTACCATCGAGCTTGAAGACGAAGACGGCGGGAACAAGGGAGCTGCGATTGGCGGCGGCTCCGCTGCGGTCAATGCAGTGGGCGGATTGCTCCCGGCGCCCGCCACTGCGTTGATCGGGCTGACGGACTTCCTGGTGGAACGCGCGAAGGATGATGTGGCGTTCGGATTTGTACTCACCGTGAAACGCAATGTGCACGGGGACGCATTCATCAGCGCGGGCTGGCCCCGCTCGTATGCGTTGATGCAGCGCATCGAGACCGAGACTTTCCAGCAGTTCATGCCGCTCCTCCGTTCCGCATTCGTGGACGACATGAACGAGTTTCCCACGCGCGCCGAGGAGATCAGCACCGCCCTCAAGCTCGGCGCGACGCAGAAGGTTTACGTCCAGGGGGTGGCAATCGCATTTAGGCGCGGGCTGGAGATCCGCAGCGGGGCACCGCCGGCGGTAGCCATCTCCAACTTGGTCGACGTCGCGCGGACCGACATGGACAACACAAGGATGCGCGCAGCGCTGCACCTCACCGGGCTGCTCGCGCGTGAGTATGGCGCGGGCGGCGCCGACAGCTTGGTGCAGGAGCTGACCGGGTCCCAGGCGGCCTCGCTACGCCGTTATTTCGTGGCCTTCGCAGCGCACGACATGGTGAGCTTGGAGACAGACAACACCGAGCGAGCGAAGGCGCGGGAGATGCTGTCGATTGTGCAAGCCCGCGAAGCCGACGCGATCGCCCTGCTGGGGCAACTCCGCACTCTGCGCGGCACGGCTCAGTCCGTGGCTGCGCTGGGTAACGGCATCAGTGCCGATTCGTCGTTCCGAGTCGTGCTGGCGGCCACGGCGTCGGCCCTGGAAGTGCTGAGGCTCGCGCCCCGGTTCACGTTTGCCCCAGGCACACCGGCGGGCACCGACGTGACGCGGTTCGCCCAGTTTTTGGACGACGCCGCACGGCTCCACCAGTCACTGGTGCAACGCGACTACGGCGCGGTGGTGACTTGGCTGATCCAGAACCCCAATCTCCGCATGTGCGGGGACCCTGCGGCCACACCCGACCGAAGTGACAAGGCGTGCGCTGGGCGGCTGCAGTACCTCTCGTTGGCTTCATCGCTGGCTGCCGCACAGAACGCCGAGGAGGTGACAGTTGCGCTGCGCACGCTGAGCGCGCCGGTGGGTAGCTTCCGCGCCAAGCGCGGCAAGCCTGGGCAAGTTCTCGAACCGCAGACGGTTTCGGTGGTCGGTTACCTGGGCGCCGGTGTATATCGCACCCAGGTGGGCAGTGAGAACCTCATCTCACCCTCGCTCGCGCTCCCAGTGGGCGTCGAGGTTAGCGGCGGGATCCCATGGGGTGCGGTGTCGCTGTTCGTGCCGCTGCTGGACCTGGGTCCCGTGGCAACCGGTCGGCTGGGAGACGTGAGGGAGTTGTCGGATCCCGAAGTCGGTTTCGAGGAGGTTTTCGCGCCGGGCGTGTTCTTGATGTTCAACGCCACGCGCTCGTTTCCCCTCTCGCTGGGGATCGGGGCGCAGTCCGTGCGCCGTACCGCGGAAACGACCGAAGGAGAGAGGCGGAACATCAACGCGGTGCGCGCGGCGTTCATCATAGGGTTTGATGCGACGCTCCTCAGCTTCCGGCTCTGAGGTGACCGTCTGTGTTTCGCCTCGGCGGGCGGCGGCGCTCGCGCTAGCCACCGCTCTGGCGCTTACCGTAGTGCCTGCGGAGGGCCAGAACATGATTGTGGGCACCGCCGTCCACGCCGCCGCCGATACGGCGCGGCCCACCGGTCCGGTCGAAGTAGTGCAGGTAGTGCAGACCCCCGCGCACAGCGTTCCGTTGGTGGCGTCGCGCGCGGCCTGGGCACGGGTGTACGTGCAAACCAACCGGCGGGGGGCGATGCTGCTGCGCGGCCGGCTGCGCGTGCGCTCCGCCGGCAGGGCTGACACCATGCTGGACGTCGCCGCCCCTGCAAAGCTTTCCCCCGCGAAGAGCGGGCAGGCAGGCAGTAAGCGCGGACAGTGGGATGGCGCGCTCAACTTTCTACTTCCCGCTTCACTCATGCGGCCGGGGGCGCTGGAGCTTTCCCTCGGTGCGGTGTTTACCCCCACGGGCGACGCGGTTGTCTGCGCCGAGTGCGATGCGGCCACCCGGACGGTCGTTGTGCGGCAGGCGGCGTTGCTCCAGGTGAAGGCGGTTGGCTTTCGCTACAAAACCGAGACCGGAACTATTTCCCCACGCCCAGTCGACTTTGAAGCGCTGGCCGCGTGGCTGCGTCGCGCCTACCCAGTCACCAAGGTCACGGTCGAACGCGTGACGGTTGACGCGCCCGCCTCCCTCGACTGCGCCTCGCTGAATACGCTGGTCGCCCGGTTGCGCGCTCTGGATCTGAAGGGGGGGCAGGACCCGCGCACCCACTATTATGGCATGCTACACGACGGCGGGCGCGATGATCTCTCCATCCGCGGCTGCTCGAACGGAATCCCCCTGCGGCCTGACCCCAGTGTGGTCGCGTCAGGCCCTACCGGCGAACCGCGAGGGAACTACGCTTGGGACAGAGACTCTTCGTATGGCGACTGGTATGGGGGACATGAGATCGCGCACACGTTGGGGCTGCGCCACCCCGGGTGGTGCAATCAGGCTGTGGCGGACCCCGTGGCCCGGAAGCGCTACCCCGGTGGCGCCATCAGCAATTCGAAGGAGCAGGGCCTGGGATTGGATTGGGACGGTGCATCGCCCCCTGTGCTGCTCGGCGGCACGACTGCGTACGATGTAATGACCTACTGCCGTTCGGTGTGGGTGAGCGCCTATACAGACTCGCTCCTCCTCGAGCGCGTGTACGCCGAGGAGGCCGAGTACAGGAAGGGTTACTGGACGCCTGGGAGCGCCGACGGACCGCTGCTGAACGTGATTGCGCGATTCAACAATCTGACGCTCCCCGCTGGGCAGATCGAGAACGTGTTCTCCGTTCCTTTCCGCGGACGCACCCCGGCTACGGACTCCGCTATGTTTGCCGCCGCCCCACCAAGCTACCGCGTGCAGATCCGCCTTTCGGGCGGCGGGGCGGTGCTGGCCGTGGCGGACGCGGTGATCCAGCCCGACGAGATTGATGACCCCGAGGCACCGCCGGGCCAGCCGCAGAGACGCGGTGGAACGGTCAACGCGTACTTGTACGACCTTCCCGGCTTAGCCTTGATCGAGGTGCTGCGGGGCGGAAGTGTGGTGGCGTCGCGCCGTGTAACATCGTTGCCCCCGCAGCGTGTGGGCGCACCCGCAGTACGCGTGTTCCCCGAAAGCTACGAATTCCGCTGGAGCGCTGTCGACCCGGATCCGAGCGTGGAGGGCATCACCTATTACCTGCAGGTGATGCGCGAACCGGCCAATGGCTGGAGCACGGTGGACGAGACGCAGTACCGGGCTTTTACGGTATCACGCGCCGATGTGCGGGCTGCTCCGCGCTTTCGAATACGGGTGATTGCGTCGGACGGAAAGAATGATGCCGTGATCCTGACCAGCTGCGACCTTGCCGCCCCGCCTCGTCCGGGAGCACCAGGTGCAGGAGATGTGTGCCCGCGTCCGGGCGGCTGATTAGCTGCGAGCGTTTTGGCTTGCCGCGGTCGGAAGCTGCTTTGGGAATGACCAATCCCCGCGGCACCTAGTTCTGAAGCATCGCCGAGGCGGACCGCAGTGGCGCCCCTAAAAACCCGCAGGAATGACGAGAGCCCCGCTGGATAGACTTGCGAGGCTCTTGTACATCGACCCCCGCAGCAGGTTTACGCCCCTGCCGGTAATGGACAGGTTGCCGGTCATGGTCGCCCCTTATGATGAGCGCGCAGGAGCAGGTTTAGTGACGCGTCTGGAATGTGGCAGACGGGCGTGGGGCGACGAAGCCGCTGCAACATCGCATCGTCGCTCGAGGAGCCAAAGCTCCTCGACGCGGCCACACTGCTAACGTGAACTCGAGCTTCGCTGGCGGCTTAGCCGAGAGCAAGCGCGAAATCGTCAGTTGAGGCGGCGAGGGCGGGGACGCGCGCACCGTGTACCACGGGGTAGACGAGCGTGTGACTGCCAACCCCCTCGAGCACCCCCGGCTGTTCGATTCTCTTGCTGAGCCAACGCCGTATCCAAAAACGCGCGATCGCGCGCGCCGTGGATCGCCGCTGGGGTACGATGTACTGCGGCCTGCGTTCAACTCCGAAGAGCACCTCTCTAAAATTTGTGGCGAGCGGGATTCCGTACACGAGACGGGACTGCCCGTGTTGAGTGAGCAGCTCACCAGGTAGCCCGACCGCGTCCAGTGCCGCCTTGACCTTCCGCAGCTTCGGGTTGACTCCTTCTCCGAAGATGCTGTTGACCTGCCTGCCACGCTGTCGCTGCGCCAGGAAAGTCTCCATCAACTCCATCGAGCCCTTCGAGAAGTGGTACGAGCCGTACCCGCTGGTCCGCCCCAGCGGCACGTACCGGAGTTCCGCGCCGCGACGACCGCCGACCTCCTCTGCCGGAACGCGCAGCCGGTTGTACTGGCTGGGAGATGACGAGTACAGTCCGGTGGTTCCGAGGAGAACCAGGGCGGCGTTGCGTTTGACAGGCCGGGCTGCCATGCCGGACGCGATAACGCTCGTCGCGTCGGCATAGCACGCCGAGTAAGCGCGCGACACGTCCGAACTGGCCATCAAGAGCGACACGAGCTTGCCGCCGAGGAGCGCGTTGTAGGGCGCCACGGCCCCGCACACCGTCACGTCCATCATGTTGACCCCGACACGCTTCGCTTTCACTCTGCGTAGGACCGAAACGAGGGCGCGTTCGCCAGCAGGCGATGAGAGCGCGCGTCGGAGACGAGCAACGCTGGGAGCCGTAAACCCCGCGTCGGCGAGGTCGCGGCGGACGGAGAGCAGGTCGGCGAGGGCGCTGGCGCGCTTGAACCGAAAAAGGTGCGTGCGGGCGCGGGTCTCGCACTCCTCAAGCGTCTCACCTCCGTGACGGCTGTGGTCCTCCTTCTGGGGAAAAAGCCTATGGTGTTGACGAGCTTCGCGGGCGAACGTGCGAAGCCTGTCCACCGCCTCCGTGGTGGGGCGGGAGATCTCCTCATCGGTAACAACCCCCTCCGCTACAAGATCGCCGTAGTAGACGTCGGTGATCAGTTCGCGGGACTCTCTGTCCAGCCAGCGCGCCCAGGCGAGCGTCGGGCGAGCCTTCACGCGAGCGACGAACTCCTCGGCCGTCCAGCCGATCCAGGAGTCGCGCACGCGGAGTTGGACGATCGAGCTTCCGAGTGCTCCGATGCCTACAACCGGGTGATTCGGCGCCGCCGAGTCACGCACGAGAAACGCGAGGTTCCGTCCCGGCGTCGTCTGGTAGACCGTCGTCCACGTGTGCCGGAAATAGCGCCACACGCTCGCGAGCTCGAGGCCGGTGAACCTGCACCGATCTCCCCGGCGAACCAATTGGATGTACGGTTTGATCGCATTGGCGAGAGCCGTTTCCCGTACGGGGCCCTCGGGTGAACTCCGCGCGAGGTCCAACACCGTGGCGAGCTCTCGCCCGTCTCGCATGAGGCTGAACACCGAGTGCCACCCGCTCGCAGTCGGGCGCCGTCGTTCCATCGCGCTGATGAAGGCACGAGTCGCCGGCTGCGCGAGCTGGGCGTCACGTTCCAGAAGGTGACCCTCTCGTACGGACGCTCGCTGGTCCGCCGCTGACAACCCGTCGATATCCGGCGCGCATGTGGCGACCGCGCCGTCTAACACGCGAAAACGCCACCCCATTGCCCTGAGATCGTATAGAAGAGAGATAAGAACACGCATTTCGAGCCCCCGCGGGGAGACGACCGAAGCGACACGCGTGTCCATGACGGCGCGCTCCGCGCGCAGTTCAGCAGTGCTCTGCGCGCGTTCAAGCGCACGTCCCCATTCCAAGAACAGGGCGTCGAGTTCGGCGTCGTCCGTGACACCGGGTCGCAACGGGTTCCACTCGCACATCAGGAGATCGTTTCTTCAGGTCAGGTAAGCGGCGAGCGCGTCGCTCCAGTCCGCGCGGAGCGCGCTGAGCACCTCGCTCTCAGATACAGACGATCCGGTGTCGAACGCGCGCGCGGCGGAGAGTAGGAGGCATTCGAGCGCGAACCGTCTCTGGTCGTCCACGGCGAGCGGGTGGTAGACCGACTGGTAAAACGGGTGAAGGCGGTTGAGCACCAAAACTCGCTCGCCGTCCGCATGCTCCACCCGGAAGAAGTCGCCGGTCGGTAACTCGCGCGCTACAATGCGCCAACTGCGGACGCCACCGTCCCGACGGTGCCCTGGAACGAACTCGCCCTGGGGAAGCGTCCGTTCCCGACGGGTGGCCTTTCGCTCCGCGCGTCCTGCGCGGGCACCCACGAGGTCGGTAGACGTGGCGGCGAAAGCGTCGCGGACTCGACGGTTCAGCGTCCGCGCCGCGGATTCCAAATCTCCGGCGAGGAGCGCCACGAGGTCCGGGTTGGGGCGAATCCCTTGCTTGCTGTGCGTCACGCCGAAGAGCTCGTCGAGCACCGGTTCGAACGCGATCTCGCAGCGCCACCAGTCGTCGTAGTTCTCGCGGCGCTTGTCCCCCATCAGGTGCCAGCCGTAGTCGATCTCCCGCCCGGCGCGGACGACCGACACGCCCGCGCCACGAACGATTCCGCTGGCGCGCCGTTCGCCAGCCGGACGGTCTTTCCATTCGCTCACTGGAAGTTCGCTGAAGCGAACTCGGACGACAGATGGTTCCCCCGTGGTGGGAACGCGCACCTCGTACCGGAGCGGTCGCCCGAACGCGCGGGCACGCGGCCCGCCCGAGGTGGTTTTTAGGAAGAGCGGGTCCATCGGTGACACAGTGGCCCCGTTGACCGTGATCACGACACCCTCCCAAAGAGAGTATCGGTAAACTCTCCCCAGTTCGGTACGCATGGAGGCGGCGAGGTGTCCGACTCCTTGGTCGGCGAGCCGGTCGCACCTTGACCATACCACGAGAGTGCCGTGCGGGCCGACGTCCTCGCACAGCCACTCCGGTAGCGGAGTTACGCCGCCCGCGCGGCCGGGGACCCCGCCGGCGAGTACCTCGTCGATGTCGAGCGATGCGTGCCGCACATCGCCCGGTCGAGTCCAGCTGTAGACGTCGAGCCTGCGTGCCTGGCTCACGGAGCTGTTCGGCAGGCCCATCCCGAAACGGCCTAAGCCGCTCCGGTCACCAAAGCGGAGGCTGCCACCGAACTGGAGCGCCTCGTCGAGTTCGGCGCACGACATTCCTCCACCGTTGTCGAGCACCGCGATCCGATGTACCTCTTCACAGTCGTGGGTGTCCACGAACACCCGAATACGACGCGCGCCCGCCTGAAGCGAGTTGTCAACCAGTTCGGCGAGCGCCGCGGTGGTGCTCCGATACCCGGTTTCCCGCGTCGCAAGGAGGAACCTGCGCGTGTCTACCAGCGGCCGCTGCGGCGCGCCATGTCCTTCCTCGAAGGGGCGGGGAAGCGATTTGGGCATAAGGTATTCGGGGGAGGAGGGGTCCCGCTAGACACGGGGTCCGCATTGGTCTGGGCGGGATAGGACTGCATCGGGTGTAGCAGCCCCTCTCTTCTTGGCGGTTCTGCGTGCTGCGGAGGCGCGACGTGAGGAGCCCGGCCGACCGGGACGGGCTTGCGACGGAATGGCGCGCCAGTTACTCTCGCTACCGTCGGTGTTTTTACCCCGTACCCCCCTCTGCGGCCTCCATGGCAACCCTCCGCGACTGGCAAAGCCGTCTCGACACGCACTTCAAGAGCCTCAGCGCGTCACGGCGCGCTTTGGGCAATCACGCGTTGTACGTGCTCGAGCACGGTTTGTCCTCCGCAGAGTGCGAGAGCTTGGACGAGGATGTCCGCAGAGCGATCCTGGCCGCCCGTCCTTCCGGCGGCTTGTGGCTGCCATGGGTCGTGTACGCCGCAGAGATCGGGTATGACTTCGCGGGCGAGGAGTACTGGCAGACGTACGAGGACAGGACCCCTGGGTGGATCCCTAACGTGGACCGTCCGTGGCTGCGGGAGCAGTTCCGCAAGTTTGCCAGGCGGTTTGGCGGGGCACAACCCCAGGGTGACTGGGCGCGTCACTTCTCAATCATCTGCTGGCCAATTACTCATGCGATCCTCCCGCGGGATCTCCAGCAGCAACTCGCCCGCGCGCTGCACGATCTCCGCTGGGTGTTGCAGATCGAGCATCTCACCGACCCGCTCGCGCTCGGCGAGCTGATCCGTTCCAGGTCACACTCGAGTTCTTCGCGGTTTGCGACGTTCGCGGAGGACGCGGCTCTCGTCGGACAGATCGCGACGGCGCTCCTCCTCAAAGACGCGAGCCAGACGAGTCACCTAGTCCATGCCGGGACTCTCGACCGCATCGCCAGCGACTTGGAACGGGAGCGCCTCGCGCGGACATGGTTGGCGGAAGCGCGTCAACGCGCCGCCCAAGTGCGCCTCCGGGGCGTGGCGCAGCCGACGCGGGCGCTCGCGGTCGGGAGGCACCCCGAACGAGACGCCGCGACGGCTCTGCCGACGATAGCGGCCGGGGGAGGGCGACCGCGGCCGACGTACCAAAGATCGGCGCTGGGCATTGACCCTCGGCTCGTGCTGCGCCGGGTTGGAGAGGGCGTATGGGCGTTGGATCTGGAAATTCCGGAGGTGCACCACCTGCTGGCGAGCCCCGTGTGGAACGATCTGCTCACACGTTCGCGGTGCCGGGTGGCGGGCGGGGGTCGCCGCCCTCTCGCACCTGGTCGGTTGCTTCATGGGATCCAGCGGGTGGCTCTCGAACGCTGGCCGCGTCCCGACGAGGTCTTGTTGGAGTTCGACAACGCCCCCGCTGTCGCGCGTGCGGCTCTGACGACGACGGCACTCCTTCCGCGCGGACCTTCGTGGCTGTTCAAAGTTGCAGCGGACGGCCGTGCGTACCACGTCCGGAGCGGAGTCTTTCGTCCTGGGGCTGAGTACGTCCTCCTAAGCGTAAACCCGATCGAATATGATGCGGTTCTTCGGCGCGTCGAGGTACGATGCGCTGGCGTGAGCGCCGCGCACGTGTCAGTGCCGGCGTTTATGCCGGCTAACGTGGAGGGACTGCTCGGGGAACTCGGTTTCTCCCGCGCGAGCTCGATTCGCTTTTCGCCGGTCGGCGCTCCGCCGCTGTTCTGGGACGGCGAGGGGCACGTGGAGTGGTTGACCACCGACACCCCCGTTGTCGGTGTGCGGCGCGAGACCGCAGTCGAATCGGTGGAGCTGACGCTGTCAGGCGAAACGGGCGCATCGACGCTGATTGGCACCACGGAGGGTGAGGTGGTCTATGTGGAGCTCCCGCAACTCTCGCCCGGACCCCATTCGATAGCCGTTCGTGCAGCCGCGTCAGACGGCCGTGTCGTGTCCGCAGGACTTGAGATTACCGTCCGTGCGCCGCGTCCCTGGACCGGGACGCTGGGCGACCAGCACGCCGTGCAAGTCGCTGCCGCGCCCGCAGCGGCGACAATGGAGGACCTGCTGGCGGGTCGCTTCCGCCTGGACGTCGCCGGTCCGCCCGGAGTGCGGGTCGAAACCGACGTGAGCCTCTGGAACTACAAGAGGGAGCGGCGGCTGTACCGGAAGTCGCTGCCTGCGGGCCGTCTCCCCTTCGACATGGCCGCATGGCGAAGGTCCTTTGTAGAAAGCTTCCTGGACGACCAGCCGGTGCAGGATGCACTCGACACTTCGTGGGCCGTCGAGGTGGCTCTCTCGTTCGGGGGAGTGGCGTCCCAGCGGTTTCTGTTCGTTCGCCATCTCGCACCGCTACGGTGGGCGGTCCGGACCAGACGGCGTGAGCGTTTTGTCACGCTCCTGGACGACACGGGCGCCGAGGGCGAGGCAATTCTCCAGTTTCGTACGTTTGACGAACCGGACGTTCCGCGCGGGGTCGCAGCGGCAGCGGGTGAAGCTGTGGGAGTGCCAGTCGGCGGCGGACTGCTCGAAGCGTCGCACGGCAGCGAGCGCGCCACCGCGGTTCTGGCGCCCGCCGGGGTGCATCGGCTTCACGGGCTGCAGGTCAAGCCGCGCCTGCGCCACTACCGCCGAGCACCAGACGGAGCGTCACAACTTGTTCAACTCGCCGCCTTGTGGGCGGAGGCGACCCCGCAGGGGAGCCGCATGGCCCGGTTGCGCCAATGCAACGTCTTGCGCGCGATCCACGAACACATCGTCGGGTTTCTGTGCGGAGCTCGGTGGGTTCCTGTGGAGCATGCTTTCATGGCAGGCCGCAAGAGTGTCCACGAACTCGTCCGCGACGTGACGATGCACCCTGGCCATGGCGCGATCAGAGAGGGGTTGGAGGAACTGCTGCCCGCATTGCCCGAACTCAGCGGCGACGCGCGCGCCGACCGCCTCCTCGCTGTCTTCTCTCGCGCCCGTGAGTTCACGTCTCTTAGCCATCCGGACGCGGTGCTCGCCCTCAGCCTGATGAGCACCCCGGAGCGGGTGGGGGTCTTGGCGGAAGCGTCCTGGACGCGTCTTCTTGAAAACGCGATCCTCATGCGTGCAGCGCGGTTTCTGGTAGTCGCGAGCCATACGGCTCGCCCAGGAGGCGACATCACGGCAATCCCTCTCTACGCAGGTTGGGAATAGTGAGAGCCGTACCTGCCGGGGTTGTGGAGGCCGCAACTCTAAAAAGTCTCGGGCTCGACGGTGTTGTAGAATCGCTTACAGCGGTCGAGGCGGTTGCCGCCCTGGTGCGACGCGCGGCGGGATTCCTATGTCCCGGTCCTGCACGGCGAATCGTCGACCGGGTTGAGTCGTCTGCCGGGGACTGGCTTGGGGACGATCCGCGCGAACTCATCCGCGAAGCGCTCGACGAGCTCGTGCTGCACGGCGACCTTGTGGAGGTACCGATCGGCAGCGCGTCGGACGGAGTCGTTCGTACGCTTTACCTGGCGGTCCCTTCATACGTCGTTCGCTCTAGCGGCGCCGCGTACCTGCACGGCGTAGTCGCCGATCATCCCACAGCGCTGCCGGCGGAGTTTGAAGAAGCGCTGCGGCACAGGGGCGTGGTGCGCTGGCTGGAACCGCTCGCCGGGATCGTGTGGGACGACGTGCTCGGAGAGCTTGCGTATACGCGGCTTGACCCCGATCGGTGGTTCGGTGCTCCCTCGACCGTTGCACCGCGCGAACACCAAGCCGGGTACACGAGGCAACTCGACCGCTCGGGGGCAGGAGGTGACACGTCCTCGCTGACTGTAATCGACCCCGCAGCTTCGCCCACGTTCTACACCGGGCGCAGAGTTCCGGCGGGTGAACGGACGGGTCGTTTCGTCGGGCGGCGCGAGCGCCGCTTCGGCCGGGCACTCTGGTGCTACGTGGAGCTCGGAGACGGGCAGATCGTCCACCTCTTCGATCTGGACGACCCTGAGAACCCGCAAACGGGTGCGGACGCAGCCTGGCACCTGCAGATGGCGCTGGACGCTTGTGCGGGGACCCCTCAGCGGTATGTCCTGCGTGACGGCGGCGGAGCGGAGACGGACGAAGGCGTGTTAGGGTTGTTCAGCCCTGTACCGAGTTGGGCGGAGCGCAGGCTCCTCACAGTTGGCCGCAGACTCCCCGTGAACGGTCGCGGGGAGCTCATGTCGATCGCCGTCCCGCAGGCGGAACTCGAAGAAGAGGCCCGCTTCCTCGAACGTGCCCTCTGGCTCAAACCCGTGTAACCAAAAGATGCCCACGTCGATCAGCGAAGCGATCCAGCGGCTCCACGACTCGCTCAGCGAGTACATCGAGGCTACGTACCACATCGGCCATCCCAACCTCGTCACGCAACGCCGGCGGCTGTTTGGGCGGCCGGGTGTGATCTCGCAAGAGCCGTACATCGAGAGCACGCCCCGGTACCAGACCGACCGGCGCTATGCCGAGATCCCGGGTCTGGATGCAGCCGCGGTGTCGCTGTTCGGCGACCTATCAGAGTCGTCTGGGGACCTCCGAGCGCAGTTGTTCGACCCACCTTACCGGCACCAGGCACAGGCTCTCGAGGAGGTGCTTGCACGGGACAAGAGCATCATCCTCACGACCGGGACGGGATCTGGCAAGACCGAGAGCTTCCTCCTCCCCGCGCTGGGGAAGCTCGCCGCGGAAGCCGCGAACCGTCCGCAGAGCTTCGCGGCGGCGGCCGTACGTGTCGTGCTGCTCTACCCGATGAACGCCCTGGTCAACGACCAACTGGGCCGCCTGAGGCTCCTGATGGGGGACCCGCGCCTGGTCGGGAAGTTCAAGGCTTGGGCGGGGCGCCCCGCGCGGTTCGCGCGGTATACCAGCCGCACTCTCTACCCGGGGGTGCGCACCGCGAAGAAAGACCAGGAGCGGCTCCGCGCGGTCGGCGAGTACTACGTCCGCCTGCTCGAGGAGGCCGACGACAGTTCGCGTCCCGAAGTGCAGGCGAAGGCCCAGTCGCTCATTCAAGAACTGCGCAGGCGCGGCAAGTGGCCGGCCAAGCCGGACCTGCGTGTGTGGTACGGAGAGCGGGGCAGCCGCTGGCAGTCCAAAGACGGCACATACCGCAGGTGCGTGACCCTGCCGGACGACCCCGAGCTACTCACGCGCCACGAGGTCCACGCCGCGGCCCCGGACGTTCTCGTCACCAACTACTCGATGCTGGAGTACATGCTGATGAGGCCGCTCGAGCGGCCCATCTTCGACCAGACCAGGACGTGGCTGGAGCAGAATCCGGACGAGCGGTTGCTGCTCATCGTCGACGAAGCCCACCTGTACCGCGGGGCCGCCGGCGCGGAGGTGTCGCTCCTCATCCGGCGGTTGAGAGCGCGTTTGGGGATCTCCCCCGAACGCCTGCAGGTCATCTGCACAAGCGCGAGCTTCGACAGCGCGGCACATGCGGTGGAATTCGCCGCGGATCTCACGGGTAAAGCGCACGGCGCGTTCGTCGGCGTCCAGGGCGTGCTCGCGCTCCGCGATCCTGCGGCTCCCGGGTCCGTGGCTGACGCCCAAGCGTTGGCCGACGTGGACATGGACGCGTTCTACGCGGCCGAGAGCGGGGCCCAGCGTATGGCGCTGGCCGAGCCGCTGCTGGCGCACGTGGGCGCCACCCCGAGCGGTGACGACGTGGAGGCGTCGCTGTTCGCGGCATTGAACGGGTTCGCGCCCCTCGGGCTGGCGGTGAACACCACCATGCAACGCGCCTGCCCGGTCGTGGAGCTTGCCGCCGACGTGTTCCCCGGGGTCGAGTCGGAACTGGCCGCCCGTGCGCTTACTTCGCTCCTTGCGCTGGGAAGCGTCGCTCGTCCGGACCCGGAGCATCCTGGGCTCGTGCCCTGCCGGGTGCACTCCTTCTACAGGGGGCTCCCGGGGCTCTGGGCCTGCCTGGACCCGGAGTGCACCGAACTCGCCGAGGCAGGTCGCGGCGGCCCAACGGGACGGGTCTACGCGCAGCCCCGGGATCTATGTGGCTGCGGTGGCCGGGTGTTCGAGTTGTACACCTGCCGAAGCTGCGGAGCGGCCTATGCGCGCGCGTACACCGACGCGCCCGAGAACCCTGACTATCTCTGGAGCGAGGCGGGGCGGGCGATCAGGGCGGAGGAGGTAGACACGGAGGAACTCACTGCAGTGGATGTGCTGCTCGAGGAGCCGACTTTCGCGGCGCGGGCGGTGGAATTGGACCTCGTCGGCGGTAGGGTTGATCCTGTTTCGGCCGGCGAGCGGATGCGGATCGTCTACCTACGACCGGATGCCGCGGCAGAAGATGACGAGGAAACCGCCGCGGATCCAAGCCGCCGGGGCGAGTTCCGCCCGTGCGGCGTGTGTGGCGGCTCGGAGACGTTCGGCCGCTCGTCTGTGCAGGATCACCTCACGAAGGGCGACCAGCCGTTCCTCGCCCTCATCTCGCAGCAACTGCGGATACAGCCTCCGAGCCGAAGCCCGTCCAAGTTTGCCCCGCTCGGCGGCCGCAAAGTGCTCGTGTTCTCGGACTCCAGGCAGACGGCAGCACGGCTCGCGCCTTCCCTGCAGTCGGACTCGATGCGGGACGTGCTCCGTCCGCTCGTGGTCGCCGGCGTCCGCCAAATCCACGAGACGCTCGCCTCGGAGGAAGAGTTGGCAGCGGCGCACTCTAGCCTTGAGTCGCTTTACAGCGCGTTGCTCGTCGGGGTCGGTGCGCTCGGCGGGAGGATCCGGCCGGAGCTCAAGAAGGGAGAATCGGTGGACCTTGGCCCGGTAGACGACGCGCTCGCCAAAGGCGTGTTCAACCAGCCGTTGAAGTTCCTCGCTCTCCTGACAAAGTTGCAGTCCCACAAGGCCGCACAGTCGCTGCTCCGGTCTCTCAACAAGGTGGTGTGGGACCGCTACACCGGGATGGAGGCGTTGGCGTTAGCGTCGGTCGAGGAGTCGCCGATGCACACGGAGTCGTTTGCCGCCCTGCCCAACCTCCCTGGCGTCACGTCCTCGCCGGAGGAGCGGCTCGCCGTGGCGCGCGCCTGGATCCGCCGGTGGGGTCCGAACCATGTCTGGCTGGAGCGGATGCCGGTTGACTGGGCGGAGGACGTGGTCCGTTCCCGCGGAACGACGATCCAGGCGTTCGAGCGCAATGTGCTCAGAACGCCGGAGGCGAAGCGCGCGTTCAAGCGGACCTGGATTCCCGTCCTGCTCGAGAAGCTGTGCAGCGCAAGATCGTCGTCCAAGTACTGGATGCGCGGTTCGGAATTGCGGCTGCGCCTGGGCGGTGAATGGGCGTACTGTTCCAGGTGCCGCGCCGTGCAGCGCCCGTTCCCATTGGAAAGTCGCTGTCTCAACTGCGGCTCGCTCTCTTGCGATCGGATCGACCCTGACACGGACGCCGTATTCACGGCGCGGAAGGGGTACTACCGCCAAGCTGCGGCCGGAGTCCTGGCGCACGAGCCTTCGGCACCGTTCTCCATCGTGGCGGCGGAACACACCGCCCAGCTCAACTCCGCCAACGAGCAAAACGTCTTCTCGAAGGCGGAGGAGAACGAACTCCGCTTCCAGGACGTTCAGCTCGGCGAGGTGGGCGCTCCGGGGGCGGAGAGCGCCGTGGACGTCCTCTCCTGCACGACCACGATGGAGGTAGGGATCGACATCGGAGCGCTGTCCGGCGTCGCGCTCCGCAACATGCCCCCTGCACGTTCGAACTACCAGCAGCGCGCCGGCCGCGCCGGGCGACGCGGAAACGCGATCGCTACTGTACTGGCGTTCGGCAGCGCGGACAGCCACGACGAGCACTACTTCCAGAACCCTCATCTCATGATCCGCGGACCTGTCGACGACCCATTCCTCACCCTCGACAACTACGAGATCGCCCGTCGCCACGTCACCGCGTACCTGCTCCAGACCTACCACGCGGAGCGACTCCCCGATGTCGAGCCCACGGCGGCCACCGCGAATCTCTTCGCGGTGCTCGGGACAGTGTCGGAGTTCAAGCGCGTCGACACAAAGATCAACCGCAGTGATTTCGAATTCTGGCTGCGAGAGAACGAGGCGCGGCTGGGTGCCGCGATCACCGACTGGTTGCCAGAGCAGTTGGGTGAGGGGCGTGCTGAGCTGGTCGCCGTCCTGATCCCTGAGACACTCGTCGCGCTGGACGCGGCACTTGCCCTGGTTCGCCCGGCCGGATTCCAGGCTGGCGACCCAGATGTGGGCGCAGCGGATGCTTCGGACGAGCCGCCCGAATACGGCGCCCTTGCGGACGAGGAAGGCGCGGACGAAAGTGCCCCTGAAGTGCCACCGGAGGCGGAAGACAGCCTCCCTGCAGACGATCCCTCGCATGAGAAGCTCCTGAACCGCCTGCTGTACAAGGGCGTGCTTCCGCGCTACGCGTTTCCAACGGACGTGGCCGCATTGCACGTCTTCGATCCCACGGACTCGAAGCCGTTCAGACCCGCATTCCAGTTCGCCCCGTCCCAGGCGCTGCCGGTTGCGCTCTCGCAGTACGCCCCTGGAAAGGAGATCTGGGTGGCAGGGAAGAAGTTCGTCTCCGGTGCGATCTACTCGCCGGTGGCCACCGAACGACGGCAAGCCTGGCAGGACCGGCGCGTGTACTACGAGTGCAGCGAGTGCCAGCATGCTCTCACCCGCACGTTGAGCGAGGGCCGCGTCGGAGAGGTGCTTGATTGCGAGGCGTGCGGTACGGCTGGGTCTTTCGGACCTTCCCGCCGGTGGCTTCGCCCACCGGGTTTCGCGCACCCGGTGGACGTGGATGAAGCGACCTCACCCGAAGAGGCTCCGGTGAGGAGCTATGCGACACGCGCGAAGCTGCTCGCCGGGCCGACACCTGAGAGTGCTGCCAAGGTCTTAGAGGAGCGGGTGAGGGTGTATCACATGAAGGACCACCTGCTGGTCACCAACCGAGGGCCGAAACTGAAGGGCTACAACTACTGCCTCCGGTGCGGGCGCATCGAACCGGCGGTCGTGGAGGATTCCGTGGTCCTGCGGACGCACAACAAACCCTATCCTGACAGCCGCGAGCAAGCCTGTCCAGGCGGGAGCGTGGTGCGCGGAATCGTTTTGGGCACCGACTTCATCACCGACGTGCTCCTGGTGTCGGTGCGGGTGGCGCCGCCGCTGACGCTCCGCGCCGACCTTTACGCGACAGAGGTAGCGTTGCGGACGGTGAGTGAAGCGTTCTCGCGGGCGGCTTGCGACGTCCTGGGGCTCGAGCCGGCGGAGTTGCAGGCGGAGTTCCGGCCGGCGCTCACGCCGGAGGGCCAGCAGGGCGTGGAAGCCGAGATCTTCCTGTACGACACGCTCGCGGGCGGAGCAGGGTTCGCGCGCCAGGCGGGCGTGCGTTTCAGCGAAATCTTCGAGAAGGCTCTAACGCTACTGGAAACGTGCCCCGAGGACTGTGACCGTTCCTGCTACCGCTGTCTGCGAAGCTACAAGAACAAGTTCGATCACGATCTCTTGGACCGCCGAGTGGGGTCGTTTCTGCTCCGGTACCTGAAGACAGGGCAAATTCCGGCACCTGACCCAGTCTGGATGGCGTCCACTGCCGATCGGCTGTACAACGACCTGAGCCGGCAACTAGACGGTGAAGCCGAGGTGGAGCGTGGCGTGGTGATCAACGCTGCGGGCAGCCCGAGAGTCGCGCCCATCCTGGTCACGCCATCGTCCGGAAAGCCGCTGGTGGTGGGTGTGCTGGATCCACTCACCTCTTCGTACTCATCCGATGACGATCTGCGGGCGCTGCTGTCCGGCGGTGCGGGCGTGGAGGTGTGGTCGTTCGAAGAGGTTCTGGTGCGCCGGAACCTGCCGTGGGTATCCAGCCGGATTCTCCAGCGAGTCGCAATTTGAGGCGGTTGAACAGCGATGGCGGCTCGGCATGAGCATGCGGCCAGTACCTATAATCCCCGTTATGCACACGGCGGGGCGTCCGATACACGGGTTCCGTCTGCCTTTACGCAGGCCCAATTTTCCGAGCTCGTTCATCCATCAACCACGCTGCTCTTGGAGAAGCGATGCGTTCTTCCATGATTGTGGCCGGCTTGCTGGTATTCACAGCGAGTGCGTGAGAGGTGTCCGCTCATCGACAGCCGATCACGCTCGAAGCAGATACCCTCCGCTTCAACCCGGCTCCCCCCGTGGGTTCCGACACGTTGACCTCAACTCCCCCTGAGGCGGGGGCTGAGCCCAAAGAGGAACCTGTCGACCAGCCGGCGTATGTCAAATCTGTCACTGGACAGGTCGTTTACAACGTGCCCGAGAACCTGCGGAAGAGCCGCACGCAGGGTATCCAACTCGTGATCTCCGACACGAAGACAGATTTAGAACTCCGTCAAGTGATTGACGACCCAGGCGTGCGCAAGGGCGATTTCGTCCGTGTCGCGCCCCGGCTACGTGCGACGCTCACCGGAAGGGCGTTCCAGATCGATACTGTTGGACCGACTGTGCGAAGTCTCGAGCCCGGGGAGGTTACCCAGTGGCGCTGGCAGATCACTCCGAAGGAAGGAGGGGAACAGGACCTCTACCTCGAACTATTCCGCCTGCCCAGCGACTCCGCGGCGGAGCCGGCCTCAGTCAAGAGCTACCACAAAAGATTTCCGTCCACGTGAGCATCGCGGGGGAGGTCGCGACGTGGGGGTTTGCCAACTTCCAGTTCGTCGCAGGATCACTCATCGTCCCGTTGCTGGTGTTCCTCAACGACAGGTTCCGGAACAAGGAGGCGAAGTAGCGGACGAGCCGTTTCGCGCTTGATCGACGCACGCGTCCACGGCGCTCCTGCTCGGCGCTCACCGAGTTCAGGACCGGCGCTCGTCGTTCGGGACGTGCGACTCACGTCGGCTGAATTCGCCCAGATCGAAGCCCGCGACACAAGGCGTGGCGACGCAACATAGGCGGGCCTGCTTTCCACGCCGTTCGCCCGTACAACACAGAACGCGAGATTTTCCGCAGATGGCTACTTCGCAGCACCTTTGGAATCGCGACCCGGTGGAATGGCTCCGCGTCTGCGGTGTTCCACTCGAACCACCCGGCGCAACGGCCAACGGAACCCACCCTGCGGGGCGGGCCGCGAGGGGCGGTCCGGCGGGGGGCGAGGGCGTAGTCGCCGTCTTTGGCGAAGGTAGCCTGGCCGCGAGCGGGCCGGTATTGGTCACGGACCTGCAGGAACTGGCGACGAATCTACAGGAGATGGTCACTGAGCTGCAGGCGCTGCCTCCGAAATCGCAGGAGCTGACCAACTCCCTGCAGGCGCTCGCTGCGGAATTGTCGTCCGCTTCCCGGCGGATGGTGCTGGCCATGCGCCGGCGAACGCTCGCTCGCTCTGTCCTGCCGTATGCGGATCAGGTGAGCGGTCCAGAGGTTTGGGCCCGACTGGAACAATGCGTCGCGGATTACGAAAGCCTTGCGGCCGGCGCCGTACGGGAAGCTGCACTATGGGCGTGGTTGCCCGCAGCTGTCTTGCTCGGCGGCGGGGCCGGAGTCGCTGCCAGGATCGTGCACGCCGCGGGCGAGGTTAGCTTCCCCGGGAGCGAGGTGCTGCTCGCGCTTGCCACGACGGCCGCGATCTGGATCGGGGCTGTGGCATACGTGTGGGACCGCGACGAGCCGCCCCCCCAGGAGATTCGAATAGCACGAGGCTTTCTCCTGCTGGGAGGGCTCGTGTTGTTGGTGATCGGAGCGTGGGGCGTTCGTGCCCTCGGGTATGACCCTGGCGCCATCGTCGTGGGGACCATCATCGGTGTCATGACCGCCCCGTTTCTCCTCGTGGGGCTCGGCATCCATTGGTGGATCAAGGAGGACTTGGCGCGCTATTTCCTTCGCACACGGAACCCTCGCGAGCACGCAACGACGGTACTCTTTGGCCTGTTGGTAGAACACGACCAGGCACCGCGCATGCTACGGACGCCCGAGCGGCAGGAAGCGCTCGTTTGGGGAGTGGAGGAGGTTGCCCGAACGGTCCAGTTCTCCCGATTGGTCAAACCCTTTTCACGCGACGCGAATACCATAAACTGGCGACGGGACGTCGCGGCGCGACGGGCCGAAGCGGTGCGTGAGTGGAAGAAGGGCGTCTTGAATCCAGAGCGGGAGAAGGGGGGAGCGGTCCCGGTCGAGGATGTCTGTGACGCGCTGCTGAACATCCTCGACGGGTACTGGGGGGATCTTCCGATCTCCGAGCACTCACGTCCTCCCCTTGGCTGGCGCGAGTGGCTCCAGGTCGGATTTGCTGTACTCCTCGGTGTCGTTGCTTATTCCACGTTGAACGACATCGCCGACACGCTCCGAGAGTCGAACACGTACGGTACTACCCTGCCTAGCCTACTTAAGACCGCATCTCCCTTTGTGGCTCTCTACATCTCCTGGTTCGCCATCCCGGCGGCGGCGAAACGCGCGCTCCGTGAAAGCTCGGCAGAGATGAAGGAGCTGAGAGAGCTCGGGGGAAAGTGAAATCCAGCGCACGGGTGTGGCAGGGTCACCCTTTCAGCAGGACGAGCGGCAGGATGATGCCGACGAGGACCACCGCGCCGGCCCACACGGCCGGCGCGATCGAAGCGGGCCTGCGATTCAGCAGCCCGAGCAGCAGCAACATGTACCCGAGGAACAGGATCGTGTCTCGCATGTTTCTTTCGTTTGGGGGGATTAACCCCGCATGGGTGGTGCCGATTGGGTCGCTGTGACCCGCGGGAATGCGTTGGTCGCTGTCGCGGTGGTGTTCACCGCGTCTTTCCTGACCGTCTGGGCTCTGATCGGCGCGACCAACCGTGGCGCGCGCACGGAGGAAGACGAGGCTTACACCGACCTCCTCACAGACGCTTCTGGAGCGGTCGTGGGGGTAAGTGCTGGTCGGGACTCTGCCTCAGGGTGGGTCATACGGGCGGATGGCCTGATCGTGACGGTCGCTGGTCTCGTGGTTCCAGAGCGCCCGATCACAGTGACTCTTCAGGACTCTACACACCCAGCCCACGTTGTGGGCGTCGATGCCGCGGCGGGTGTCGCGTTGCTCCAAATCCCCAGGGATTCGCTCGGTGCCCAGGAACACGGAGATATTGAGCAGTTGCGAGTGGGCCAGGAGATCATCGTCCTCGCCCATCCGCGCCCAACGTCGATGGCCGCGGTCCGCGACCGTGTTGCAGTCATCGAACGTGCCGACTTGGGGCGGCGCGAGGTATCCGAAATCCTCGCCCCGGCCGCGGGATACCGTCGGCTCCGCGGAGCTCTGATCATGGATTCGTACGGACGAACGGTCGGCATGGCCACGGGTACGCCCGCGCCGTTGGGAGAGATCCCACGCGCGATCCCGCTCAACAGGATAACGGGGGTGGTGGACAGCGCGTTGCAAGCGCCGCGCGAAGAAGCGTTCCTCGATTTCAAGGACGGGCCATACCCGAAGGATGTTCGTTCAGCGCATGCCGGTGCACACGACGGAGGGGTTTGGGTAGATCAAGTTGATTCGGTATCGGGGGTCGGGCGGGGTGGACTCAAAAAAGGCGATCTGCTGGTACGGATCGACAGCATCGCAGTCACCAGCCGGGCAGAAATGCTCGCCAGGATGCGCAACTACCGACCCAATGCTCGGGTCACCGTGACCGTCGTCCGCGGCCGAGAAACGAAACGACTCCGCGTCACCGCATCTCCGCTCCCTGCCGTCCTGGGGGTGGCCAGGGACACTGCAGACGATATTCGCCCGCCGCTGTCGGGTGGCAGAGTAAGTCGTCCCGTCGAAGGTGCTCGGACCCGCGATCCGGAGCTGCCGTTTCGCTGAGTGGAGTGCGTGTCCTTGCTCCACGGGCGGCGATGCTGATCGGTTCTCGGCCGATCAGCGAATGTGCTTGGACGCGCTTGTTGGTCCGCGAGACATTCCCGGCTGCATTCCTGGGGCCCTCGCGTTGGTCGGTCGGTTGCGGTTCACGGTATTCACCGGGCTCAGCCGGCAGCGTCTCCGCCGCCCTGCCTCCGCTCCGAAGGCCGAACCCAACCTACGCTCTTCAGCGTCTCCGGGCTGATCCGCTCCTCCCCGGACCGGATGGCTTCAACCGCAACCGAAGAAAGGAGTGTCGTGAGCTCACCGATCTTCCCCTCAGACCACTCGAGCAGCGTCCCGGACAGTACTTCGTACAGGCGCGACGGTCTGCGGAGCGGCAGGCGCCGTTCGAAGCTGGTCACCAATCGACCCCACTCCTCTCGGTCAGCCGACGTTCTATCCGTCCACCTCGGCAGGAGTGCCGGCGGGAACCGATTGGCGAACTGTTCGTCGTTGTGGATGGCGTTGACCGCCGCCTCTGTGCCGGCGAGCACGACCGGGATGCGTGCCTCGTTGCCCAGGTACTTGATCGCATTGAGGAAGTAGCGCTGCTTCACGCTCGAGCCGGCGAGGGCGTGGTGGATCTCGTCAACCAGCAGCGTCTTCACCTCCAACCGCTCGAGCATGAGGTGGAGGACGCGTTCTCTCGACGCCGCGCTGTCAGGGCTCGGGTGCGGAGTTCCCATCGCGCCGTGGGGCTAATGCATCCCCAACTTCTTCCGCCGGGCGGTAGTGGATCAGCACGTCCAGAGTGTAGTGTCTCGGCTTCCCCTCCGCGTCCGTGTACTGCACGGTGACGGGCTGGACCTCGTACCGATCAACGGTGCGGTCGAACTCTAGGAGTGTGAGGAAATCCTCTTCGAGAATCGACTCGAGCTCGGCGAGACCCACCAAATTCCGGCCTGCGAAACGGCCTGTGACGCTCACGTAGCTCTGCGGACTCTTCGGGCGGGCATGGATTACCTGCGGTGCAGGGCAGGTTATAGCACGGGCTGTCGCTTTTTTCTGGAGGTTGAAGCACGGAGTCCGCGGCCGTTAGCGCGCACTCCGATCGAGGGGTACCCCGGGCGTGGGTTTGTGTAGCGAGAACTTTGAGTTCCTACAGGTGGCGTCGATCGCCGGCAGACTAGGGTGGCTCCGACCACCGACCCAGGACGCCAGCTCGCGCAGAACCGGTGACGTTGGCGGCAAGGCGCTGATAGCGGCGCATTCGCTCCGCTGCCGGCCGTCGACGTGGCGAGCGCGAGATCCGACCAGCGTCTCGTTGGGCTCCATGCCGCCTCGACGTGCTGTCGCCAGGTGCCAGGCCAACGTCGTCAAAAGGTCGCAGAGGCGGCTCGTAGCGCGAGCTGCGCACCGCTCGGGCATCCGGCAAACGCGTCTGAGGTCAGGCTGGGCTCGCCGCCACGAACATCATCTCCGCGACACCCGGCCGGTGCGGATCGTAGCCAATGCGAAAGCCCTCCGGGTGCCGGAGGGCTTTCGCTTGGACGCAGGGACAGCCCGCGCGCGGAGTACCTATCGGTTGAGCCAGCCGGAGCAGCGGACCGGCCAGCGCATGTCGGAGGGTCGGAACTAGAGTGGGACGAATCCGTGCCCGTGAGAGCTCGTGCGGCGTGTTACGTCTTCATCCGGACATGGTGCTCCGCGCCGGGTGAGTCATCGATCGCCCGCACGGCTACGGCGGCACAGAGGAAGTGTCCAGGTCACTTGACCGGGACACTTTTATTAGGGCTCACGAAGGCGAGTGTGTAGAACTCGCCTAGAGCGGTTTGCCTGCGGGTCTGGAGCGAGGTCGTCGCTGCCAGCCGTGCGCGTCCGAGGGTGAGATGGCATTGCTGGTATCCGTGATGGCCCCTTGCCGACCCTTCAGCGTACACGCAGCCCGGGTCCGCAGGAAGCTCTTGGGCTTGCTCCAACAGGGCTCGATCAGGTTGAAATCCGGGCTGTACCTCGGCTCCTCATCCTCTGAAGAGTGACTGAGGAATCGCGACAGTATTGTGGGACGATTCACCCGAATGTATGCTGCTGTTTCCATGTCCACTACCCTTTGTCTCCAACGAGGCCGCATGTTTCAGATCACGCAGTCAGACCCGGTCAAACGCGGCGATCGCGGTGCCAGCGTTATCGGCTCGCGAATTTCTTTGAGACATCCTGGGTACCTTCTCCTGGGGGACATGTACTTAGGCGATGCAGCATCGCTGTATTGCGCCAGAATATGCTGGGTAGGATGCCGGCTCCGCCTGCGCCTTATATGGGGAACGCCACAATGAGAGCAGCGATCTTCAATATCGCGTATCTACAACAGGCAATGGGTGGGGTGAGTACCGTCACCGCGTATGTAGCTCTCGCCGTATCGCTGATCACTGCCGGTGTCACGATCCACGTCAATAGAAAGGCCCGCGCCAACGCTATAGAAATAGAGTCCGTCAAGGCTCAGATGCAGGAGAGGGCAAGCGAGCGGGATGCCCGGCGTGATTACGAGTATGAGGCACGCAAGCGGCTGTACTCCGACGTCGAACCCTTGCTCTTTCAGCTAACGGAGGCCGTAGAGATCGCGTTGCGCCGGGTTTCATCACTTGCGGTAAACGCGGAAGAGGGGGCGTTGAGCGAAGAGTCGACATGGCTTACTGCCATGAACGAGTACTACGCCACATACACGATGTACCAATTGATCCTCCCTGCTGCCATTGTACGTCTTGTGCAGGAAAAGCTGACTCTCGTGGACTTTGGCGTCGACCAGAAACTTCACCTGCAATTCCGAATCGGGAAACAGATTTATGGTCTGTGGCGGAGTGACCATGACATCCGGCGTTCTGGTAGGCAACTGGAGTATAACCCGCACACCAAGGATGCACAGCAACTACGTTTCGAGAATCCGGAGGCATATTGGAAGCAGGGCCTCCCGACAGGGTACCTCGACATCGTGACTTCGGCGCTGATCGTACGCGACGGTGGGCCTACACCCCGCGTACTGACATACGAGGAGTTTACGCGCCTGCTGAACAGTGAGGCTCGACCTCCAGCCTTTGAGCCACTGATCGACCTGTTCTGGCGATTTCATCCACGTCGTCGCCCGGTACTCTGGCGTATCTTCGCTGGGCAGGCGATGCTTTACAGGGCCCTCCTCGACCTCCGGGACGGTGCAGGTTTAACGGGGTTCAGGGTGCGTCTCTTTTCGGACGAGGTAATCATCCGGCGGTTCGACTGGCGTGACGTTCCCGATCTCCCCGAGTCGGTGGTGATCGAACCATTCAGCGCCGCTGCGGAGTATCTGCGTGACCAGCTCGGTGCTTCGGTGGTTGAAAGCCCCCCTTCCTACCGACAATGAGTCGCCTAGAACTAACAGCCCTAAACACACCCCGCTCCAACAGCTAAAACCTGTCCCCCTCTGTGGGCCAGTGATCCCGCATGTCCACCGGGGCGGAAGGATTGGCCCACCTCTCCAGCTTTCGTAATACACGGGGGCGCACGGGTTCCCCAGCGAGGTACTTCCGCAGAGTTGGCCGGCGCTACGTCGGCAGCGAACCCAACGCGCACAATCCCGTGCCTCTCGACGGCGGCGGTCACGGCTGCGCGGACCGCTTCGGCGGCAGGCATGCCTACCTAACCTGCAGGTATATCACCATCTCGGACCGCTCGCCCCTGTTGAGGATGTAGCACCCTGTTTTCTTCAGCACGGCTGTGCACCGCAGAAGATCGTCCGCCTCTCACACCCTCCATCGCGCCCGGGACGCGGATAGAAGATGGCACACGCCGTAAGAGTGGTCGCCCAGGCGCACGGGCGCGGAGAGCAGGGCAGAGGTCGACCGAGCACGCGCGGTGCTCTGGAGTGCGCTCTCAACTGCGACCCCCGACAACCAGGAACGGGTCTAATGATCGGGTTCGGCTCCCGAGAGTTGAGCGAGCGGGTTCGCCTCGAAGAGCGCGTCCTCGATGCCGGCATTCACATCATCCTCAGCGATCCCCCCACGGAACTCGTACCGTGCCCGGAAGCCGTGCATACCGAGTCGGTGCACAGAGCCACCGAACAAGCCCAACCAGAACCCGCTCGACACCGCCCAGGTGTCCTCTGGAACGCGCACGATGATCCGATCAACGGAGGGATCCAGGTCCAGATCATCGAGCCGCGTACACAGGCGCACGTGCATTCCTTCCGCGCGACCGATATAGGTCCGCAGGACATCATCGCGGAAAGGGCCGAGTTCGACCAGGCAAGTCCTTGATCCAGTCGGCGCGTCGCGTGGGGGTAGGGCGTGCATGCGGTTCGGAGGAATGAGGGGTGACGGTGTGCGCGCCGCTCAACCGAACGCGGTGCCGGGATGCCGGACCAACCTCCAGGGTTGTGTGGCTGCATGGCCGACGGTGCGCCGCTGATAAGGGTCGCCAAGCTCTGGCGAGCTCCTCCGATTCACCTGACGCTCTCAAAGCCATGATGCGCCGTGGCCCGGGTCGTCGAAGAAAAACCGCACGAGTGCAGCACAGTGCGTTTTCGCGCGCCGATGATGGCCGCGGCCTGACCGACGTCCGCGGCTAGGAGGTACGGCCGTCCGCTCATGTTGAACGCGAACCCGGCGCCGGCGACGCGCCGGGCAGCTATGCGCTCGGCCGGTCGAACGCTCCCGCTGCGATCTTCGCTCGTAACGCTCGAAGCCAAGGTGGCGGGACGGAGCCCGCAGCATGGTAGACCCCCTCCAGATACGCGACGGCACTCTCGAAGCGTGCCGGCCGCTCCGCGTCGGGAAGATCACGCAGGAGCAGTGTAAGGGCGGCAGCCTCCACCGCACCATCGAGTTCGTCCGCGCTCCTTGCCATCTCACCCACCCACCACCCTTCCAGCTTACGGCGCGTGGAGGGGCGAGGCTCCCCACCGTTCAGGAAGTACTTGACCGCCATCGGAGTGACGCCGATCTCGGCGGCCACCGGACCGAGCTTGCGCGCGGACACGGCGGAACGCACCGCCTCGCGGACGCGCGCCACGGGCGGGAGGCCGTTACCGGTGTCCACCGGAACGACTCAGACAGGGGGCACCCTTGCCCCCTATAAATACTATAAATACGTTTGGGGTACACGGGCAACTTTACGCCCGGACTGGTCCGTCCGCAAGCGCGGCCGGCCGCCCCCCCGTTTCCCACGCGATCTTACATGAGCCCCGCCCTTCGATTCGTCCCAGTGTTTCTCCTTCTCTCAGGGTGTGCCTCCGCGCCCGCCGCAGGCTCCGAGGGCACGGCGCTGCCCAGGCCGGCGGCTGGTCCTCCTCCCGTGCGGGTCCACTCCGACACGACCGGGGGCACCACTCGCTACGTGACGGACGCCGCGGATCTGCGAGCCACGGGTGCCCTGGAGACGCCTCCTCTCCGCCTGAGCGTGGGCGCGAGTTGCCGGGGGGCGGGGTGCGCGCCGACATCGTTCCTCCTGTTCCTCACGCGGCGGGCGCCCGACATCCAGATCGTCCAGGATACCCGAGTTGTGCTAAACGCGGACGGAGTGGACATCGTGTCCTCCACGGCGAGGTACTCCAGCCGTCCCGTGGAGCTGGGGGTGACGGAGGAGCAGCTCGTGCTCCCGCTGCACGCGCGTCAGCTGCGTGCGCTGGTGGGCGCGCAGGTGATCTTCGGCAACGTAGGCCCAGTGCGGCAGTTTGAGGTCACGCCCGCAGCCAGGGAAGTGCTTCGCCGCATGGCTGCGCTCGCGCCTGCCGCGCCTTGAGCGCGTGACGATGCGAGGCGACACAGGGATCGCGCGCACACTGGCCGGCGGAGCCTTCATGCGGCGCCTGGGGCAACGGGCATCGGCGCCAACGGGCGCGGGATGACCGACCGCGACGGCCGGGCACCTCCGCCGGTGCACGAGATGCGGTTCTGGGACTGGTGGTGCCGGGGTGTGGTCGCCGCGGGCGTGGAGCCCGACGATCTGCCGCGCCTCACCTTCGCGGCTGCCGTCGACCAGGATCCCGAGACGGCTGGGGCGTTCCGCGTCCACTATGATCAGGACCGCCGACTGCTACAAACGGAGGTGCTCGTAAGGGAGGACCTCTGCTCCACGGTCCCGCTTCACCCCTCCGCCGCCCCGCCCGGCGTGCAGATGGGTGATCTACTGGCCCTCATGCCGGCCGGAGCGCGCGTCGCCACGAATGGTGTGGTCGCGCTCGCGCTGCAGTGTGCGTTCGCAGAGCAGTTCACCTGGCGCTTCTGGACCCGCACGCGGGACACACGGAAGGCGGACCGCGCCGCCACACGCCGCGCGAGTTGGCTCGTGCGGCGGTGGATAGGGTCGGAGCAGCGCTACCGCACACCTGGATTCGCGCGCGGGGTCCGGCCGGTACGGTGCGCGGGGCGCGTTTGGACCACCCTGGACGGAGACCTGGTCGGTGAGGATGAGGGGTAGCCCAGCAGCCTCAGCGCCGCATAGCGACAGACGTGGATCGGGAGCCCTGCTGCGCGGCGGCGAGGGCAGCCCGCACGTCCGCGCGGACCACTCCGGCGCTCCCCTGTCGGCACCTCCTCCTCCACCTCAACTCGGTGAACAGGTGCTGCAGCTGCTCGGGCGGGAGAACGTCGAGCAGAATCGGACCGCACCTTCCGGCGGTGTGGACAGGACGCATGAATCACGTCGGGAGGTCCAGCCTCCGCCGAACCATTCGGCCGGGCGGGTGGGCCGGAATACAACCTTCATCGTCCCTTCTGGCAGGAAGAGCCGGCCCGTCCGGACGGGCCAGGCACCAGCGCACGCGCGCTGCGGAGGGCGCGCTCCCACAGCCCAAAGCTCCCGCGTGTGACCATGTCGCGTGGGGAACGGTAGCCGCGGGGAGCGGCTGTGGCCGTACCGGTCGCCGCCGCTCCAGGACGAGCTGCTCTCGTCCTGGATGGCGCGCCTCTCAGCCGGGAACGGACTCGACCTGCGGCGGTTCTGTACGCTGCTCTGGCCCGGCGTGCGGGTGTGGAACCGCGACGTGGACCAGTCTGGCGACCACCGGGTCTACGAGCTGCTCGCCGCGCGCACCGGCGTGGATGCAGCGGACGCTCAGGGAACGATCCTGCGCGGGTACGAGGGGGTGGTGTATGCGACGCACAAGCCGAGCGGCGGCACCCAGTGGGTGTTGCCGCTCGGCCTGCTCGGCCGTGCACGGCGTGCTCTGGGCGTTCAGTTCTGTTCGGACTGCCTCGCCGAAGACGCGGTGCCGTACTTCCGCCGTGCGTGGCGGCTGGCCTGTGTGGCCGTGTGCATCCGCCACGGGACTCCGCTCTCGAACAGATGCCCTCAGTGCGGTGTGCGCTTCGCGTATCACCGAGGCGAGCTCGCGCTTGCGGGTGGGCAGGCTCGGATGCAGATCTGCCTCTGCATGGCTTGCGGTTTCGATCTGCGACATGCGGCGGCCGCCGAGCCGCGCCTCGTGGACGGCTCCGAAACCTTCATCTCTACACAGGAGGAGATCGGCGCGGTCATGCGGAACGGCTGCGGGTGGGTTCCGGGTGAGGGGCACGTGCACTCGCAGCTGTTCTTCACCGGCCTGCGCCAGCTCGTCCGGCAGTTCTCGCTGCGAGGGGTGGGGGAGCGGATTCGCACGGCAGCCTGCGAGCGGGTCGGGGCGGAGCCCTTCGCCCTGACCGTGCCCTCGCCGAGCGCGGTGATCGAGAAGCTCCCGATCATCGACCGCATGCGGCTGCTCAACCTCTCCCTCTTGGTCCTGCGCGGGTGGCCGGACACGTTCGTGGAGGTCTGCGCCTCCGAGCGCGTCTGGTCCGCACGGCTCTTCAAGGAACTCCATCAGGCGCCCTACTGGTACTCGCGGATCGTCCGCGAACACCTGCAGGGGACGGGGATGCCGCCGCGCACCGAGGGTACGCGCGGGAGCGACGCGCCCTGAGCGGAGGGGCTGAGGCAAGTCCCCGCGTGCTAGGTGGCGGAGATCGCGACGGGCTGCTCGGAATTCGCGCGGAGACCGGGCGTGGGGTGTCCCGGCCGGGAGCACGCATCAGGGGTGCGGCCGGCGTTTGCGGTTGGACGGCAGGACCCAGCCCAGCGAATCCAGGAGCTCGGCGTCGATGCGTTCGCGCCCGCTTCGGATGGCCACCACCGTGGCCTCCTCGAGGAGCATTGCAAGGTCACCGATCGTTCCCTCACACATCCCGTGGAGCTTGGTGGCGAGGCTGCGCTCTGCCAACCGGGACGGGTACCGTAAAGGTAGCAGGCGTTCGAAGCTGGCGAGGAGACGCCGGAACTCGCGGTCAGCCTTCCACAGCGGGAGCACCGCGGGGCGGAAGCGGTTGCCGAGCTGCGGGTCGGCGTTGACCGCGTTGAACGCCTCCTGCGTTCCGACGCCGACGAGGGGGATCATAGCCTTGTTGCCTAGCCGCTTCAGGGATTTGAGGAACTGGTGGTGCTTGTTGCGCGAGCCCCCGAGGATGTCGTGGATCTCGTCGATGATCAGCATCCGGACCCGCACCCTCCCGAGCAGGTGGTAGACCTGGCGCATCCGCGCATCGACGGAGTCCTTGTCTCCGAAAGGGGCGCCGAGGGCGTCCAGGATCTCGTTGTAGAAGCGGCCGTCGTTGGGCTCATCGGGGGCATGCACCATGAGAACCGGCACGACGACGCCATCCCCATCGGGAGCGTCGCGCGCCGGGTGGAGGTCCCGAAAGCGCTTGACCAGCTGAGTCTTGCCGTTGTTGGTGTCGCCGACGATGAGCACGTTGGGCATCCGCGTCGTGCGCGGATGTTCTAACAGGTCCTCCAGGCGCTGAAGCACCTTCTGGGCTTCGGAGTAGCCGATCCACCGCTCCGTCTGGGCGAACAGGATGCGCTCCTTGTCGCTCAGGGAGAGTGCGGCGCGGGCCTCCTCGCCCAGGTGTTCCGCCCCACCCGCGCCCAGCTGGGCGTCGGATTCGCCTCCGCTCATCGTTCACGCTCCCGGATCAGGATGGTCTCGTCGAAGGGCAGAACTTCCTCCTCGTCCGTCTCCGCGTCGTCCGCGTCCGCTACGGCGGCCGGTTCTGCCACGGATGAACTGAGGGGCCGGTCGGCCTTTCTGTGGTCGCGGCGGCGCTGGGCGTCCCGCCGCGCCTTCCTGGTCGCCAACCCCTCCCGCTCCTCGATCTCGCGCAGCTCGTTGTAAGCGGCGAAGATCGACTCCTCGTCGACTTCACCCCCCTTTTCCTCCACCCGGCGACGGGCTTCGCGCCACTCCCAGATGCTGACAGGTGGACGGGAGGTGTTCCGATACCCGACGCGGTAGTACGCCTCCGCCTCGGGGTCGTAGAAGTAGATGATGCTCAGATCCCGGTAGTCTCGCCGGAACCGGAACTTCCGCTTGTATTTGGGCATCTCGGGGTCCACGGCGCCCACCCAGTGCCGGAGGATGTCGGAGCTGTACTCGATGTTGTCGATCTGCACGCCGTACCGCTGGACCGTGCGCTGGACGAACGGCATGAAATCGAGCAGTACCCGGTCCGGGTCCGTCTCGACCGGCGGAAGCCCGATCCCGGGACGCTCCCCATCCCCGAAGATGCCCTCCTCGTATCGCCGGAGGGGCGAGGTGCCGAGCCCGGAGTGGACACGTATGTGGTAGACTTTGCAGATCCATGTGGCGAGCCAGACCTCCAGTGCCGCCAGCGTCATCGTGGCTTGCGCCGCGGAGTTGTAGTCGCCCCGCGCGGCGGGGTTGGAGAAGGTGGTGCCCGGGAGCCCATGGATCTCACGGGCGATGGTCCCCAGGAGCCGCTCGACGTGCGCTCCGTAACGCGGCTGCTTGAGGGGGCGCCACTCGATGTCACTCTGGTGCTCCTTGCAGGCGAGCTGCAGCATGTTCCCGCGGAACTCCTTCGCGTTGTCCGCGTGATACTTGCGCGCAAAGCCCCAGCACGGCCAGTTCGCGGCGATTCCCCGCTTCGCCAGCCACGCGTCCTTGGGCAGCGCCGAGTGGGCGATCGCCAGCCCGGTCCCTGTGTTCCCCGGAGGGTCGAGGGACACGTAGAAGCCGAGCACCATCCGGGAGAAGACGTCGATCACGAGGGTGAGCCATGGCCGCCCGATCCCGTGGCGCTCCTCGTCGTCGACCACCTCGATGTCGAGCTGCATGTGGTCGACTTGGGCCACGGCAAGCGGGACTTCGGCACCTGGAAAGGCGCCTTTTATCAGCTCGTACTCCTGCCGCGCAGCCGCGGCGCCCCAGCGGCGGTTGATCCGCTCCTGCGCAGTGAGGACGGCGATGCGGTTGCGGGTGGTGTTGGGGTGGGGCTTCGGCAGCCCGGCGTTGGCGAGCCGGCGATTCACCTCTTTGATGGTCTGCGAGACGGAGCGCTTCTGCTTCGTGAGGTAGGTGTCTTGGATTGTCTCCTGCAGGACCTTCTCGACCTCAGGGTCCAGCCTCGTCTTGCCGTGCCCGCCTGGAGGTTTCGGCGGTAGAAGCGCCGAGAGCCTCCCGACCGCCTCGAACGCGCGTATCCACGCGTAGATCGTTGTCCAGTGGACATCCGCGGCGGCCGCCACCTCCTTTACGGCGGCGGCGGTGCGGTGCCGGTCTTCAAGGAGCGGGCGGATCAACTGGTAGCGGCGCTCCGCTTCCGCCAGATCCTCGTCGGGCAGCGCGGCCAGATCCACTTCCTTTGTCTCCTCCGCGGATGCGCCGCCCACGAGCCGCAGCTCGCGAATGGGCAGGCGCTCCACTTGTCCTGATTCGGCGTGCTCCGCCAGGACCGTCTCCAGGTCCACCGGGCGCGTGACGACGTACGTCTCACCGCGGTACGCCACGCGGGAGCCGCGAGAAAGCGAGAGCGCGATCATCGGGCGAACTCGGGTACGTGGGGGTCGACATGCCAAATGCGCGAGTGCATCGTGAGCGGGAGCCCCAGATCGCACCAGATTCCCTGCACGGCAATCATCCGCCAGAGACTTGGGATCAGGATGGCACGTTGCTCCCGCTCCCTCCGGCACACCGCGAGGAGCGCTTCCGGGGTGGTCTCCCGCAGCTCAGCGATCCATCGTTGCAGCAGGCGCTCGTTGTCCGCGTCCACGGGCCGGGCACGGTAGGGGAGCAGGAACCTGACGTTGTCCAGATACGCCGTCCTCACCTCCACTTCGGTGACGACTTGGAACTCCCACCCGCGGGAGAGGGCGTACTGCCGTGCGGCCTTGAGCTTCCGGCGCAGGTTCCGCCAGTCGCCACGCAGATCTTCCCGGTACTTCACTTCGCAGAGTCGCGGGCGCATCCAGGCCCCCGGCACGATGTCACTTCGGTACGTGATGAGCAGGTCGGGGGTGTAGTGCCGCGCGACGTTCTCCTCGTCCACGTAGTCGATGCGGACGGGCTGCTCCTCGTATCGGCGCACGTTGACGTCGAACTCGCAGAGCGTGATCAGATCGCGTTCGAGGCTCGACTCGTACGCCACCATCCGGTCCATCTTCCAGCTGTACGCGCGGCCGGTGGTGCTTCGGTTGTTGGGAGGTATGGGACGGACGGGCATCGCGATGCACCAGGGTTTGGGACGGAGCGGAGGGGGGCCTCGAGACCTGCTCTTCGGGGCCTACACCGGTCCGCGCTCCGCGTCCCCAGCAGGACCGGCGTAGACACGCAAAAGCCCGTTCGCCGCGTAGAGAGCGCGCCGAACGGGCTTTTGCAAACTGCGGAGTTGATCCTGGAATGCGTTAGTGTCGACTTCTGTTGATCCGCAACCTGATAGCGCGCAGTCTTGTAAGCGTTAGTGTCCACTCTTGTGGAAAAAAGCTTCACACGGGGGCTGGTTAGCGTTCTCTTTTGTAACCGACAGCGGGACCGCAACCACAGGAGGAACGCCATGGATGCTGCCGCTTCGCGCAAGGCGACCGTCGCCTGCTCGTCGTGTGGACGACTGAACCGCGTGGACCTCGCCCGCGCCACGGACCGGCCCAAGTGCGGCGCGTGCGGCCGGCCCATCGCCCTGGACCACCCGCTCCCCCTCAGCGACGCCACCTTCGACCGCGTGGTGGGCGATTCGGAGGTGCCGGTGCTGGTGGACTTCTACGCGGACTGGTGCGGGCCGTGCAAGATCATGGCGCCGGTGCTGGACGCGGTGGCGCGGGCGCGCGCCGGCTCCGCCCTCGTCGCCAAGCTGGACACGGACCGCAATCCCGCCGTCGCGCGCCGCTTCCAGATCGCGTCCATCCCCACGCTGATCCTCTTCCGCGGCGGACGCGAGGTGGCGCGCGAGCTGGGCGCCATCCCCCGCCCCCGCTTGGAGGCGCTGCTGGACCGGGCCTGATTGCGATTCCGGCGGAGCAGCCAGGATTCGGCGCCCGGCAGGGCACGGGCAGCCACGCGGGGTTGCCTCTACAACGATCATCCGTCACCGGCGAGTTCCGTGCGCGCGGAGGGCACGGGCGCGATGAATCGCGCCCCTCCGTTGGATGGGTGCGTCAAGCAGCCGTGGGCGTGCGGAGAGGGTGGGCGCGACGAATCGCGCCCCTACATCGGGATGGGTCCACGTCGTGGGGGGCGTGGAAATCGCCCCCCTCTCCCAGCAGTTTGGGAGAGGGGGGGTCGGGGGGGTGAGGGCCTACGTACTCAGCTCCACCGTCCAGCCGAGCCGGGTGTCGGGGGCCAGCGAAGTGGCGACGGAGCAGTACTTGTTGAAGGAGAGCTCGGCCGCGCGGTCGGCGTGCTCCTGTGTGGTGTCGGCCGCCACGCGGAAGGTGAGGTGGAGGTCCGTGAGGCGGCGCGGGGGATTGGGGGCGCGGGAGAAGCGCACCGACACGGAGCACGCGCTGGGCGGCGTACGCCGCTTCTCCAGGTAGTCCACCACGTCGATGGCAGAGCACGAGGCGATCGCGACGAGCAGCGCGTCCACCGGGCTCGGCGCGGCCGCCTTTTCTCCGTCCACCACCAGGGTGGGGCCGCCGGCGGGGCCGCCGCGGTAGCGCATCCCGCCTTCCCACACCACTTCGATCGGGTACTCCGAGGGCACTCCTTCGGGCATGTCGTCTCCTTGCAGGTGAAGTGCCTCACACGGAGGCACAGAGAAAAGGGTCAGAGGCGATGGACGTGCTCGCCCGTCATCCGCTGGAGCCAGCCGTGGATGCCGCCGTTCGTGGCGAGCACGCGGCCGGTCTGCAACGGCTCACCCCGATCGCCGGGCCAGCCGGTGACGAGGCCGCCGGCTTCGGCGACCAGCAGCAGGCCGGCGGCGACGTCCCAGGGGGCAAGGCCGATCTCGAAGAAGCCTTCCAGGCGCCCCGCGGCCACGTAGGCCAGGTCCAGCGCCGCGCTTCCGTCGCGGCGCACGTCGTGGGTGGAGCGCACGACGTCGGCCACCAGGAGCATGTAGGCGTCCAGGTCGCCCTTCCCCTGCTTGAAGGGAAAGCCGGTGGCCAGGAGGGCGCGCGCGGGAGAGTCCACGGGAGAAACGTGGATGGGCTCGCCGTTCAGGAAGGCGCCGCCGCCGCGCACGGCGTGGAACACCTCGCGCAGGAAGGGGGCGTGGATCACCCCGGCGGCCGGGCCGTCGTCGTCCGCGAAGGCGATGCTCACGCACACGAACGGGTGGCCGTGCACGAAGTTGGTGGTGCCATCCACGGGGTCCACGATCCACCGCCGGCCGGAGGTGACGGCGGCCGTGGAGAGCTCCTCGCCCACCACGGCGTCGTCGGGGAACCGGGCCCGGATGCGCTCGGTCACCAGGCGCTCCACCGCCTCGTCCACCTCCGTCACCAGGTCGGCGCGGCCCTTCTCGCGCACGCGGTCGGCGCCGGTGCGCGCGAAGATCAGCTCCGCGGCGGCGTGCGCGGCGTCCATCGCCAGGCGCAGCTCGGCGGAAAACGGGGAGGAAGCGGACAGGTTCATCGTCACTGGTCAAGGCGTGGATGAGGGAACTTACAGCGGTGCGCGGGGATACGTGACCCGTGCCCCGCGCGCGCCACACTGGCGCGGCATCATTCGCGATGGTACATTGCGCGCTTCCACGCACAAAAGCCAATCCGCCGCAGCGAAGCACGTCCCGGTCGTACGTCCGAACCGCCATCCGTTCCACATCCAATCACCCGTCACGGTCAAGTCATGGCAAACACCCCCGCGCCGGAGTCCCCGAAGGCCGCAGCGGCCACGCTGGATCTCCCTCCGTCGCAGACCGGCTTCGCGGCCGCGAACGACACGCGCTTCTTCGGCCACCCGCGCGGTCTGGCGACGCTGTTCACCACCGAGATGTGGGAGCGGTTCTCCTACTACGGGCTGCGCCCGCTGCTGGTGCTCTTCATGGCCGCGGCGCTCACCGAGGGCGGCTTCGGGCTGCCGCGCGACCAGGCGTCGGCCATCGTGGGCATCTACGGCGCGTCCGTGTACCTCGCGTCGCTCCCGGGCGGGTGGATCGCGGACCGGCTGCTGGGGCTGCAGCGCGCCATCTTCATCGGCGCGGTGCTGATCACGGCGGGCCACCTTTCCATCGGCATCTCGGGGCTCGCGGGCGCGGGCACGGCGGGGAAGGCGCTGTTCTTCCTGGGGCTGATCCTGATCGTGTTCGGCACGGGGCTGCTCAAGCCGAACATCTCGGCCATCGTGGGCGACCTGTACCCCGAGGGTGGCGCGCGGCGTGACGCGGGCTTCTCCATCTTCTACATGGGGATCAACATCGGCGCCTTCCTGGGCCAGCTCATCACGGGCTTCCTGGGCGAGACCGTGGGATGGCACTGGGGCTTCGGCGCGGCGGGCGTGGGGATGTTCTTCGGCCTGGTGGTGTACGCGCTGCGGGCCAAGAAGACACTGGGCAGCATCGGCTCGGCGCCCACGCGCCACCCGGACGCGGCCGTGCAGGCGCGCCAGGAGCGGCAGGTGAAGCTGTTCACGGGGATCGGCGTGGGGATCATCGCCCTCCTCTTCATCCTGGCGATCGCGGGGGTGTTCGTCCCCAACGCGCAGGTGATCGGGCAGTCGATGACCTTCGTGCTGGTGGGGCTGGCCGTCACCTACTTCGCTTACATCTTCGCCTTCGGCGGGCTGGACGGGCACGAGAAGCGTCGCGTGGCGGTGATCGTGGTGCTCTTCCTCTTCGCCGCGATCTTCTGGAGCGCGTTCGAGCAGGCGCCCACCTCGCTCAACCTGTTCGCCGCGGACTTCACGGACCGCAACATCGCCGGCTTCGAGATGCCGGCCACCTGGTTCCAGTCCATCAACTCGGCCTTCGTGATCCTCCTGGCGCCGGTCTTCGCCGGGATCTGGATCGGGATGGGCAAGCGCGGGATCGACCTTTCCAGCCCCGCCAAGTTCGCGCTGGGGCTGTTCTTCGCCGGCCTGGGCTTCTTCATGATGATCTTCGCCGCCAACGCGGTGGTGGCGAGCGGCGGGGCGGTCAAGGTGTCGCCCTGGTGGCTGGTGGGGAGCTACTTCTTCCAGACGGTGGGCGAGCTGTGCCTGAGCCCGGTGGGGCTGTCGTCCATGACCAAGCTGAGCCCCCGCAAGTACGTGGGGCAGATGATGGGGATCTGGTTCCTGGCATCGGCCGTGGGCAACCTGATCGGCGGCCTGGTGGGCGGCCACGTGGACCCGGAGAAGCTGGAGCAGATGCCCCAGCTCTTCACCACGACGACGGCGTCGCTGATGATCGCCGCCGTGGTGCTGGCGCTGCTGGCGATCCCCATCCGCCGCATGATGGCCAACACCCCCTCCGACGGCTCGGCCGCGGCGCACTGACGGCGGCGGCGCGGTGGAGGAACGAGCGGGGCCCGCGTGTCGCGGGCCCCGTTCGCCGCTGGGGAACGCGCCCGCCGCAGCCGTTTACAGAAGGGCGAGGTGGGGGAACCCGTCCCCCGCGCGTGGCACGAGTGTGAATCGCATGACCGACGAGCAGATCGGCGAACGGATCCGGGGGCTGGGCCTGGAAGAGGAGTACCTGCGCGAGCTCCTGGCTTCCCTGGGCTTCGACCCGGCCGACGGCTTCAACACCGCCTCCATCGCGGCGCTGGAGCACGCCACCCTGGACGAGCGCCGCAAAGCCGCCCTGCGCACCCTGGCGCTGGCGCCGGAGTGAGGGGGAACGGGGAAAAGCGGGAGGAGCCGGTGCGTTCTGACAGGGCCCTCACCCCCCCGACCCTCCTCTCCCGAAAAACGGGCGAGGGGGGCGATTTCCACATATCCACGCGCCGCCGCGAGCTTTGGCGGAGCCGTGGCCCTGAAGAGAAGCTGAGTCACCGGCCGGCAAAGCGGATGCGCCCCCCTCTCCCATTTTTGGGAGAGTGGGGGTCGGGGGGGTGAGGGCCCCCTTTCAGCGCGCCGCCAGCTCTCCTGGTCTACATCCCCCGTTCCCCGCCCTTCATGTTCCACGTAGACCCGCAGGACCCCACCCCCGTGGACGCGCAGCTCGTGCGCACCGTGCGCTCCGCCCTGGGCGCGGGGCTGCTGGCGGCCGGCGAGCGGCTCCCCACGGTGCGGCAGCTCGCGGTGGACCTGCGCGTGGGGGCCAACGCCGTGGCGCGCGCGTACCAGGAGCTAGAGCGGCAGGGGGTGATCGAAACAAGGCAAGGGGTGGGCACCGTAGTGTGCGCGTCGCCCGGGGAGATCCGGCACGACGAGCTGCTGCGCGAGCTCGCGGCGCTGGAAGACTCCTTCCTGCGCGAGGCCAGCGCCCTGGGATTCTCGCTGGACGAGGTCATCATCCACCTGGACAGCCGCCGCCCGCGGTAAAAGGCATCCGATGCCCGGCACCAACATCGTCTCGTCGAAGGGAAACACGATCGCCGCGCCCATCAACGCGCCGCGCCCCAACTTCCTTTCCGCCATCGCCTTCGCCATCCCCACCGTGGCCAGCGCCGTGACGGCGGTGGCCATCGACATGCCCATGATGCTGATCGGCGGGGCGGCGCTCGGCATGGTGGCGGCGCTCTCGCCCAAGATCGCGCAGCATTGGGAGCGCGCGGTGGTGCTGCGCTTCGGGCGCTACCAGGGGTTGCGGGGGCCGGGGCCCTTCTTCGTGATCCCCTTCGTGGACACCGTATCCGCGTGGGTGGACCAGCGCACCGTCACCACCGCCTTCACGGCCGAGGAGACGCTGACCTCGGACACGGTGCCCGTGAACGTGGACGCGGTGCTCTTCTGGACGGTGTACGACCCCGAAAAGGCGGCGCTGGAGGTGCAGGACTACACGGCCGCCATCAGCTGGGCCTCGCAGACGGCGCTGCGCGACATCATCGGCCGCACCTCGCTCTCCGAGCTGCTGCGCGGGCGGGTGCGGATCGAGAAGGAGCTGCAGGCGCTGATCGACGAGCGCACCACGCCCTGGGGGGTCACGGTGCACTCGGTGGAGATGCGCGACGTGGTGATCCCCGCCGCGCTGCAGGACGCGATGTCGCGCGAGGCGCAGGCTTCGCGAGAGAAGTCGGCGCGCATCATCCTGGGCGAGGCCGAGGTGGCCATCGCCGAGCTGTTCGAGCAGGCCGCCGAGCGCTACCGCGACAACCCCACGGCGCTCCAGCTGCGGCAGATGAACATCCTGTACGAGGCGCTGAAGCAGAAGGGCGGGATGATGGTGATCCCCAGCAGCATCGTGGAGTCCATGGGCCCCTCGGGCGTGATGGGCACCGCCGCCCTGGCCAGCCAGGCCCAGCAGCAGCAGGACGCCGCCGCCGCCCCCGAGGCGCCCCCCGCGCTGCCGCCCGCGGACAGCCTGCGGGTGTTCGGGGTCTGAAACAGCAGGCTCACACAGAGACACAGAGGCACAGAGACGAAGTTCATCTCTGTGCCTCTGTGTCTCTGTGTGAGGTTCTTAGGAGGAGCTCGCCTCGCGGTTCCAGATGAGCAGCGCGAGCCAGAAGATGAACGTCTGGATGGGGGACGGCCACTCCGCCGGCAGCTCGACACGGGCGCGGCGCGTGAACACGCCCGCCTTGGTGATCCCGCCCAGCCGCCGCTCTCCCTCGAACAGGCCGAAGTCGCTGCTCCAGAACGACTCCTTGCGCAGGGTCAGCGTCCGCCCGCCGGCTTGGATCTCAAAGGTGGCGGAGAGAGCGCTCGGCTTGTGCGCCTCCGCCACGACCTCGCCGTCCCGCCCCAGCACGAACGCGCCGCTCATCATCCCCCGGCGGTAGAGCTGGTAGCGCACGCCCTCGATGTCCACGTCCGCCTTCTCGCTCCACGAGGACACGTCCAGCTCGGCCACCGGCCGGCCGTCGCGCCACAGGTGGAAGTCCCTCGAGAAGATGCCCTTCGGGATTGCCTCGACCACGCGTGCCTCCAGGTTGCGGTGCAATGGGGTCCGGCGCCTGGTACGTGCTCCCGGCCCGCGCGGTTTCCGGCTGCGTCAGTCCCGCAGCCACTTCACCATGTGCGGGTACGGCGGGACCCCCGCCGTGGCGGCGTTCTTCGGCTCATGCGTGAGCTCCATCCACTGCAGCAGCGGGACGCCGGCGAAGCGGCCCTTGCTGAAGTTCTCCAGGAAACCCTGCGACGCCCCCCGGTACCCGTCCGGGTGGAAGACCACGGCGGGGTCGATCCCCAGGTGCAGCGCCGCCGCGTACGACCAGGCGATGGCGCCGATCTCCTCGCCCAGGTCCGCCCCCACGTCGCCCTGTCGCCCCGCGCGCTCCGCGGCGGTCATCACGGCCAGGTGCCCCGCCTCGTGCAGCAGGTCGCCCGGATAGAGGAGGCGCGCTTCGTCGATCCGCACCCTCCCCCGCTCCACCCGCACTCCCGGCAGGAAGCACGGCTCCGTCAGCTCGCACCGCTCCACCTCCAGCCCGATCTCCTGGAGAAATCTGGCGATGCGCGCCGTCAGCGGGTCGGTGAACGTGTGCATTGGCAGAAAGGGGCACAGGTGGGGGATCGATCTTGCGTGGCACGCCCGCGGAACGGAAACGGCGGCTCACACAGAGGCACAGAGGCACAGAGATGAAGTCTTCTCTGTGCCTCTGTGTCTCTGTGTGAGCCCGCGGTTACTCGCCGTACGGCACCCAGATGTTCTTTACGTTGGTGGCGTGGCGGAGGAACTCGGGGCCCTCCGCCTGCTCGGCGCTCGCCCAGTCGCGACCCCGGCCGTAGCTCACGAAGGTGCGCTTCATGTTGCCGGTGGAGAGGCGCTCCACCAGGGTGCTCCCCTCCGTGCCGCCGAAGTACCACATGGCGTCCACGTCGTCGTGGCCGGCCAGGGTCTCGGCGAGCTCGTCGCGCTTGCCGGTGACGATGTTGACCACGCCGCCGGGGACGTCGGAGGTGTCGAGGACCTGGTAGAAGTCCGTGGCGGCGAGCGGGTGGCGCTCGGAGGGGACCACGACCACCGTGTTCCCCATGGCGATTGCGGGGGCCACCAGGGAGACGAAGCCCAGGAGCGGCGCCTCGTCCGGGCAGGCGATCCCCACCACGCCGATGGGCTCGTGCATGGCCAGGGTGACGTTGCGGAAGGGGGTGCTGTGCACCGCCCCGTCCCACTTGTCCGCCCACGCCCCGTAGGTGTACAGGCGGCGGATGGCGAGCTCCACCTCGCGCGCGGCGCCCCCCTCGTCGCCGGTGAGGGCGGCGATGCGGCGGGTGAACTCGTCCGCGCGGGCCGCCAGGTTCTCGGCCAGGTAGTAGATCACCTGCGCGCGGTTGTGCCCCGTGGACCTGGCCCAGCCGGAGGCCTTGTGCGCCGCCTCCACCGCGTTGCGGACGTCCTTGCGGTTGCCCAGCCCCACCTCGCCAATGGCAACTCCGCTGGCCCCGACCACCGGCATGGAGTACCCGCTGTCCGGCCGCGCCTGCTTGCCGCCCACGTAGAGCTTGGCCGTGCGGTCGATGGGCGGAAGCGACGGTGCGCCCGTGCGCGGGTGCGTGAGCGCGTCCACCGCGTCCGCCACCTTGCCGCGCACCTTCTTCAACCGTTCCCCGTTCGCCGTTCCCCGTTCCCCCTCCTTCTCCCACTTCGCCTTCACGTACTCCCACAGCCCCTCGCGCCCGCCCTCGCGCCCGTACCCGCTCTCCCGGTAGCCGCCGAAGCCCGAGGCCGCGTCGAACAGGTTGGTGGAGTTCACCCACACCGTGCCCGCCTTGATGCGCGGGGCGATGTCCAGCGCCAGGTTGATGTTCTCCGTCCACACGCTGGCGGCCAGACCGTAGGGCGTGTTGTTGGCAAGCGCCACCGCCTCGTCCGGCGTGCGGAAGGTCATCAGCACCACCACGGGCCCAAAGATCTCCACCTGCGCCACGGTGGACGCCGGGGACACGTCGGTGAGGAGCGTGGGGGGGAAGAAGCACCCCTCCTGCGGGCAGCTCCACGAGGGCTGCCAGAGGGTGGCGCCCTCCTCGCGGCCCTGGTCCACGAGCTGGCGGATCTTCTCGAGCTGCACCGGGGCCACGATGGCGCCGATGTCCACCGCCTTGTCCAGCGGATCGCCCACGCGCAGCGTCTCCATGCGCTCGCGCAGGCGGGCGACCAGGCGCTCGGCGACGCCCTCCTGCACCAGGATGCGCGAGCCGGCGCAGCACACCTGCCCCTGGTTGAACCAGATGGCGTCCACCACCCCCTCGATCACGCTCTCCAGGTCCGCGTCGTCGAAGACCACGAAGGGGCTCTTCCCGCCCAGCTCCAGCGACAGCTTCTTCCCGCTCCCCGCCGTGGCGGCGCGGATGATCCGCCCGACCTCGGTGGATCCGGTGAAGGCGATCTTGTCCACGTCCGGGTGCTCCACGATCAGCGCGCCCGTGCGCCCGTCGCCCGTGACGATGTTGACGACGCCCGGCGGCAGCCCCGCGTCGCGGCACACGTCCGCGAAGAGGAGGGCCGTGAGCGAGGTGAACTCGGCGGGCTTCAGCACCACCGTGTTCCCCATGGCGAGCGCCGGCGCGATCTTCCACGACAGCATCAGGAGGGGGAAGTTCCAGGGGATGATCTGCCCCACCACGCCCAGCGGCGCGTAGCCGGGCATCTCCGTCTCCATGAGCTGCGCCCACCCCGCGTGGTGGTAGAAGTGCCGCGCCACGAGCGGGATGTCGATGTCGCGCGACTCGCGGATGGGCTTGCCGTTGTCCAGCGACTCCATCACCGCGAAGAGGCGCGAGTGGCGCTGGATGTGGCGCGCCAGGGCGTACAGGAAGCGCGCCCGCCCGTGCCCGCCCAGCGCCTGCCACCCCGGGAGCGCGGCGCGCGCGGCGGCCACGGCGGCATCCACGTCTTCGGCGCCGGCCTGGGCCAGCCGGGCGAGCGGCTTGTTGGTGGCGGGGTTGTGCGTGTCGAAGTACTCGCCGCCGCTGGGGGGACGCCACTCGCCGTTGATGAAGAGCTGCGTGGTGCCGCCCCGTTCCTCCAGCCAGCGCAGCGCGGGCGACGCGCTCTCGGGGGCGGGGCCGTATTCCATGGTGTCGAAGATCTCGGCGATGCTCATCGGTCGGGTCCATCCGGAGGTTGGCGGGCGCGGGAGGCGCGCTGGTGGAAGTATACAGCGGGGCGGACGCGCGCGCACGCGGGTAAGAAGTTCTCCTCTCTGTCTCCGTCTCTCTGTCCTTCGCCGGTACTGCCCTTGCACTCGCGCCACCGCTCACACTTCGACCGACGCCGATGACCATCCCCGATCCCACACCCTCGCCCCCCGCCGAGTACGGCTACTTCGACGCGCGGGGGCCGCACGCGGCCACGCGCGACGAGCTGGTGCGGGAGTGCCGGGAGGGGCTCATCCCACGGCTGGTGTGGACGCCCGAGTACCCGGAGCCCCTGCCGCCGGAGGAGGTGCCGTTCCTGCTGGAGGCGATCCGCGGACGATTGGCGGGGGGCGCGAAGACGCAGGCCGTCATCGTGGGCGCCATCGTGGCCGTGCTCGCCTTCCAGAAGCACCAGGCGGGGGAGCTGCGCCCCGGCTCGCCCTGGTCCGTGTACCTGCTGTTCGGGGTGCTGTGGGCCGGGCTGCGGGTGCGCGAGTGGCACACGTCGCGCCGGCTGACGCCTCAGGGCTTCCGCGACCTGGTGCGCCAGTCGGAGGAATCGGCGGTGCTGCGGCAGGTGCCGGTGGTGTACATGCGCTGGCTGGCGGGGATGATCGTGGCGGGCGGCGTGGCGCAGGGAGTGGCGGCCCTCGCGGGGTTTCCCGATCACGCCGTGCTGGCCGGCGCCATGGTCCCGGAGGCCATCCGCGCGGGCCAGGCGTGGCGCCTCCTCACCTGCGGGTTCGTGCACGGCGGGCTGATCCACTTCGGCGTCAACTTCATGGCTCTCCTATCGCTGGGGCGCGAGACGGAGGTGCTGGCCCATCGCGCGTGGGTGCCCCTCGTCTTCCTGGCCGCCGTGCTCGCCGGGTCGCTGGCCAGCTTCGCGGTCCCGCCCGACGTGCCGTCGGTGGGCTCGTCCGGCGGGCTCATGGGGCTGATCGGCTTCCTGGGGGTGCTGGGCTACCGCCGGCGGGAGGCGGTTCCGTCCGGCTTCCTCGGCATGGTGGTGATGAACGTGGCCATCATCGCGGGGATCGGGATCGTGGGCTTCGGCCTGGTAGACAACGCGGCGCACGCCGGCGGGCTCGCGGCCGGCGCCCTCCTCGGCGCGCTCTTCATCCCCACCTTTCGCGCCCGCCCCGTGTGGACACCCGGCCGCGTGGTGCGAGCCGCCGGGATGGCGGCCATGGCCGTCCTGGCGCTCGGCGCGGCGTGGACGGCGTTCCTGGTGGTGCTGCCGGTACTGTGAAGGGCGATCCTGCACGGAGGCAGGGAGAAGAACTTCATCTCGGTGTGCCCCGCTGTTATACTAGGAGGTGGCGAGCACGGGATTCGCAAGTGCTTTCGCCGTTCCACGTTGTCCCCGAACGGCATCCAGAGATGAGCAACACCATTCGCATTTTCTCCGCGGGCCTGCTGGCCCTGGCGCTCGCCGCGCCCGCACGCGGGCAGGACGGCATCCGCGCCACCGAGGGCGCCGACACGAGCCGCGCGGCCACCACGGACAATCGTCCGCGCGGGCTGGTGACCACCGACGAGCTGATCGAGGACCGCCTGCGCCGCATGGGCGTGGTGAACCCCGATCCGGCGCCGCGCCGCCCCACCTCGCGCGCCGACTCGCTGGCGTGGGAGCGCCACCGCCGCGCCGCCAGCGCCGCCACCGGCAAGCGCATCGTCGTCTCCATCTTCGACCGCCGCCTGTGGCTGATCGAGGGCGCCGACACCCTGCTCTCCGCCCCGGCGGGGGTGGGGATGGGGATGGTGAGGACCACGGGCGGGCGGCTGATCGACTTCAGCACCCCGCGCGGCCGCCGCACCGTGATCAAGATGGAAGAGAACCCGCTCTGGATCCCGCCCGACTGGCACTACCAGTCGCTGGCCGACCGGGTGCGGCAGTTCCCGGCGGGGGGCATCACGCTCAAGGAGGGCGGGCGCGTCATCCGCCGCGGCGCCAACCTGGGGATCCTCAGGGACGGCGAGTTCGAGGTCCTGCCGCAGGAGCACCCGCTGATGTGGGACGGGACGCTGTACATCCCCCCGTTCGGCACCATCAACCGGCGCGTGCCGGAGGTGCTCGGCAAGTTCAAGCTGGACACGGGCGACGGGTACTTCATCCACGGCACCAACGACCCCATCGCCATCGGCTTTCCGGCCACCCACGGCTGCATCCGTCTGGACGAGGAGCCGCTGACCTTCCTGTACGAGCACGCCAAAGTCGGGATACCGGTCTACATCTACTGATTGGCTCACACAGAGACACAGAGACACAGAGGGAAAAGAGGCACGGAGATCAAGATCTCCGTGCCTCTTTTTTTGATGTGACGCGCCGGGGATTGAGTCGTCATGCATGCAGAGGCATGAACATCTGCTACTGTATCAGTTCGCTGCTCAGAGCAAAACCGCCCAAAGGCGGTGACGCAGAGCCACGGGGCTAACGCGACGGTCGTCGCCATGCTCGCCGGGCCGCCAGCTTCTTCGACTGACCGTCGAGGCTGGCGGCCCGTTGTCTTTGGAATCTGGGCGATCGCCGCACATCCGCGGGATCGCTTACACCGCCGGCCCGGCCGGCGCACACGTTGTACTGGGAGGTACGTATGCGAGCTCGTGCACTCATCCCCGCGGCGTTCTTTGGTCTGGCGCTGGTGGCCACCGGCTGCAGCGACTCCGCCACCACCCCGGCGCCGGAGGCGGCAAGCTTCGCGCGCCAGAACCCCAACACCGGCCAGGCCACCTTCGGCAACCTGATCGCCGCGCTGAACAACGTCGCCGTCAACATCAACAACCTGGAGGCGCTCAACGACCTGACGGTGGCCGACGTGCGGGTGATCAACGTCGAAGACCTGCTGAACGGCAACAACGTGGAGGCGCTGAACAACGCCCTCAACAACAACGACGTGGACGTGAACGTCCTCCGCGACTTCCTCAACAACAGCGTCAACGACAACGTGGTCATCGTCAACGACGTGCTGGACATCGGGAACATCCTCGTCACGGAGGTGATCGCGCTGGACGTGAACGTCCTCAGCGGCCAGGTGACGGTCTTCCAGTTCTAACAGCAGGGCTCACGCAGAGACACAGAGGCACAGAGAAGATGCTTTTCTCTGTGCCTCTGTGTCTCCGTGTGAGCCCGCTGTTCAAGCCATGGGATGCCGATGCGAAGCGGAGTAGCGGCCGGTGACGTGGTGCTCGAGCTGGCGCTCGATGTCGTTGAGGAGCGACGAGGCGCCGAAGCGGAAGCGGTCCGCCTCCAGCCAGCGGCGGCCGAGCTCCTCCTTCATCATCATCAGCCAGTCCAGCGACTGCTTGGCGGTGCGGATGCCGCCCGCGGGCTTGAAGCCCACCTCGTGCCCCGTGCGCTCGCGGTACTCGCGGATGCAGCGCGCCATCACCAGCCCCACCGGCAGCTCGGCGTTGCGCGACTCCTTCCCCGTGGAGGTCTTGATGAAGTCCGCGCCGGCCATCATCGCCACCACGGAAGCGCGCGCCACGTTGCGCAGCGTCGCCAGCTCGCCCGTGGCCAGGATGGCCTTGAGGTGCGCGGGCCCGCACGCCTCGCGGAAGGCCTGCACCTCGTCGTACAGCGCCTGCCAGTTCCCCGTGAGCACGTGCTCGCGGGTGATGACGATGTCGATCTCCTCCGCCCCGTCGGCCACGGAGGCGTGGATCTCCTCCACCCGCTGGCGGAAGGGCGAAAGGCCGGCCGGGAAGCCGGTGGACACGGCGGCCACGGGGATGCCGGAGCCCTCCAGCGCCTCGACGGCGGTGGCCACGAAGCGGTGGTAGACGCACACCGCGCCGCAGCGGATGGGGAGCTCGCCGGCGCCCAGCGCGTCCAGGATCTCGGGGCGCAGCGGGTGGCGGGCCTTGGCGCACAGGCGGCGCACCGTCCCCGGCGTGTCGTCGCCGGAAAGGGTGGTGAGGTCCATCAGGGTGATGGCGCGCAGGAGCCAGGCGGCCTGCCACTGCTTCTTGACGGTGCGCCGCCCGGGAAGCGTGGCCGCGCGCCGCTCCACCGCGCTGCGGTTGACGCGCACGGAGCTGACCCAGTCCAGGTCCAGCGGCACGCCGGGGTTGCGGTCCTCGTGTACGGCGATGGATGCGCCGGACGGGACGGCGACGAGTCGGTTGGGTTGCGTAGCCATGGTGCGGCGCGTCTCGATCCGTGGTGAAGAGTCCCGCCTAAGATACCGCCTGGTCCCCCGCAAAAACAGAGACGCACGGCGATGTCTTCATCTCCGTGCGCCCTTGCCTCTGTGTCTCTGTGTCTCTGTGTGATATCAAGCGGTGGTCAGCGCCTCGCGCCAGCGGGTGAGGCGCGGCGCCAGCGTGCCGGCGCCGGCCGCCGGCCGGTAGGCGGAGAGCGACACGAGCGAGGGGCGCTGGAAGGAGCGCCAGCGGCGCGTCCCCACCTGGTCGCCGGTGTCGCGGGCCAGGGTGTGGAGGCGGCTGCGCGCGTGGTCCTTTTGCGGCGCGTCGCCCCAGGCGAGGGCGGCGAGCATGGCCTCGCGCGCGGCGGGTGCGTCGCCCATGGAGAGCACGACGCCGGCCAGGGCGTGGGCCACGCGCGCCCGGTCCACCCCGTCCGGGAAGCGGGCGGCGGCCAGGCACAGGTCGCGCGCGGCCCCGCGGCGGTTGCCGGCGGCGCGGAGCACCGACGCCCGCTCCTCCAGCCCCACCGCCGCCGACTCCGCGTCGCCCGCCCGCAGCGCGGCGCGGATGGCGCGCGTCAGCCCCCGCTCGGCGTCCGCGCCGACGGCGGCTTCGCCCACGGCGGCCAGGCGCGCGATGACCCCCGAGCCCCCATCCAGGTCGCGCGCGGCGCAGTAGAGCGCCAGCGCCCGCTCGCGGTCGCCGAGCTTGCGGGCCAGGCGGGCGGCGTGCAGCGCGGTGGAGGAGGAGACGGTGTCCAGCGCGAGCGCCAGCGAGACGGCGGCGTCGGCCTCGGGAAGGCGGCGGGTGCGCTCCAGCTCGCAGGCGTACTGCACCAGCGGCGCCGCCACCCGCGCGCGCGGATCGGAGGTCTCCTCCAGCACCACCAGCACGCGCGTCAGGATCGACTTCTCCGGCGAGCGCTCCAGCCCCTCCACCTCGCGGCGGGCGCGGCGCAGCACGAACTCGTCCTGCGCGCCCTCCACCGCCGCCAGCACCAGCGCGCCCGCGGCCGCCCGCCGGCTGCGCTCGCCGCGCTCGGTCTCGGAGATCTGCCGCAGTACGTCGGCCGCCGCGGATGCCTGTGGTGCGCTCATCGTCTCGCCTGGTTGAGAATAGTTCTCAACAATGTACCAGCGGGATTCCCGCGTGTCCAGACGTCCCGTTATTCTCTCTGGAGGACGAAAAAAACGAGGGCTCCCCGCGAGGGGAGCCCATCGTGTGCCGCGCCTGCCGCGCGCAGTTACGGGCGCGGGCGCTGCGATGCTTCGGGGGTGTAGGTGCCGCAGTGCGCGCCGTCGGGGCCCACGCGGACCTCGATCTGCCCCGCGTGGCACTCGTGCGCCTCGTTGAACTTGCAGTCCGTCACCGTGCAGGCGGACACCACCGAAGTCTGGGCCGAGGGCTTCTCCTGAGCATTCTGCATCGCCGTACCTTCCTGTTCATGTTTTCAGGGTTTCCAGCGCCGCCAGCATACAAAGCAAGACACGGGCCACCCGCCGACCCCTGCAAACCCACCAGCGGCAACGACTTGCGAATGATTCTCAACCACGTGCCACACCGTCGCGCGCCACCCGCACAGACAAACGCAAGCGCCCCTCCCCCAGGTGCCTCAGTAAAAGGCACTGCGGGGGAGGGGCAGCGAGTGTAACGAGCGGGGTGGGGCCCTCGATCAGAGCTCGTCGTCCACCGAGTCCACTTCGTCGTCCGTGTAGTCGTCCTCGGTGATGTCGTCGTCCGCGTCGTCCATGTCGTCGTCCAGCCCGATCTCCTCCTCCAGCGCGACGGACGGCACGATCTCCGTGGTCTCCTCCGAGTCCGAGGCGATGGGCTCGGGCACGGCGTCCTCGTTGACCACGCGCGCCACGTCCATCACGGCGTCCTTGGCGCCCAGGTTGATCAGCTTCACGCCCTGCGTGGCGCGCCCGATCACCCGGATGCCGTTCACGGGCTGGCGGTTGATGACGCCCTGGCGCGTGATCACCATCAGCTCGTCGCCCGGGTGTACCTCCATGATCGCCACCACGCGGCCCGTCTTATCGCTGGTCTTGATGTTGATGACGCCCTTGCCGCCGCGCCCCTGGAGACGGTACGCCTCCACGTCGGTGCGCTTGCCCATCCCCGTCTCGGTGACGACGAGCAGGGTGGGGCCGGGCTTGGTGACCACCATGCCGACCACCTTGTCGTCGCCCTGCAGCGCGATGCCGCGCACACCGGTCGTCGCGCGCCCCATCTCGCGGATGCGCTCCTGCGGGAAGCGGATCGCCATCCCCTCGTACGTCGCCAGGATCACCTCGCAGGTGCTGTCCGACACCTGCACCGAGATCAGCTCGTCGCCCTCCAGCACGTTGATGGCGTTGAGGCCCACCTTGCGCGGGTTGCCGTAGGCGGAGAGCGCCGTCTTCTTCACCACGCCCTTGCGGGTGGCGAAGATCAGGTGCTTGTCGTGCGCGAACTCACGCACCGGCACCAGCGCGGCGATCTTCTCGTCCGGCTCCACGTTGATCAGGTTCACCACCGGCTTGCCGCGGCTCCCGCGCGACCCCTGCGGGATCTCGTGCACCTTGAGCCAGTAGCACTGCCCCTCGCGGGTGAAGAACATCAGGTAGTCGTGGGTGCGCGCCAAAAAGAGGTGCTCCACCCAGTCCGCTTCCTTGGTCGTGACCCCGCTGATGCCGCGGCCGCCGCGCGCCTGCGCCCGGTACGCCGCCACCGGCTGGCTCTTGATGTAGCCCGCGTGCGAGACGGTGATCACCATCTCCTCGTCGGGGATCAGGTCCTCGATGGAGAAGGAGCCCGCGTCGCCCAGGATGTCCGT
>CADCTW010000020.1 GCA_902805735.1 uncultured Gemmatimonadota bacterium | reverse complement strand
GTGGCGCTGCTGCTGGCGCTGGGGGCCGTGGCCGTGCGGCTCGCCGCCAACCGGCCGGAGCGTCCGCCGGCCCCCGCGGAGCCGCCGGTGCTCGCGGTGGGAGCCCTGCGCGACTTCGCCGCACCCGGATCCGGCGGGGGAGGGCGCGCGCTCGCCCTGATGCTCGCCACCCGCCTGGCGGAAGAGCGCGGAGTGCGGGTGATCGGCTCCAGCCGCATGTACGAGCTTGCCGGCGGGCGCGGGGAGATCTCGGCACGGGCCGCGCGTGCGGCGGGAGCACGCTACATCCTGGAGGGCGAGCTGCACCGCTCCGGTGCGGGGCGGCGGCTCCAGGGGCGCATCGTGGAGCTGCGCACCGGGGTGGTGGTGGGGAGCTACACCGTGGAAGGGGCAGACCTGTTCGCCCTGGCCGACGGCGCGGCGCGCGAGACGCTCGCGAAGTTCGGGCTGCCGTCGCGCGGCTCGCCCCCGGCCGTGTCCACGCGCTCGGCGGTCGCCTACCAGCTCTACGAGGAGGGCCTCCGCGCCTACCACGCGGACGACCTTCCCGGGGCGCGCAGGCTCCTCGCCGCCGCGCTCGCCCGCGACACCACCTTCGCGATGGCGGCGTACCGGATCGCCCTGGCGCACCCTTTCGACCCCGAGCCGCACCGGCGCCACCTGCTTCGCGCCGTCCGCCTCTCCGCCCATGCCACGGAGCGCGAGCGCCTGCTGATCCGCGCCGCCTGGGCGGGGGCGCAGGACGACCCGGCGCGGCTGAGCATCGCGGATTCACTGGTGGCGCGCTTCCCGGGCGATCCGGAGGGACGGCTCATCCTGGGACAGGCGCTGCTGTGGGACGGCCAGTTCATGCGGGCGATCCCGCACCTGCGCGACGTGCTCGCGGCCCACCCGGACCTCGGCGCCAACCCGGCGCGCTGCCCCGGCTGCGACGCGTACTGGACCATGGTGCGGGCGTACCAGAACGCCGACTCGCTGGACGCGGCGGAGCGCGTGGCGCGCGAATGGATCGCGCGGCAGCCGCAGTCCGCCTCGGCGCGGGACGCGCTCACGGTGGTGCTGGAGCGGCAGGGGAGATGGGCCGAGGCGGATTCGGCGCGCGCCGCGCTGCTGCGCGTCCACCCGTACCCGGACGCGGAGCTGTGGCAGCTCTCCGCGGCCATCCGCCGGGGCGACTTCGAGACCGCGAACCGCCTGGTGGCGCACGGGCTCCGCACGCGCGGCGCCGAGGGCCACAAGCCGTTCCTCTGGCACCACACCATCAGCCTTCGCGCGCAGGGGCGGCTGCGCGAAGCGCTGGCCACGGCGCGCGCGGTGCGGCGCGCGCAGGGGGTGCCGCTCCCGTACGGAGAGACGCTGCACGAGGCCCAGGTGCTGTTCGAGTTGGGCCGCTACCGCGAGGCCGGCGCGCTGTGGGACTCGCTGGCGGCGGTGCCGGCCTCGCGCGACCCGGAGCCCGCCACCGCCCGCAGCCGGAGCTGGGCGCTGGCCCACGCCGGCGCCGCGCGCGCGGCGCTGGGCGACAGCGCGTCCGTCCGCGCCCTTGCGGACACCGTCCAGCTCCTGGGCGCGCAGAGCGCCTACGGCCGGGGGCGGCGCCTCCACCACCACCTCCGCGCGTACCTCCACCTGATGCGCGGCGAGCCCGAGCAGGCGGAAGCCCGCTTCCGCCAGGCGGTCTTCTCGCCCAGCGAGGGATACGTGCGGACGAACCTGGAGCTGGGGCGCCTCCTGGTGCGGCAGGGACGCCCGCGCGACGCCATCGCCATCCTGGAGCCGGCGCTGCGCGGATCGCTGGAAGCGTCCAACCTGTACGCCACCCTCTCCGAGCTCCACCTGCTCCTGGCCGACGCCTACGCCGCCGCCGGCGACCGCCCGCGGGCACGGGCGCACTACGCGTGGGTGGAGCGGGCGTGGCGGCGGGCCGATCCCGAGTTTGAGCCGCTGCGCCGGCGCATCCGTGTGCGAGTCGCCGGGCTTCGATGACTACATGGCTCACACAGAGACACAGAGGCACAGAGATACTTCATCTCTGTGCCTCTGTGGTGTGCCCAGCATGGGCGATGGTCCGGAGGTGAAAGTCCTCCCGGAACTTGGTCGTAGGGACCGAAGCGAGCCGCAAGGCGCCGACCGTGAGGGGAGC
>CADCTW010000019.1 GCA_902805735.1 uncultured Gemmatimonadota bacterium | reverse complement strand
CCCAGTAACTGCCCTGGGAGAGGGGACAAGGTCGCGTGCGGCGAGCTGCCACCGGGGCGCACCGAAAGGGTGGGCGCGATGAATCGCGCCCCCACGAGGTCGTCAGCGGCGAGCGGGGCCCGGCGGCAACAATCGCGAAGTAGTCCCCTCTCCCACGCAGTTTGTGGGAGAGGGTGGCGGCTCTCAGGCCGCCGGGTGAGGGCCCCTCACCCCTGCGCGATCGCGCTCCCCAGCCGGACGGGCGCGTCGGCCACGCTCGACGCGGCCAGCTCCACGCCGGGCTCGAAGACCAGGACCACCGTGGAGCCGAGATGGAAGGTCATGATCTCGTCGCCCTGGCGGATGGGGACGGGAGGGTCGTAGCTGCGGGTGGCGGGGGCGTGGCCGCGGCGGTTGGTGACCCACGAGGAGGCGCCCGCGGGGGCGTTCCAGGCGGGGTCGAAGGCGGCGGAAATGCGGCCCACGTTGTAGGCGCCCACGGCCACCATCGCCACGCGGCCCAGCGGCCCGTCGATGTACGCCAGCAGGCGCTCGTTGCGCGCGAACAGCTCCGGGAGGTGCGCCACGGCGGGCGCGTTCACCGGAAGGAGCGCGCCGGGGATGTGACGCGCGCGCCCCACCACGCCGTCACAGGGGGAGTGGATGCGGTGGTAGTCGCGCGGGCTCAGGTAGATGGTGGCGAAGGCGCCCCCCTCGAAGCGCTCCCACTCGTCGCCGTCGTCCAGCAGCCCGGCGAGGGTGTAGAGGCGGCCCTTGGCCTGGATCAGCTTCCCCTGGGTGACGCGGCCCACCTGGCCGAACACGCCGTCCACCGGCGACCCGGCGGTGCGCGGGTCCATGGGCCAGGCGCGGGCGCCCTCGCGCAGCTTGCGCACGAAGAAGCGGTTGAGCGACGGGTACTCTTCCAGCGGCAGCTCGCACTCCGTGACGTCCGCGCCCACGGCGCGGGCGAAGGCGCCCAGGACGGGGCGGCGCAGCGGGCGTGGGAGCGGAGTGTCCGCCAGGCGGCCGAAGGCGCGGCTCAGGGCGCCCTGCGGAAGACGGCCCAGCACGCGGAGAAGGGCACGCGCGCGGGCGGAGGGAAGCTGGGGGTGCGGGTCGGTATGGCTCATGGCATGCGGGCGTATGCAGGACGCGCACCGGGCTGTTTCGCCGGGCGGGAGCGGAACGCGGGACGAAGTGTTAGATTCGCCGGCTTCGGAGGCGGGGCGACGCCCCGCGCGCGAGACGAGGAACCTGGAGACGAACGGAAGTGCAGGAGAACCAAGACGCCCCTTTCCGCATCGAGTCGCGCACGCGGGTGCTGCGCAACGGGATGCGGATCGTGGCCCACGAAGACCGCACCGCTCCGCTGGTGGCCGTGCACCTGATGTACCGGGCCGGCTCGCGCGACGAGAAGCCGGGGCGCACCGGGCTGGCGCACCTGCTGGAGCACCTGATGTTCGAGGGCTCCGAGCACGCTCCCAAGGGCGACTTCGACGACCTGCTGGAGCGGGTGGGCGGCACCAACAACGGCTCCACCTGGCTGGACCGGACCAACTACTTCGAGACCGTCCCCTCGCACGCCGTGGAGCTTCCGCTCTGGCTGGAGCGCGACCGGATGGCCTTCTTCCTCCCCACGCTCACCCAGGAGACGCTGGAGGTGCAGCGCGGGGTGGTGATCAACGAGCGGCGCCAGACGTACGAGAACCGCCCCTACGGCCTGGCGGACGAGCGCCTGCACGAGCTGCTCTTCCCCGGCGGGCACCCGTACTCGTGGCCGACCATCGGCTACACGCGCGACCTGGAGGCGACCACGCTGGAGGACGCGCGCACATTCTACTCCACCTACTACACGCCCAGCAACGCGGTGCTCGTCTTCGCGGGCGACATCGGCGCCGAGGACGCGTTCGCGCTCGCCGAGCGCTACTTCGGTGACCTGCCGGCGGGTCCGGCCGTCCCCCAGGTGGCGCAGGGCGAGCTGCCGGCCGCGGGCGCGCGCGAGACGATGGAGGACGCCGTCTCCTTCCCGCGCAGCTACCGCGCGTGGGCGGTGCCCGGCTACGGCACGCCCGACTGGGTGGCGCTGGACGTGCTCGCCTACCTGCTGGCCGACGGCGAAAGCTCGCGCCTGCAGCGCGCGCTGGTACGCGAGGGGCAGCTGGCGCAGGATGTGGATACGTACCTGTACCCGACGGCGCTGTGCGGCATCTTCGGCATCGTATCCACCGCCCGCTCCGGCGTGGACGTGGACACGGTGGACGCCGCCGTGCGCCACGTGCTGGACGAGGTTGCGCGCGGCGAGGTGACGGAGGACGAGGTGATCGGGGCCGTGCGCCGGGTGCGGCGCGACCACGTGGCCCAGCTCGCGACGGTGGAAGAGCGCGCCGACGCGCTGGCCTACGCCGCCACCGTGCTGGGCGACGCGGACGCGCTGAACGACGTGGCCGCGACGTACGACGCGATCACGGCGGCGGACGTGGAGCGGGTGGCGGCGCACTATCTGGACGAGGCGCGCGGCGTCACCCTCCTGGTGCTGCCGGACGGGGCGGAGGAGGTGCAGGATGCCGCCTAGCGCCGTCTTCCTCCCCGCCCCGGCCATCGGGGCCCCGCCCGCGCCGCGCGTCCCGCGGCCGGAGCGGTACGCGCTCTCCAACGGGCTGCGCGTGGTGGCGGCGCGCATGGGCGAGCTTCCGCAGGTGGTGCTGCGGCTGGTGGTGCCCGCCGGGGCCGCCGCCGAGCCGCGCGAGCAGCCGGGGACCGCGGCCATGGTGGGCCACCTGCTCACCGAGGGCACGGAGCTGCACACGGCGGGGGAGCTCAACGCCCGCATCGACTACCTGGGCGCCCTCCTCCACGCCCACGTGGGGCACGACTACGCGGAGGCCGAGGCGGTGCTCCTCCACGAGACGCTGGAGGAAGGGATCCAGCTCCTGGCCGAGGTCATCACCCGCCCCGCCTTCCCGGACGCGGAGGTGGAGCGGATCCGCAACGAGTCTCTGGACGCGCTGGTGGCCCGCGAGGACGAGCCGGGGAACGTGGCCGACGACCGCACCTCCCTCGCCGTCTTCGGCGCCGAGCACCCGTACGGCCGCCCCTCCTTCGGCACGGCCGAGGGGATCGCCGGGGTGACGCGGGACCAGCTCGTGGCCTTCCACGAGAAGCACTACCGCCCCGTGGGCTCGTACCTGGTGGTGGCGGGCGACTTCGAGCCGGGGGCGCTGCGCGAGATGCTGGAAGCTGCCTTCGCGGGGTGGGCGGGCGAGGCGCCGCCCGTGGAGTACCCCGCCGATCCCGGCCCACTGAACGGCGAGCAGATCGTGGTGGAGTGGGAGGATGCCGCGCAGTCCGAGATCCGCATCGCGGGGCTGGGGATCGACCGGCGCTCGCCGGACTGGGTGTGCGGCGCCGTCGCCAACTACATCCTGGGCGGCAGCACCATCACCGGCCGCCTGGGCGCCAACCTGCGCGAGGAGAAGGGGTGGACCTACGGCGCCAACTCCGCCTTCACGGCGGGCGTGGCGCGCGGCGGCTGGACGGCGCACACCGCGGTGGACGTGGAAGTCACGGGCGCGGCCGTCCAGGAGATGCTCCGCGAGATGCGCCGCATGGCCGAGGAGCTGGTGGACGAAGGGGAGCTGCGGCGCGCCAGGGACGCCATGGTCCTCTCCCTCCCCCGCGCCTTCGAGACTCCGGGGCAGGTGGCAAGCCGCCTGGGGACGCTGGAAGCGTACGGCCTGGCGCCCGACTACTGGGAGCGCTACCCGGCGGCCGTGCAGGCGGTGACGGCGGAGGACGTGCGGCGGATCGCGCGCGAGCGCTTCCACCCGGACCGCGTGGTGCGGGTGGTGGTGGGCGGCGGGATGGGGTGAGAGCGTTTTCTCTCCGTGTCTCCGTGCCTCCGTGTGAGCCCCGCTGTTCCTTTGATGCACATGGAACGGAAAACGCGGGTGGGGCGGCCCCGTGCCGCCCCGCCCGCGCCCTGCGGTCCGTCTGCCGTGAATGCCCCGGGGATGCCGGCGGAGGCTCCCCGCGGTCAGCGCAGCGGGTTGTCGCGCTGCTCGCCCCGCCACACCGCGTCGTCGTCGGCCTCGTCGCTCTCGGCGCGGACCAGCTCGAGGCCGGGGAGCGGCTGCGGATGGAGGTGGTTGCGCGTGGTCCCTTCCCAGCCGCACGAGGTGCACCAGCGCTGGCTGAGCAGGCGGCGCACCGGCCTCAGCAGGGCCGAGCGTATGGCCAGCGTCTCGCCGCCGCAGCGGGGGCAGTCGCGCCCCGCCGGCAGCAGGGCCACGAGCAGGACCACGGGGGCCACGAACATCACGATCCAGAGCGCCGCCATGAACATCACGAACATCGGTCCCTCCTTTTGCGCTATGCGTCTCCGCCGGGCTTTCGGGGCTGCTGAGCGTCGGTCTGGAGGTATTCCCGGTAGCACCTGCGTGCCCCGGGTGGCCGCACGACGGCCGACGTTCGCCGTGGTTCGGGAGAGGCAAAGCGCATGCCGTACGGGGGGCACCCGGCGCGGCTCCAGGGACACCGGCATCCTTCGCTGAATGAAGATCTTATCCATCGACCCAGCCGCTCCCGAAGCGGGCGACCTCGGCGCCGCGGTGGACGCGCTGCGGGCCGGCGGCCTCGTGGCCTTTCCCACCGAAACCGTGTACGGGCTGGGCGCCAACGCGCTCGACCCGGCGGCGGTGGCGCGCATCTTCGCGGCCAAGGGGCGCCCCGAATACAACCCCATCATCGTCCACGCGGCGAACACGGAGGCGGCGCGCGAGCTGACCTCCGAGTGGCCCCTGGCGGCGGCGCGGCTGGCCGACGCCTTCTGGCCCGGCCCGCTGACCCTGATCCTCCCCAAGGCGCCGCACGTGCTGGACGCGCTGACGGCGGGGCTCCCCAACGTGGCGCTGCGGGTGCCGGCGCACCCGGTGGCCCAGGCGCTCCTGGCCGCGGCCGGCCTCCCGCTGGCCGCCCCCAGCGCCAACCGCTCCACCGAGGTCTCGCCCACCACGGCGGAGCACGTCGTCCGCTCGCTGGGCGAGGCGGTGGACGTGGTGGTGGACGGCGGCCCGTGCCCGGTGGGGATCGAGTCCACGGTGGTCTCGCTCGCCTCGGCCACGCCCACCATCCTGCGCCCGGGCTCCATCACGCAGGACGACATCTCGGCCGTCATCGGCGTGGTGCTGATGGCGGAGGGTGAAAAGGAGCGCCCCGGCGCCGCCCTCCCCTCCCCCGGCCAGATGGACCGCCACTACGCCCCCCGCGCCGAGCTGCGCCTGATCGACCCGGAGCGGAGCGGACTGGTGGCCCTCCTGGAAGCCGTCCCCGGCCTGGACGCCTACCTCCCGGTGCGCATCGATGGCCGCACCTACGACGAGAAGACGGCCGTCCTGGCCTACAGCAGCGCCGAGTACCCGGGCGCCCGCGTGGTCCGCATGCCCCAGGAAGCCGCGGGCTACGCCACCAACCTGTACGCCATGCTGCACGAACTCGACGCTCAGGGGTACCAGCGTATCCTGGTGGAGCGCGTCCCCGACGAGCCGGAGTGGGCCGGCGTGCGCGACCGTCTGCAGCGGGCCTCCCAGGGAAGCGCGTGAGTACGTTCGACGCACACCCCTGACGGAAGACACGCCCGACCGTTCCATCCACGCGGCCGGAACTGTGGCGCGGCTGAAGGATCTTCTGTACGGCGCGGGACCGGCTCGCCGAGTCGGGGCTTGCTCGCCGGCCAGTAAATCTTTTCGACGCCGCTATCGCCGGGATGCAGCACTCACTATCCGTGCGCACGGCAGGGCACGGGCAGGTGAGACGCGCGGAGTTGGCCGCGCGCGGATGGGGTGGGCGCAATGAATCGCGCCCCTACATGCTTCCGCCGGGCCTTCGTCGTGCGGACCCGGAAGATGCGCCCCCTCTCCCGCGCGGTTTGCGGGGGAGGGGGATGGGGGGAGGGGGCCCGCCTCGTCGCGCCGCCCTGTGGAAATCGCCCCCTCTCTCGATAACGAGAGGCGCAGCCTCTCCTGTTATCGGGAGAGGGGGTCGGGGGGTGAGGGCCTTTTTTTTCAGTACCCACGGGAACTTGCAATGACTACTCGCACGGAGCAGGTCGAAGGGCTGATCGCCCGCTTTCCGCACATCCCGCGAGAGGCGGTGCTCAAGGAGGACCTCCTGCGCACCGGGATCGCGTTCGACGACTCGGCGCTGACCGACAACCTGGAAGGTGAGGTCAAGCCCAAGTCTTACTTCATCTTCTCGTTCGACCAGAAGCCGCTGAAGGAGCTGGGGAACGCGGCCGTTCGGCGCCCGCCGGAAGAGGTCGCGCTCACCGGGGGGCCGTGGGAGCTGCGGCGCACCATCGTGTCGGTGCGCACCAACCCCGATTCGCCGTACCGCATCGGGCGGGGCGAGGCGGGCGCGCTGCAGATGTCGCTGGAGGGGCGCGTCATCGCCGACGTGGGTCTGCCGCCGATGCCGGAGTACTACCGCCACCAGCTCGCCAACGGCAAGACGGTGATGGAGACGGCGCCCACCATCCAGTGGGGCTACCTCATCTACCTTACCGTGCTGCGGCTGTGCCAGTACTTCGGCGCCAAGGAAGAGTGCCAGTACTGCGACATCAACCACAACTGGCGGCAGCACAAGCAGGAAGGTCGCCCCTACACCGGCGTGAAGCCCGTGGAGGACGTGCTGGAGGCGCTGGCCATCATCGACCGCTACGACACGGCGCGCGCGTCGCAGGCGTACACGCTCACCGGCGGCTCCGTCACCAGCAAGGTGGACGGGCTGGCGGAGGCGGACTTCTACGGCCGCTACGCGCAGGCCATCGAGGAGCGCTTCCCGGGCCGCTGGATCGGCAAGGTGGTGGCGCAGGCGCTCCCGCGGGAGGACGTGCAGCGCTACTTCGACTACGGCATCCGCATCTACCACCCCAACTACGAGGTGTGGGACAAGCGGCTGTTCGAGATCATCTGCCCCGGCAAGGAGCGCTACGTGGGGCGCGAAGAGTGGCACCGCCGCATCTTCGACGCCGCCGAAGTGTTCGGGCCGCGCTACGTGATCCCCAACTTCGTGGCGGGCGTGGAGATGGCGCGCCCGTTCGGCTTCGGGACGGTGGAGGAGGCGATCGCGTCCACTGCCGAGGGGCTCAACCACTTCATGTCGCGCGGCATCACCCCGCGCTTCACCACCTGGTGCCCCGAACCCTCCACGCCGCTGGGCAAGGACAACCCCAACGGCGCCCCGCTGGAGTACCACATCCGCCTGCTGGAGGTGTACCGCGAGACGCTGGAGAAGCACGGCCTGAAGCCGCCCCCGGGCTACGGCGTGGCCGGCGCGGGGAACGCGGTCTTCTCCGTCAGCTCCTTCATGGACACCCTCTCTCCCGAGGTGGTGACCGAGGAAGAGGCGGTCGGCGCCGGCGCCTGACGGGAAAAGCGGCTCACACAGAGACACAGAGGCACGGAGAACTTCTCTCCGTGCCTCTGGCGCGTCAGGCGATCTGGTCGAGGACGGCGACGTAGTGGCAGGCGCTGCCGGCGATCACGAAGAGGTGCCAGATGGCGTGCGCGTACGGGATGCGGCGGCTGTGGTAGAAGTAGGTGCCGCCCGTGTACGCCAGGCCGCCCGCCACGATCCAGGCGAGGGTCCACGGCGGGAGGCGCTCGATCATGGGCTTGGCGGCGATCACCGAGATCCAGCCCATCCCCAGGTACATCGCGGTGGAGAGGCGCGGGAAGCGGCCGGTGAAGAAGAGCTTGAAGACGACGCCCGCCGCCGCCAGGGTCCACGCCACGGCCAGCAGGCTCCACCCCCACACGCCGCGCAGCGCCAGCAGGGTGAAGGGCGTGTAGGTGCCCGCGATCAGCAGGTAGATGGCGCAGTGGTCGAAGACCTGGAGGCGCGCCCGCACGCGCGGCGTGCGCGCCACGTGGAAGAGCGTGGACGCGGCGTACAGCAGGACCAGCGTCGCGCCGAAAACGGCGCTGGCCACGATGCTCCACACGTCGCCGCGAAAGGTGGCGAGCACCACCAGCAGCGTGGCGCCGGCCGTGCTCGCCAGGAGCCCGGCCCCGTGGGTGAGCGCGCTCGCGAGCTCTTCGCGCGCTTCGGAAGGTGAGTGCATCGGCGGGTCCCCGGTGGTTCGTACAGTCGTCTCCAATGCGCCTTTCAGCAGGAATCCGGCCGCTCCGGAACCCGCCTCCGCCTCCCCGGTGTAGAGACGGGTGGAGTCCAACCGTCCCATCCATCCGGAGCCCGTCCCGTGACTTCGCTACCCGTCGCGCGCTGGACCCGCCGCGGCTGCGCCGCCGTCCTGCTCGCCCTCGCCGCCTGCGCCAGCGCCGAGAAGCGCATGAACCAGGGGATGGCCCTGGAGCAGCGCGGCCGCGCGTCCGACGCGGCCGAGCGCTACATCGACGCCCTCAAAAAGGATCCCTCGCTCGCCCCCGCGCGCGCACGCCTGCAGGAGACGGGCGGGCGCGCGCTGCAGGAGGCCGTCTCGCACGCCGCCGCCCTGGACGCCGCCGGCCGCGGCCCCGACGCCGCCGACGCCTTTCTGCGCGCGGACGAGCTGCGCCGGGACGCGGCGGGCGTGGGCGTGCAGCTCCCCGCCCCGCCCGACTACGCGCGGCGCCGCCGCGACAGCTTCGACCGCGCCATCGCCGCCTCCATCGACCTGTCGCGGCGGGCGGAGGCCGACGGGGACTTCGACGAGGCGGCGTCCCGGCTG
>CADCTW010000018.1 GCA_902805735.1 uncultured Gemmatimonadota bacterium | reverse complement strand
CGCGAGCACCTCCTCCAGGCGGCGCAGGCGGCGGCGCAGCAGGTCCAGCTCGGCGCGGCGGGCGGCGCCGGCGCGGACGTGCGCGTCGGCGGCGGCGTGGGCGGCGGGGTCCAGGGCGCCGTCCATCAGGCCCAGGAGGGCCACTTCGTCCGGGTGCGCGGTCATCACTCCTCCTCCTCGTCCAGTCGAAGCTGCGCGGCGAGCTTTCGGAGCGCCCGCACGATCATCGTTCCCACCGATGGAACCGTCGTCCCCACCACCTCCGCGATCTCGCGGTGGCTGAACCCCTCCATCCGCATCAGCAGGATGGTGCGGTCCTTTTCCGGGAGCCCGGCCAGCGCGCGCCGCACGCGCACCCGCTCCGCCCCCCGCTCCGCGGTCTCGTCCGGCGCTTCGGGGGGGTCGGCCAGGGGGGCGCGGCCGGGGGTGGCCTCCAGGATGCGCCGCCGCCGGTCACGCGTGCGCGCCGCCAGCCGCGCCGCGTTGATCCCCACCCGAAAGAGCCACGCGCGCGTCTCCCCCGGCGCCGGGGGGCGCTCCACCAGGCGCACGAACGCCTCCTGCGCGGCGTCTTCCGCCGCGTCCGTGTCGCCGGTGAGGCGGTGCAGGTAGCGGAAGAGCGACGGGTGATGCTCGGCGAAAAGGCGCGCTGCGTCCATCGCCGCTACAGGCTCAACCGCACGCCCACCACGGGGAGCCGCGGCAGCCCGTTGCTCCACACGTCTTCCGTGCACCCCGCCTCGTCCTCCACGGGCCGCCCGTAGCCGCACTTCGCGTACGACACGCTGTTGTTGTAGCGCGCCGGATTGGCCCGGTTCAGCGCGTTGCGGAGCTGCGCGAACGCCGTCACCCGCACCGCCCCGAAGGCGTGCGTCCAGTCCGCCGCCAGGTCCACGCTGGCGTACGGCGCGGCGCGCACGGAGCCCGGCTGCCCGGCCCGCGGCAGCTCCGCCCAGTGGCAGCTCGCCAGCCGCGACCCACAGGTGGCGATCCCCGCGAAGAAGCGGTTGAACGCCCCGCCGCTGGAGGCCGTCACCGCCCCTCCCAGGTGCACCCCGCGGCCCACCGGGGCGCGCGCGGCCAGGTCCAGCGAGTGCCGCTGGTCCGCCCCCGATGCGTACTCCAGCCCCGCGGCGCGGATGGTGGACGAGCCCCACGAGTACGACGCGGACCCCGTCCAGCGCCCCGCCAGCCGGCGCACGGAGAGCTCCATCCCCTCGGCCTGCATCGTCCCCTCCACGAAGTCGGGCCGGCCCAGCACCTCGCCCGGACGCGGGTCCATCACCGCCGCCCCCGCGGAGCGCCGCTCGTAGACGGTGGCGGATGCGAGCCACGACGCGCCCAGCCACGCCTCTCCGCCCAGCGTCACCACGTCCGAGCGCAGGGCCGGCACCCGCGGGCCCGCGAGGAGCCAGCTGTGCTGCGTGAAGGCCTGGTCGCCCAGCTCGGGCCCGGCCTGCAGGTACTGCCAGCTCCGCCCCGCCGCCGCCGACAGCGTGGCCCGCGGCGTCGCCTGGAAGCGCGCGGCCAGGCGCGGAGCCCAGCGCAGCGCCTCGCCGCCGGGCACCCGGCTCCCCGCGTCCACCCGCACGGCGCCCTCCAGCGCCAGGCGCGGGAGGGGGCTCCATCGCCCCTCGCCCCAGAGCGAGCCGTACGCCAGCTCGTCGTCGCGCCGCTCGGCCGCCGGCGGCAGGCGCAGGTCGCGCGGGAGGGCGGGAGGGCCGTCGTAGCGCACCGCCTGCCGCACGAGCGCGGCTCCCGCGCGCCACGGAGCCGTCCGCGCCCCGACACGGCCCTCCAGCACCGCGTAGCGCACCCGGCTGCGCGCGGAGAAGAGGGTGGGCCAGGAGAACAGCGCTCCCGCCGGAAGGGTGTCCGCGGGGGTGCCGCGCACGTCGGCGTCGAAGCGGCTTCCGCCGGCCGTGAGCTCCGCCGGGAAGCCGCCGGGGCGGGCGCGCAGGGTGACGCGCGCGGCGCCGCTTCCCCACCGCGGATCGCCGCCGTACCAGTCCGTGTCCGGCCCCGTGCCCACCACGTCGCGCTGCCCCAGCATGCTCGCCTCCAGGGCGGCGCCCCCGCCCAGCCGCACGTCCACACGCGTGGCCAGGTCGGCGAAGCGGTCCGTGGCCCACACGTCCTGCGGCCGGGTGCGCTCCTCGATGCGGGGGAGGAGCCATCCGCCGAATCCCACGCGCCCCGCCGCCATCCACGCCACCCGCCCCGCTGCCCCGTCCGTGGCCACCCGCGCGCTCACCAGCGACGCCTCGGCCGACGCCGTGGGACGCGCCCGGCCGCGGCGCGAGCCCAGCTCCAGAGTGGCCGCCGCGCCCCCCGCCGACGACACGGGCTGCACGCCGGGATGGAAGAGCACCGAGCCCACCGCGTCCGTGTTGACGCCGGAGAAGATCCCCAGCGAGTGAACCGGGTTGTAGAGCGGCATCCCGTCCCAGTAGACGCGGGTGTGGTCCCAGGGCGCGCCGCGTGTCCACACCTCGGCGCTGTAGTCGTCGCGCGCGGCCACGCCGGGAAGGCGCTGCAGGGCGCGCAGCAGGTCCGCCTCGGCCAGCGTGACTCCTTCCTCCACGTCCGCCCCCGTCACCGCCCGCACGTCGGGGGCGAGGTAGCCGCGCTGGCGGGCCCGCTCCACCGACACCCGCGCATCCGCCGGGGCGTCATCGTCCGCGCCGCGCCGGCCGAAGGGGTTGGGCGCCGTTCCCTGCGCCACGCCCACGGCACGGATGGGCTCCAGCGCCATCGGCTGCACCAGCAACCCCAACGAGAGCTGCGGCGCCGCCCCGCCGCGCAGCACCACCTCCACCGCCGCGGCGCGGTACCCCAGCCTGCGCACGTGCACCCGGTACTCGCCATCGGGCACCCCGGTGAAGCGGTATCGCCCCGCCGCATCGGTGCGCGTGGTGCGCGGGGCCGCCCCTCCGCCGCGCCCCTCCAGCGCCACCCCCGCGTCCGCGAGCGGCTGCGCCCCCTCCGCGTCCACCACGGTCCCGGACACGGACCCGCCCTGCCCCGCCGCCAGCGACGGCACCAGCGCGGCCCCGAAGACCATGCATCGTACTACAGAAAGAAGCTTCACGTGGTGTGGACCGAAGTCGGTGAGGCGAGCGGCGTCTTCTGGTTTGAAATGCGCCGCGCGAACGTGGTATGACACCTGGGTCGCGGGATGGTGCGTGCGGACGGAGGCCCTCACCTCCCGTCCTCCTCCCCCAAACCGCTGGGGGAGGAGGCGCACCCGCATCGCCGGCCCGCGGCCCGGCTCCCGTCGGGGCCGCGCGCCCACCACGTCGCGCCGACACCGAAGATGCGCCCCCCTCTCCCAGCAGTTTGGGAGAGGGGGGTCGGGGGGGGGTGAGGGCCTCAGGGCGCGGCGCGCGTGCGGCTGAGGAAGTACGCTTCACGCTCCCAGGGGCGGGAGGCGTAGGGGAGCACCATGCCCGCCGCGTACTGCGCGGGGACGTTGGCGCCGAAGTCCACGTAGCGGTGGATGGCGCGCACCGCGGGGGAGCGCTCCGCCACCCAGGCCTCGAAGGGCGCGCCCCACAGCAGGAAGCCCTGGTCGTACTGCAGGACGTGCACGCGCTCGTGCGCCGTGATGCGGCGGAGCTGCAGTGAGTCGACGTCGCCGGAGAAGTTGGGATGAAGCACGGTCACCACGCCGGCCGCCTGCTCCCCCTGCACCCGCTGGCTCGCGGCGCCGCCCCTGCGGAACACCATCGCAGCGGAGGCCAGGCTCTCCCCCGCGTCCAGGCGCGAATCGGGACGCGTGGCGGCGTACGCCGCGGCGGCCACGGCCGCGGCGTCCAGCTTCACGCGCAGGGGGGCGCGCCCGCGGGGCTCCAGGTAAAGGTGCAGCGGGCCGACGGGGAGCATCACCCGGGAGAGCATCCCCCGCCCGGACCCGGCGTTGTACACCACGGAGGAGCCCACCGCCGCCAGCGGCCGCCCCACGGCCCCCGCGCCATGGAACGTTTCGGCGGCCACGCGCTTCCCCGCGTACACCAGCGCGCCCCCGGCGGCCCCGCGCACGAAGCCGCCCCGGAAGGATCCGCCCCGCGCCCACGCCCGCGCCCCCGCCGTGGCGCCGCCCAGCAGCGCGTTGACGCCGAGCGATACGGCCTCGCCCCGGCCGCGCGAGCCGTGGCCGTCGCAGGCGGCGCACTGGGCCATCACGGGCGCGGGCCAGCACAGCGCGACGACGAGGAGCAGCTTCTTCACGGGGCGTTCGAGCGTGTGAAAGTCATAAACCGCCGGGCTGGCGAATTCCATTGGTAACGGACGGAGAACGGCCGGTGCACCGGCCGCCGGACGTGGCGACGCGCGCTGCCTTCCCCATCCACGCATCCACACACGGAACCGAAATATGCGCAGGATCCTCTCCCTGGCCGCCGCGGCCACCATGCTCGCCGTTTCCGGCTGCGACCGAGCCATCACCGAGCCGTACGGCCCCTTCACCGGCACCTGGCGCTACCAGGCCACGGGCTTCCAGCAGTGGGGAAGCGCACCCGACATCACCTGCTCGGTGGAGATGGTCATCAAGATCCGGCAGGAAGGCAACCTCATCGAGGGACGGGAGACGGAGGACGGACCCGTTTTCTGCGCGGGAGCCGACGGCCGCGTCGAGCATTCGCATGTGCTATCCCGCGTCGCCATCAGCGGCGAGATCCAGGACGGCCGCATCCACTTCTCCATTGCGGGCAACTGGCACAGCTTCGGCGAAGTGGGGCCCGACCGCGTGGAGGGGTACCTGGAGAGCTACGGTGGCACCATGAACGGCCCGATCCAGGCGCAGCGCAGCGGGTCCTTCGTTCTGGAGCGCATCTCCAACGAAGGGTACAACGGCCCCGAAGCTTAATGCGCCAGCCACGCCGCTTATGACCGCGGCTGGCAGAACGAGGGGGAGCCCCGCCGGGCTCCCCTTCGCGTTTCTCATGGGCTCGTTGGCCGGGCAGCGCGGCGATCAGGAGGAGCTTCCTCGCGGAGCATTCCCGGGCGGAAGTCATAAACGGCCGGGCTGGCGAATTCCATTGTTGACGACGGAGAACGGCTGGTGCACCGGCCGCCGGACGTGGCGACGCTCGCTGCTTTTCCCCATCCACACACGGAACCGACCCATGCGCAGCATCCTCACTCTGGCCGCCGCGGCCGCCATGCTCGCCGTTTCCGGCTGCGACCGAGCCATCACCGAACCGTACGGCCCCTTCACCGGCACCTGGCGCTACCAGGCCACGGGCTTCCAGCAGTGGGGGAGCGCACACGACATCACCTGCTCGATTGACCTGGTCTTCAAGGTGCGGCAGGAAGGCAACTCCATCGAAGGCCGGCAGACGGAACCCGTGCCGTACTTCTGCAAATACCCGGACGGCCGAATGGTGGAGCACGGCCCACAGCAGGGCGTCATCCGTGGCGAGATCCAGGACGGGCGCATCCACTTCTCCAACGCGGGCAACTGGCACAGCTTCGGCGAGGTGGGGTCCGACCGCGTGGAGGGGTATCTGGAGAGCTACGGTGGCACCACGAACGGGCAGGTCCAGGCGCACCGTAGTGGGTCTTTCGTACTGGAGCGCATCTCGGGCGAGGGGTACTACGGCCCCGAAGCTTGATGCGCCACCGGGGCCGCGTATGACCGCGGCACGCACCACAAGGGGAGCCCCGCCGGGCTCCCCTTCGCGTTTCCCATGGGTCCGATGACCCGGGTCATTCGTCCGATGTAGCGAGCCCGACGGTCCGGTAAGTTGCGCTCACGATCCGCGCGGCACCTGAAACGGCCCGCGACGCCGGCCGTACGGTGTCGCGGGCGGGGCCGGAAGGGCGCCGCCCGCGGACGGCACGGGGGAGAGCCTCCCCGCTGCCCGCAACGACTGACCGGGACACGACCATGCCTTCCAGGCTTCGCCTCACCACCATCGCTTTCCTCCTGGGCCTCGCGCTCCCCTCTACCGCGATCGCGCAGGATTCCATGGAGCTGGTAGTCAACATCCCCGCCGGGCGGCTGGACGTGATGCGGGGCGGCGAGCGCGTCCGCTCGTACCCGGTGTCGGTGGGCCGCTCGCGCTACGCCACCCCCACCGGCAGCACGGGGCTGCGGCGGATGGTGTGGAACCCGTCGTGGACGCCGCCGCCGGACGCCGCGTGGGCGCGGAGGGAGAAGCACACCGGCCCCGGCTGGCACAATCCCATGGGGCGCGTGAAGATCCACCTCTTCGGCGACTACTACGTGCACGGCACCCCGGTCGGCAACGAGCGGCTGCTGGGCACCCCCGCCTCGCACGGCTGCATCCGGATGCGCAACCGCGACGTGATGGAGCTGGCGCGGATGATCCTAGCCGCCGACGGCTCGCCGGTGACGGGGGCCACGCTGGACCGCCTGGCCGCCAGCCCGCGCCAGACGAGGGAGATCGGGATGTCCGGCCGGGTGCGCGCCCGCATCGAGTACCGCCTGGCGGAGGTGGCCGCGGACTCCGTCACGCTGCACCCGGACGTGTACGCCCGCGCCGGCGGGTTGTACGCCACCCACGTGGGTGACGAGCTGCGCCGCGCCGGCACCGATCCAGCGGCCGTGCTGGCCCGCCTCGGCGATTCGCGCCCGGCCACGCCGCTCCGCCTTCCGCGCACGGATGCTGCCCCCCTCCCGGAGCGCGCCCCGGTGGAGCCGGGGGTCGCCGCGGCGAGCGCGGTGGCGCTGCGCCGCTGAGCCGGCGCGGAGAAACAGGGGCGCGGAGACCTCCGCGCCCCTGTCACATTCCCGGCGGGATCTGCGTTTCTCTCCCCGAACCCTACCTCACGAGAGAACGCCCATGCGCCACACACGCCTCCTACTCGCGCTCTTCCTCACCCTCCTCGCCGCCTGCGACCGCGGCTCCACCGGGCCTTCGGACGGCCGGTTCGGCTCCTTCCAGGGGCGCTGGGACGGCGACCCCTGGCACGGGCTCTCGTACGCCGTGATGGATGGCGACACGCTCCAGATCGTGGGGCACCGTCCGGACCCGAAGGTCTACTACGACGAGTTCGTCGTGGCGCGGATCCGCTTCACCGGCCCGGGCGTCTACCCGGTCAGCGGGCGCGCGGGCCACCTGTCCAAGCTGGTCGGCGGCGACGCGGGCTACTTCCACGACGCGGGGGGCACCGTCATCATCAGCGGCCACGACGCCCGGGAGCGCACCGTCACGGGCAGCGTCAGCCTCGTCGCGGACCGCGCGGACCCCGATTGGCGCGTGGACGGCACCTTCAGCGCGCCCGTCTACCTGGACTACCGCGACGTTCCGCGGGTGCGGCCGTTCCCCTGAAACGGCAAGGCTCACACAGAGACACAGAGGCACAGAGATGACTTCATCCCGGTGCCTCTGATTGCTATCTTGGGTCGCTCTCCCCCCTCTCCACTCGAGTCCGGTCGAATGCCCACTCCGTTTGAGAGCGCGCAGCTCAACCTGACCCTGTTCGACCTGCGCCGGGAGCCGGTGCTGCGGGCAGCGCGCGCGTGGTTCTTGGCCGAGTTCAATCCGGAGACGTTCGAAGAGCTCGTCGCGCTGGCGGGCGGGGAGCACAATGCTTCCTTCCGGATGGTGCTCGGCTACTGGGACATGGCCGCGTCGCTGGTGGTGGATGGCGCCATCTGCGCGGCGGCGTTCCTGGCCGCGCACGGCGAGATCTTCGCTGCCTTCAGCAAAGTCCACCCGTTCCTCGCCGAACTCCGCGACGCGACCGGCGAGGGCGAGTTCTGCAGGCACATCGAAGCCGTCGTGCTCTCCGCCCCCGACGCGGAAGCGATCCTCGCACGCCGCCGCGCCGCCTCGTTGTCCGCGGCGCGCGCCCGCGTGACGCGTTCCGAGCCGTGACCGCCGGGCGGCGGCTCGGCACCGCCGCGACCGATGCTATGCGATAACCCGAGCTGAGGATGGACGGATGCGTGCACCTGTATCGCTTTTCATGGTCCTGGGAATATCAGCCTGTGAATCCACCCCCCCCGCCGGGGCCGGCCCCGGATGCTCGCGTGAGGGTGGAGGTGTACAGCGAGGCGGGGGCGGTCCGCGTTGGGGAGGGGCGCCAAATCGGCCCGATGATGGAGGCGCTCTCCCGCGCGCGGCGGGCTGCTTCCCTCCGCGCGACGGCAGACACCGTACGCCTGAACGTGGGCGAGCTGGTGCAGGCCAAAGACCTCCCTCTCGTCATGATCGACTCGGCCGGCGTCGAGCTCGGGCCCCTCCCCACGTACGACATCGCCTTGCGACTTGGAGGCTTCGTCGAGCTGCACGGCGCGGGGCTGCGGGGCGTCCGGGCGGGCGTGCAGCCGGTCACCTTTCGAGTCCCAAAACTGCTCCGTGGCGACCGCACGGACCCGCAACCCAGCGCGACGATCTACTTCGCGGTGCAGCCTACCCAAAAGCCGGCCTGACGAGCCCCACCCGAGGCACAGAGATGAAGTCGTCTCTGTGCCTCTGTGTCTCTGTGTGAGCCCCCTCTCTTTTCACCGCCCCAGGTCTTCCTCCTCGGCCCCGACTTCAGGGCGCCGGTAGCGGAAGTAGCGCACGGCGCTCAATCCCAGGCCGCAGAACGACGCCCAGGCCAGGCCCGTGGCGTAGCCGCCCAGCACGTCCGAGGGCCAGTGCACGCCCAGGTACATCCGCGACCACCCCACCAGGCCCACGATGGCCGCCGCGGCGGCCACGGTGAGCCAGCGCAGGCCGCGCTGCGGCAGGAGGCGCGATACCAGGTAGGCCAGGGTGGCGTACCCCACCATGGCCGTGATGGAGTGGCCGGAGGGGAAGGAGGCCTGGAAGGCGTGCGGCGTGCGCCATTCGAACAGGTCGGGGCGCGGGCGGTTGAAGAACGCCTTGAGGAAGCTGCTCAGGATCCACGATCCGCCCAGCGCCACCCAGAGCAGCACGGCGGAGTAGCGGTGCCGGCTCCCCCACAGGTACGCCCCCGCCAGCGCCGCCACCATCCCCACCACCACGCCCGACCCCAGCGCCGTCACGTTGAGCGCGAAGTCGTCCAGCGCCGGGCTTCCGTGGCGGTGCAGCCAGAGGAGGATGGCGCGGTCGAACGCCGCCGTCTGGCCCTCCGTCACGGCGTCGGCCAGCGCGGCGAAAGCGGCCACCCCGGCCAGCATCGCCGTGAAGCCCAGCGCCAGGAAGGTGCCGACGGCCGCGTGGAAGCCGCCCACGGTGCGCCCGATGGCCCGCAGCAGGGGGCGAAGGGCGCCGCGCTCCACGTGGTGCGATGCGTGCGGCTCGTCATTGGGAGTAGTCATGACCGCCACCGCGAGCAGAAACCATTCCCCGCCCTTGCGCCGTCCGGGGGCCGGCCGTACGCTCCCGCCCCATGATCCGATTCGCCGAGGTGGTAAAAGAATTCGCGGGGCCGCTGGCGCGCGCGCGCGGCGGCAGGGTGCGCGCGCTGGACGGCGTGACGCTGGAGGTGCCCCCCGGCACCGCGCTGGGCATCGTGGGCCCCAACGGCGCGGGGAAGAGCACCCTCATCCGCCTGCTGCTGGGCTACATCCGCCCCACGCGCGGCCGGGTGGAGGTGCACGGGATGCAGCCGCGCGGCTACGTGGAGCGCTTCGGCGTGGCCTACGTGAGCGAGCTGGTGGCGATCCCGCCCTCGTGGACCACGCGGGGCGCGCTGGACGCGTACGCCGCGCTCAGCGAGGTGGACCGCCCCCGCGCCCGGGTGAGCGAGGTGATGGAGCGGATGGAGATCACCGGGGTGGCGGAGCGGCGGGTGAGCTTCCTGTCCAAGGGCAACCTGCAGCGCCTGGCGATGGCGCAGGCGCTGCTGGCCCCGCGCCGCGTGATGGTGCTGGACGAGCCCACCAGCGGCCTGGACCCCGAGTGGATCGCCCGCCTCCGCACCGTGGTGGCCGAGTGGCGCGCCGAAGACCCCGAGCGCACCGTGCTGATCGCCTCGCACAACCTGGACGAGCTGGAGCGCACGGCGGACCGCGTGGCCGTGCTGGAGGGCGGGCGCGTGCGCGAAGTGCTGGAGCTGCGGGCGATGGAAGGCGTGCATCCCCCCTACCGCCTGGAGGTGGAGGACACCCCCGGCGCCGACGGCGTGGTGCGCAGGGTGTTTCCCGGCGCGCTGCCGGAGGAGGGCGCCCCCTGGGCCTTCCGGCTGGACCCGGCGGACCCGCGCACCCTGAGCGCGGGGCTGGCGGCGCTGCTGGCGCGCGGGGTGGTGGTGCGTGCGCTGGTGCCGCAGCGGGTGCGGCTGGAAGAGCGCGTGCGGCGCGGAGGCGAGCGATGATCGCCGTCCTGCTGCGCCAGCTCCGCTGGCGGGTGGCCGCGCTGGCGCTCGCCGCGCTCCTCTTCTACATCGGCGACCCCGCGCTCCACGAGCACGTGGACGAGTCCGCGACGGACGTGGCGGACCTGCTGGAGCCCTTCGGCATCTCCTTCACCATCGCCAACCTGGCCACGGTGGGGATGGTGGTGATGCTGGCCGGCTTCATCGCCACCGACCGGCGCCGCGGCTACTACCGCCTCGCCTTCTCGCACCCCACCCGCCCGCTGGCCTTCTACGCCCTGCGCTGGGTCCTCTCGCTGGCCGTGGCGATGGGTGTGGCGGCCGCGTTCTGGCTGTTCGCGCAGCTCGCGGCGTGGGGAACGCTCCGGGTCGGCCCCGCCTTCCTCCTCCAGGCGCTCCTGCTGGCCGTGGTGTACGGCGGGCTTACGGCCTTCTTCTCCGCGCTCCTCCCGCGCGGCGACGGCTTCGGGGCGGTGGCGCTCTTCTTCCTCACCGACTTCTGGCTGACGCTGGTCCAGGAATCCCCGATCCTCCCCTTCACCCCCGCCGTCCGCGCGGCCATCTCCTTCGTCCTCCCCCCGCACTCGGCGGTGAGCGACGTGTACAACGCGCTCCTCAACGGCGGCCTCGCCTGGGGTGCCACGCTGTACGCCCTGGGCTACGGCCTGTTCTGGCTGGCGCTCGCCGGCCTCCTGGTGAAGTACCGGGAGTGGCCTTGACTCACACAGAGACACAGAGGCACAGAGAAGAACTGATCTCTGTGCCTCTGTGTCTCTGTGTGAGCCGATCAGTTCACCCGATCAGCGGCCGCACCGCCACCGCCGGGGGGTGCAGCCCGGGCACGTACGCGCCGCGGCGGGCCAGGCGCCACCGCTGCACCGCCACCGCCGCGCCCACCACGCCGAACGCCAGGCGGTACATCTGCATGGAGGACGCGGTGGGGCTCCAGCCGCCCACGTGGCTCGCCATCCAGGCGAACCAGAGGGCGTTCAGCGGCAGGGGGATGGCGTAGGCCACCAGCGCCAGGATCAGCAGCCGGTCCGCCACGTCCGCCACGATGGCCGCGCCCACCCCGGTCGCCAGCAGGAGGAGGCCGACGGCGTCCAGGATCGCCACGCGCCGGAAGTGCACGGCGAAGTCCAGCGGCCCCTCCAGCCACCCCAGCCACGCGCCCAGCGCGCAGGCCGCCAGCAGCACCCCGGGCGGAGCCCACCCGCGGTCCACGCCCAGCCGCCGCGGGGCGAGGGCGCTCCCCAGCAGCAGCAGGGCGAGCGCGAAGAGCACGGCCTCGCGGCTGTGGTTCCACGCGGGCGCCCAGCGCATGTAGCCGTCCCACGCCGCCGAGCCCTCGCCGCCCAGGATGGCGCGGGCGCCATGCACGTTCTGGAGCGACGCGCTCACGCCGATCAGCAGCAGCGCGAAGCCGGTGGTGCGCCAGGTCCGGCGGTAGCGCTGGGGAAAGCCGCCCACGTGCCGGATCGCGGCCAGCGCCGCCGCGCCGAAACCCGTGACCAGGAGCGCCGTGAGGCCCTGCAGGACCAGGGTCAGAGGCACTGATCGGGACCTGGGATGAGGATGGGGCGGCGTCGGCGCGCCTCGATCCGCGGCGGCGGCAGGGTCGCGCGCCACGCCGGCGGGGTACCCACCAGGATGCCGGAGAGAGCGAGCACGCCAGGCCACGAAGGCAGGGCCGGGAACGCCTAACCGGCGTACGGGGAGTACTGCTTGGTGCGGCTCCCGAGAAGACCTTCCGCGACGCGTCCGCGCCGGACGAGCCACAGGCGCCGCGCGGCGAGCGCCACCATTACCACGAACACGGCCACCCGGTAGCCCGCGATCTGCCAGGCGGGCGGGCTCCACGCGAGGGGATCCGTCACGCGGCTGAGCGCCACGAACCAGATGATGCTCAGCGTCACCGCGAACGCGTTCGCGGCCAGCGCTCCCCACAGGTACCGGTCGACCTTGTCCGTGACCAGCGTGGCGAAGAGCGCGGAAAGAACGACGATCAGCTCGACCGTGTCCCATCCCGCCACCCGCAGGTAGTGCCGCGATTCCACGAGCTTCCCTTCGTCGGCCGCCACGATCACGCCCAGGGTCATGGCGGCGAGCAGCGCGACGCCGTACGCTCGCTGGAACCCGCGTCCTGGTGGCGCTCGCATCCCGGCGAGCGCCATCAGGGCGATGAAGAGAGCCAGGAGAACGAAGGTCCGGGTGTGGTTGAAAGTTGGAGACCAGCGGAGATACGACTCCATGGCCGCCGACCCGGCCCCTCCCGCCAGTGCCAGTCCCCCCCACGCGTACTGCGCCAGCTGGCTGGCAGCGTGAAGGAGAAAGGTGGTCCCCGCCAGCAGCCAGGCGCTCCCAAAGAACGGATCCGGCGAAACTCCTGGACGCGAGATCCGGAGCGCCAGCACCGCGAACGTCAGGGTGAGGAGGCCTACGACCCACTGCAGGGAATAGGTGAGCATGACCCGGACCGCCGATCAGCAGGTCGGCGGGCAGGTGGCGGCGTGGTTGGTCGCCGTGGTGGTGCCGCCGTCCGTGGACTGGTACGCGTACACGCCGCCGCTCTCCATCTGCTCCTGCGGCACGACGTTCACCGCCTCGACCTGGTTGGCGCCCCGGAGCACCTTGTAGTGCTTGCCGTTGCCCCTGGGCTCCGGGACCTGCTTGCGGGTCTTCACTTCGATCTTGCCGACCGGCCCGCGGTAGTTGGGCGGGTTCAGGGGCTGGTCGTCGATCTCGATCTCCACGTCCAGCCCGTCCGGGCCGCCCTGGATGGAGAGCGTGCTCACCGCGTCCGGCGCCTGGCGGTTGGGGACGTAGTACGTGCCCTCCTGCTGGTAGACCAGGATGGGGTCGCCGTTTTTGGGCGTGTACGTGACGCGGCTGGCGAAGCCCATGTAGAAGGTGAACGACATGGACACGCCATCCACCTGGATGGTGCGCGTCACGTACCCTTCGGGGAGGGCGGCGGTGCGTGGAGCCATGGTCAGGTCGGCCATTGGAAACCTCGACGAACGGGGGGTGGGTACAGCGGGCATCCGAAAGTGTTCTGGGTGGACGAAAAAAACAAGGTGCGTGGGCGGAAAATCGCAAGTGCTTGCCAGAGTAGTGTTTACACGGCAAGCGGCGGCGGGCGGGCCGCCGCTCGCGAGTGCGCCCGGCCGGAATCCGGGACGGACGCGCCCCACATCGTACCAGGGATGCCCCAACCTTAGCGTGCCAAGGGGTGTGCGGATTGCGTATGTTGTCACCCGTTCTCCGCTCCTCCTGTTCCGCGGCAATCGCAAGAATGAACTTTTCACGCTCCACCGCGCCCCGCGCGGCCGTGTTCGCGATCCTCCTGGCCGGCGCCTGCGCGCCGGCCGTGCAGTCACCCGCCCCCGCTCCGCAGGCGCCCAAGCGGCTGCGCGTGGTGCACACCAACGACGTGCACGGGCGCATCCTGCCGCAGGCCCCCCGCTCCAGCGACCGGCGCGTGGTGGGGGGCGGGGCGGTGCTTGCCGCCCACTTCGACAGCGCCGCCGCCCAGTTCCCGGGGGCCACCATCTTCCTGTCCGCCGGCGACGACATGCAGGGCACGGCCATCTCCAACCTGAGCTGGGGCCGGGCCACCATCGCCGCCTTCAACGCCATGGGGTACGACGCGGCCGCCACGGGGAACCACGAGTTCGACTGGGGGCAGGACACCCTGCGAGCCCGCGTGCGCGAGAGCCGCTTCCCCTGGCTGGCGGCCAACCTGTTCGTGGCCGGCACCGACCGGCACCCGGAGTGGGTGCGCCCCTACACCGTCATCGAGCGCCGCGGGGTGCGGGTGGGGGTGGTGGGGATCGCGTATCCCAACACGCCGGAGGTGGTGGTGGCGCAGCGGATCGCGGGGCTGGAGTTCCGCCCCGCCGCGCCGGCCATCGACCGCGCCGTGCGGGCGGTGCGCGCCGCGGGGGCGGACTTCGTGGTGGTGAGCATGCACGTGGGCGCGGAGTGCCGCCTGCCCGGCACGGCGCCCGAGGAAGAATCGCGCGAGTGCGAGGGCGAGCTGCTGGAAGCGGTGGCCGCCCTCACCGAGCCGGTGGACCTGGTGGTGGGCGGGCACACGCACGAGCGGGTGCTGACCCGCGTGGGCGACGTCCCCGTGGTGGAGGGGACGCCGTACACCACTGCCTTCAGCGTCACGGACCTGGAGCGCAGCGGCGGGCGCACGCGCGTCACCTACCGCGCCGTGCGCACCCCCTTCGCGGACCAGGTTACGCCGGACACCGCCGTCGCCCGCGTGGTGGGCGAGTGGGACGCCGCCGTGCGCCCCCTCACCCGGCGCCCGGTGGTGACGCTCGCCGACACGCTCTCCAACCAGGGGGCCGAGCGCCCGCTGGGCAACCTGCTGGCCGACGCCTTCCGCCGCGGCACGGGGGCGCAGGCCTCCATCATCAACAACGGCTCCATCCGCCGCGGGCTCCCGGGCGGCGCCGTCGACTACGGCGTGCTCTACGAGATGCAGCCCTTCCAGAACCCCCTGTACCGGGTGGAGGTCTCGGGCGCCCAGCTCCGCGCGGCGCTGGAGAACGCCGTCTCCGGCGGCCGCCCCACGGCGCACGTCTCGGGGATGACGGTGGCGTACGATTCCACCGCGCCCAGCGGGCGCCGCATCCGCTCCGTGCGGCTGGACGACGGGCGCGAGGTGGGCGACGCGGACCGGGTGACGCTGGGCCTTTCGGAGTTCATGGCGCAGGGCGGCGACCGCTACACCTCGCTGGCGGGGGGCACCCGCACCCCCCTGAACCGGGTGGACCTGGACGTCTTCATCGAGTACATCCGCTCCCTTCCGCAGCCCCTGCGCGCGCCGGCGGTGGGGCGGTGGCGCGCCGTGCGCTGAACGGCGGGCTCACACGGAGACACAGAGGCACAGAGATGAAGTCGTCTCTGTGCCTCTGTGTGTCCGTGTGAGCTTCCTCCCCCGGGCGGGGCTGTTGCCGAGGTGGCGGGCGGCGCATCTTGATGATGCCCGCGCCCAGCCACCCCTGCGAAGGAGATTCCCTTTGAGCACCGCCCTTCCGGACGCCGCGCGCGCCGAGGCGTTCCGCGCGCAGATGCGCAGCGGAGCGAAGACGCGCGCCTACTTCCTTGCCAGGCTCCCGCTGGCGTGGTTCGCGGGGCTGCGGGTGAAACGGCTGGACGCGCAGCGCTGCGAGGTGCTGGTTCCGCGCGGGTGGCGGACGCAGAACCCCTTCCGCAGCACCTACTTCGCCGCCCAGGCCATGGCCGCGGAGCTGGCCACGGGCGCGCTGGGCATGGCCGCCGTGCAGGGGGCCGGCGCGCCCGTCTCCATGCTCGTCACGGAGATGAGGTCCACGTTCGGGAAGAAGGCCGTCTCGGACGCCACCTTCACCTGCGAGGACGGCGACCGCGTGGCCGCCGCCGTCGCGGAGACGCTGCGCACCGGCGAGGGGACCACGGTGGAGGCCACCGCGGTGGGGCGGATGGCGGACGGCACCGAGGTTGCCACCTTCGTCTTCACCTGGTCTTTCAAGCGCAAGAGCTAGACATCCACAGGGTTGACCGGGCACGGCCGATGGGCCGCGTGTGGGTCGTCCGACCGAGAGGAGGTACGCATGGCACGACGCCCCAACTACGGCTTCGAGAAGCGGCAGAAGGAGATGCTGAAGCAGCAGAAGAAGGACGAAAAGGAGGAGCGGAAGCGCGCGCGCAAGGCGGAAGAGCAATCCGGCGACGCCCCGGCGGAGACGGACGACGCCGGCGGGGAAGGCTGAGGGTGGCGGCCACCGCCGAAATCTCGCCGGAGCTGCGCGCCCGCATCGCCGCGCTGAGCGACGAGGGGTGGGCGATCTGGGAGCGCTTCGACGTGGACGTGCGCCAGGACCACTGGCACCCCTTCGTCCCCGCGGACTACGAGCGCGTGCTGGAGGCGCTGGTGGCCCACCGGGGCACGGGGCTGCGCTTCCTGGAGTGGGGATCGGCCACGGGGGTCATCACCATCATGGCGGAGCTGCTGGGCTTCGATGCGTACGGCGTGGAGCTGGACCCCGCGCTGGTGTAGGTGGCCCGCGGCCTCGCCGCCAAGTACCAGTCCGGGGCGCGGTTCGTCGCGGGAAGCTTCATCCCCGCCGGCTACCGCTACCGCCCGCCGGACGGGGACGGGCGCCTGGGCACCATCGGCCACGGCGCCTCCGCCTACCCAGAGCTGCGCCACCCGCTGGAGGATTTCGACGTGGTGTACGCCTACCCCTGGGGCGGCGAGGAGGGGATGATGGTGGACCTGATGCGCGCGTACGGCGCCAAGGGCGCCCGGCTGCTCCTGCACGGGAGCGAAGGGGTGCGCGTGTTCCGCGACGGGCGTCCGGTGGTGTGATCCGTGCCCCGGCGGCGCCCGGATCGCGGGCCGGCGGACACGGAAAAGGCGCTGGATTTCTCGCCCGCCTCCCGCGTCCGCCCGGCGGACATCCGCACCCGCCGGGCGGGCTATACATAACCGGCAGAATGGCTTAGCTTACGCGGACCGGCATCGCGGCAGTCGTCTTCCATGCGTGACCATGCAAACGAGCACGAACGGTTTCTCCTCCTATACGCGCGACCCGCGGCGGCTGAGCGTGCTGCGCGGGTGCGGGCTGATGGATGCGCCCGCGGCGGACTCCCTGGACCGGTGGACGCGGCTGGGCGCGCGCCTCCTGCGCACCCCCGTGTCGCTGGTGTCGCTGGTGGACACCGACCGGCAGTTCTTCGCCAGCCAGATCGGCCTGGGCGAGCCGTGGGCCACCCGCCGGCAGACGCCGCTCACGCACTCGTTCTGCCAGCACGTGGTGGAGACGCGCGCGCCGTTCGCCGTGCAGGACGCCCACAACGACAGCCGCGTGGCGGGCAACCTGGCGATCCGCGACCTGGGCGTGGTGGGATACCTGGGAGTGCCGCTGGAGGTGGACGGCGAGGTGCTCGGCTCGCTGTGCGCCATCACCCCGGAGCCCCGCGCGTGGACGGCCGAGGACGTGGAGGCGCTGGCCACCCTGGCGTTCGGCGTGGGAGCGGCGGTGACGGAGCGGCTGCGGTCGCAGCGGTTCCCCGCGGGGCTGGAAGAGCTGGGGAGCCAGTTCGGCGCGCTGGCGGAGCCCGCGCGCCTGCGCCTGGTGGTCGCGCTGGGGAACGGCGAGCGCACGGTGGGCGAGCTCGCCGAAGCCACCGCCGCCGCCCAGCCCAACACCTCGCGCCACCTGGCCGTGCTCCTGGCGCAGGGCATCGTGGCGCGTCGGCGCGAGGGGGTGCGCACCTTCTACCGCCTCGCTCCCGGCGCCCTGCACCGCCTGCGCGACGTGATCTGGGCGTTGCTCGACCGGGTGGCACACTAAAGACCGGGGGCTCACACAGAGACACAGAGGCACAGAGATGACTTACTCCGTGCCTCTGTGTCTCTGTGTGAGCCCCCTCTGTTCACCCGGCCGGACCGCGCCCCAGCCGCTGGTGCGCCGCCGCGAACTCGCCGGCGGCCAGTGCGCCCACGATGGACACCTCCCCCGCCAGCGCCACGGCCGCGCAGATCTCCGCGAAGCGCCCCGCCTTCCCCGTTCCCACGCAGTCCAGGATGGCCAGGCACTCGCGCGCGGTGGGGAGGCGCGTGCCGCCGCCCACCGTGCCCACGATCAGGTTGGGGAGGGTGAGGGCGACGTACAGGTCGCCGCCGCGCACCTCCATGCGCAGCACGGCCAGGCTGGCCTCCGCCACGCACGCCACGTCCTGGCCGCACGCCAAAAAGAGCGCCGCGAGGGCGTTGGCCACGTGGCTGCTCGCCCCGGTGGCCCCGGCCTGCACGCCGCCCAGCAGCCCCATCCGCCAGCAGTCGCACATCCGCTCGGGCGTGGTGCGGAGGCCGCGCACCACCAGCGTCCGCGGGAGGAGCGCCTCGGCCGTCACCTTGCGGCCGCGCGTGTGGAGGAAGCGCGCGGCAGACGCCTTCTTGTCGCCGGAGAGGTTGGACTCCACGAACCAGTACTCGGGCTGCACGGGGGTCCGCTCCAGGATGTCGCGGCAGAGGGCGGCGGTGGAGAAGGTGACCATGTTCTGCCCCGCCGCGTCGCCCGTGCGGAAGTCGAAGAGCAGGTACACGTGGTTTCCCTCCACGTACGCCCGCATCCCCGTGAGCCGCCCGTGGCGCGACTCGCGCGCGGCGATCTCGCGGAACGCGGCGTCCTGGTCCATGGCCCACGCCGCGAAGCGCGCCGCCTCCCCCAGCGTGGCGAAGGCGAAGGCGGGAGCCCGCTGCACCTGCTCCTCCGCCAGCATGCACACCACCCCGCCCGCGCGGGAAAGGAGGCGCGCGCCGCGGTCGTAGCTGGCCACCAGCGCCCCCTCGGAGGTGGCGAGGGGCACGAACACGTCCTCGCGCAGGTGCAGGCCGGACACGCGCAGCGGGCCGATGAGCCCCACCGGCACCTGGGCCATCCCGATGAAGTGCTCCACGTTGCCGCGCAGCTCCTCCGGGTCCGGCGCGCCGCCGCGCCCCTGCAGGTGCGGCACCTCCACGCCGCGGGCGCGCAGGAAGTCCAGGCGCCGCGCCTGCCCGGCGCGCGTCCAGTCCAGCGGTGCCGGCACACGCGGGGGCACCGGCCTCTCCCGCGGCGGCACCGGCGCGAGCCGCGCCCAAACGTAAGGATCTCTATCCATCAAACCCGGTCTCGGCGTCAGGTCAGGAAGCACATGAGCCCTGCCCCTGCCGCACGCTCCGGGCCCAACGCCCGCGGACCGTCTATTCGGCCGGCGCAACCGCGCTGCCGGTGCCCGGCGGAACCGGGCTCCGCGGGTCGAACACGTCGAACGCCTCCGACAGGGCGGCTGCGTTCAGCCGTTTGTCCGACGATGCGAAACGGAAGGTCCCACCAGACGCTTCCTGCCGTGCCACGATCCCGGTGGCGAGATGGATCGCGTCGAGTGCACGGAGGCGGTGCCTGCGCGCCAGCTCCGCCGCGCGGCCCACTACATCCAGCCTGGGCTCCAGGAGCAGGTAAGGGAGCTCGGGACCGCCGAAGTCGTCCAGAAGCCGGTTCCAGATCTCGTCCGCCTCGTCCTCCGTCAGCTCGCGCGCGAAACTGCGTCGGGATACCGCCGAAGCGGCTTCCGCGAACGCGACGCTGGAGGTCGCCACCCGCAGGCGCGGCGGAGCCGCTCGCACGCCGCGCAGCACCTGCCGCACGTCTTCCGTTCCCACCTCCCATAAATAGGCCTTCACCAGGACGCTCGCATCGAAGTAGTAGTAATCCACTACTCGTACCGCTCTTCGATGATCGCTTCGCTGAGCGACGTCCGCAGCCAGAGAGGTTCCGGGAGGGGGGTGTCCGGGCGCACGGTGGGTAGCCTGACGGTGATCCCGGCCGCCGCCAGGCGTTCGACGAACTCACGAAGCTCGTCGGGTGCGTTGCTGAGGTCGGGAAGCTCGGTGTTCTCTCGCGTTTCGGACATGGCGGGGCTCCGGGTGAACGTGCGGCCTCTACAACGAGATACCGCGCATCCCGGAGACCGGTTCCCGGGCGAGTGGAAGCCGTCAGCGTGCGCTCAAGCTACGCGGCGTTGGCGGCTTTCAGTGCTTCGCGGGCGGCGCGGTAGCCCTCTTCCAGGAAGAACTGGGTGCGGTTGAAGTCCCAGCCGCCCAGGTGGCCGATGCGGGGGCGGATGTAGACGACGGGAGGGCCCTGCCAGCCGTCCAGGCAGCGCTTGCGCTGCTCCTGCAGGTTGAGGGTGAGGACGCGTTCGTGGATGGCCACCATGCCGCGCTCGAAGTACTTCTCGGCGGGCGGGGTCATCTCCGAGCCCACGTCCACGGCGATGATGCGCTCGGCGCCCCAGGCGGCGGCCTGGCGCACGGGGAGCACGTCCAGCACGCCGCCGTCCACCAGGTAGTCGCCGCCGACGCGGGCGGGGGGAAAGTAGATGGGGATGGCGCACGACGCGTACACCGCGTCGGCCACGGGCACCTCTTCGTTGGCCCCGGTGCCGAACCACACCTCGGTGCCCGTCACGAGCGAGACGGCGTTGAGGCGCAGGGGCGTCTTGAGCTCGGAAAAGCTCTGGATGGGAAGTGTGCGCTCCAGGTAGCCGCGGAAGTGCGCGCCGTCGAACACCGCCTCCTCGCGCACCCCGCCGAATAGCACGGCGCGGCGGTTGATGGAGACGATGTCGTCCTTGGTGAGCTTGCGCGCCAGCTCCGCCAGCTCGCGCCACCCCCACCCCCCCGCGAGCGAGGTGGCCATCAGCGACCCGATGCTGGTGCCCACGAAGGCGTCCACCTGCACCCCGGCCTCCTGCAGCGCCTTCCACACGCCGATGTGGGCCACCCCCTTCATCCCCCCGCCGCCCAGCACCAGCACGGTGCCCATGGCGGGGTTGGAGGGCGCGATGTCGGTCTCTCTGGTATCCACGGGCGGGTGCCTTCGGGTGGGCGGGGGCGCACGGTGCCAGTTTCGCGGGAAGCGTGCCGGGCTTGCACTCATGCAACGCGCGAAGGAACGGCAATCTCACACAGAGACACAGAGACACGGAGGAGAAGAGATCGAAGTTTCTCCGTGCCTCTGTGTCTCTGTGTGAGGCCCCCAGTTTGGGTGCTTGACGGGGGGGGAGCCCGCGCGTACCTTCCCAGGTGATACGGAGAATCATTCTCCAAAAGCGATTCAATAGGAGACCGAAGAAGATGGCCGAGCCGCTGCTGAAGATCACCAACCTCCATGCCGAGATCGCGGAAGACGGCACGGAGATCCTGAAGGGGTTGAACCTGGAGCTGAACGCGGGCGAGATCCACGCGATCATGGGGCCCAACGGCTCCGGGAAGAGCACCCTCTCCAAGGTGATCTCCGGCCACCCCGCGTACGAGGTGACGGACGGCGAGATCCTGTTCCGGGGCGAGAGCGTGCTGGACATGGAGCCGGACGAGCGCGCCCGCGCCGGGATCTTTTTGGCCTTCCAGTACCCGGTGGAGATCCCGGGCGTGTCGGTCGCCAACTTCATGCGCACGGCGCTGAACGCCAAGCGCGGCGAAGAGGTCGACATCTTCGACTTCCAGGAGGAGCTGGAGGGGCGGATGGGGATGCTGGAGATGGACCCGGCCTTCGCCATGCGCTCCGTGAACGACGGCTTCTCCGGCGGCGAGAAGAAGCGCAACGAGATCCTTCAGCTCGCCATGCTGGAGCCGCAGCTCGCCGTGATGGACGAGACGGACTCCGGCCTGGACATCGACGCCCTGAAGATCGTGACCAGCGGCATCAACCGGATCAAGTCGGAGCGCCAGGACATGGCCGTGCTCCTCATCACCCACTACCAGCGCATGCTCAACTACATCACGCCCGACGTGGTGCACGTGATGGTGGACGGCCGGATCATCCGCTCCGGCGGCGCCGGCCTCGCGCTGGAGCTGGAGGAGAAGGGATACGATTGGCTGCGTGAAGAAGTGCCGGTTGAAGAAGTGCCCAGTGCCTAGGGAAGAAGTGCCTAGTGCCTAGTGCCGAGTGCCTAGTAACAGAAGTCCTGAGTCCTGAGTGCCGAGTCCTGAACTGCTTTTACTAGGCACTCGGCACTAGGCACTGGGCACTGTGGAACATTACCGAGGAGTCACCGATGCCCGTCAACGAAAGCGTCGCCGCGCTCAACCTGGACGAGTACAAGTACGGGTTCCGCGACGAAGAGAACTACATCTTCAAGAGCCGCAAGGGGCTGGACGAAGACGTCGTCCGCGAGATCAGCGGCCAGAAGAACGAGCCGGAGTGGATGCTCAAGGCCCGGCTCAAGGCGCTGAAGCACGCCCAGAAGCGCCCCTGGCCCACCTGGGGCGGGGACCTGAGCGGCCTCAACTTCGACGAGATCTTCTTCTACATCCGCCCCAGCGAGAAGACGGGGCGCACGTGGGACGAGGTTCCGGAGAACATCAAGAATACCTTTGAGCGCCTGGGGATTCCGGACCAGGAGCGCCGCATCCTGGCCGGCGTGGGCGCGCAGTACGAAAGCGAGGTCGTGTACCACTCCCTTAAGAAGGAGTGGGAGGACGCCGGCGTCATCTTCAAGGGGATGGACGACGGGCTGCGCGACCACGAAGACATCGTGCGCCAGCACTTCGGCACCGTGGTGCCGTACCGCGACAACCTGTTCGCGGCGGTCAACACGGCCGTGTGGTCGGGCGGGTCGTTCGTGTACATCCCCAAGGGGGTGAAGCTGGACATGCCCCTGCAGGCCTACTTCCGCATCAACGCGGAGGCCATGGGGCAGTTCGAGCGCACGCTGATCATCGTGGAAGAGGGCGCCCAGATCCAGTACATCGAGGGGTGCACCGCCCCCACGTACGCCCAGGACTCGTTCCACTCCGGCGTCATCGAGATCATCGTCAAGGACAGCGCGCGCTGCCGCTACACCACCATCCAGAACTGGTCGCACAACGTCTACAACCTGGTGACGCAGCGCGCCGTGGTGGGACGTGACGGCACCATGGAGTGGGTGGACGGCAACCTGGGCAGCAAGCTGACCATGAAGTACCCGTCGTGCTACCTGAACGGCGAGGGCGCGCGCGGCGAGATCCTGTCCATCGCGTACGCCGGGCCGGGGCAGCACCAGGACGCGGGCGGCAAGGTGGTGCACAACGCGCCGCACACCAGCAGCCGCATCGTCAGCAAGAGCATCTCGCGCGGCTCGGGGCGCTCGTCGTACCGCGGGCTGCTCAAGGTGGAGGAAGGCGCCCACCACGCCCGCAGCAACGTGGAGTGCGACGCCCTGCTGCTGGACGAGGAGGCACGTACGGACACCTACCCGTACATCGAGATCAACGACCCCACCTCGCAGATCGGCCACGAGGCCACGGTGTCCAAGATCGGCGACGAACAGCTCTTCTACCTGATGAGCCGCGGCCTCTCCGAAGACGAGGCGGCCACCATGGTGGTGCGCGGCTTCATCGAGCCGATCGCCAAGGAGCTCCCGCTGGAGTACGCGGTGGAGCTGAACCGGCTGATCGAGCTGGAGATGGAAGGGTCGGTAGGGTAAGAACTGCGGGGAACGGGGAATGGGGGACGGGGAACGGTGACTGCGAACGGCAACACCGTCCGGAACCGGGCTGGTTGGCTGTTGGTTGTCCACCGTTCCCCGTTTCCCGTTTCCCGTTCCCCATCCTTTTCGCATAGCTCAGAGGAACCGTGACGAATACATCCGTAGCCGCCGAGTCCGTCGGCGTCTTCACCCGCGACCAGGTGGAGATCCTTTCCGCGCGCAAGGTCGAGGCGGACTGGCTGCGCGAGGCGCGGCAGCAGGCGTACGGCGTGTTCGCCGAGTCGCCCATGCCCACCACGCAGGCCGAGGAGTGGCGCTACACCGACATCGGCCGGCTGCTGAAGCTGGACGCGCTGTCGTTCGCCGATGAGGCGCCCGCGGCTTCCGTGGACGCGCTCCCGGCCCCGCTGCGCGCCCTGGTCGGCGAGTCGGCGGGCGAGGGCGGCGCGCGCGCGGTGCAGGTGGACGCCTCCGTGGTGCTGCGCGAGCTGCCGGCCGAGCTGGCGGCGCAGGGCGTGGTGCTCTCGTCGCTGGAGAGCGCGGCGCGCGAGCACCCCGAGCTGGTGCGGCGTCACCTGGGAAGCGCCGTGACGCCCCAGGAAGGGAAGTTCGCCGCCATGAGCAACGCCTTCTGGAGCGGCGGCTTCTTCCTGTACGTGCCGAAAGGGGTGCGCGTGGAGACGCCCGTGCGCCTCTTCCGCTGGCTGAGCGGCGCGGGGACGGCGGCCTTTGGGCGCCTGCTGGTGGTGGCCGACGCCGGCGCCGAGATCGCCATCGTGGACGAGCTCGCCTCGGGCGACGTTTCCAGCCAGGCGCTGTCGCTGGGCGCGGCGGAGATCGTCGCGGAGGAGAACGCGAAGGTCACCTACGTGTCCGTGCAGCGCTTCGGCGCGGGGGTGGCGCACCTGTCCACGGACCGGCTGGTGGCGGGGCGTGACGCAAAGATCACCACGCTGTACACCACGCTGGGCGCGGAGCTGGTGCGCGCGGACGTGCAGTGCCGCCTGCAGGCCCCGGGCGCGCACGTGGACATGCTGGGCGTGTACATCGCGCAGGGAACGCAGCACTTCGACAACGAGACGCTGCAGGACCACATCGCCCCGCACGCTTCCAGCAACCTGCTGTTCAAGGGGGCGCTGCAGGATACGGGTCGCTCCGTGTTCCGCGGGCTCATCCGCGTGCATCCCAGGGCGCAGCGCACGGACGCGTACCAGACCAACCGCAACCTGCTGCTGAGCACCGGCGCCCGCGCCGACTCCCTTCCCAACCTGGAGATCCAGGCGGACGACGTGCGCTGCTCGCACGCCGCCACGGTGGGGCAGCTCGACGAGGAAGAGCTCTTCTACCTCCTCTCCCGCGGCATTCCGCGCGGCGAGGCGGTGCGGCTGGTGGTGTTCGGCTTCTTCGGCGAGGTGCTGGACCAGCTCCCGCTGGAGTCGGTGCGGGCCGAGCTGGTGCGCGCCGTCGAGCTGAAGCTCGCGCGCCAGGGTCTGTAGGCCGTGGCATGGGTGCGGGCCGCCTCGGTGGACGAGGTGGCGGAGGCGACGGCGCTGGACGTGGAGCTGAACGGGAAGCGGATCTGCCTGGCGCGCGTGGAGGGCGAGTTCTACGCGCTGCTGGACAACTGCTCGCACCGTGACTTCCCGCTCTCACCGGGCGAGGTGGACCCGGACGAGTGCACCATCACCTGCGAGTGGCACGGGGCGGTCTTCGACCTGAAGACGGGCGTGCCCCAGTGCCCGCCCGCCGTGCGCCCGGTGCCCGTGTTCGTGACGCGGGTGGAGAACGGGTCCGTTTTCGTGGACATGCCGGAATGATGAAACGCTCCCTCTGTGTCTCTGTGCCTCTGTGTGAGAATTGGTTGTTGGAGGTACGATGAGCAGCTTATTGACGGCGGGGCTCGACGCGGAGGTGCTGCGCGCGGATTTCCCCATCCTCCGGCAGGAGGTGAACGGGCATCCGCTGGTGTACCTGGACAACGCGGCGTCCACGCAGAAGCCGCGGGCCGTGATCGAGGCGATGTCCGGCTACTACGAGCGCGACAACGCCAACGTTCACCGCGGGGTCCACTCGCTTTCCGTGCGCGCCACGGACGCGTTCGAGCTGGCGCGGGAAAAGGTGGCGGCGCTCTTTGGCATCGCGGACAGCGCGGAGCTGATCTGGACGCGGGGGACCACCGAGGCCATCAACTTGGTGGCGTGGAGCTGGGGGACGGCCAACCTGCGCCCCGGCGACGAGGTGCTCCTTTCCGTGATGGAGCACCACAGCAACCTGGTGCCCTGGCAGATGCTGGCGCAGCGCACCGGGGCCAAGCTGCGCTTCATCGACGTGGACGACCAGCAGCGCCTGGACCTGTCCAACCTGGACGATCTGCTCACGGAGCGCACGAAGCTGGTCTCCATCGTCCACGTGAGCAACGCGCTGGGGACGATCAACCCGGTGCGCGAGATCGCGGCGCGGGCGCACGCGGTGGGGGCGCTGATGCTGGTGGACGGGGCCCAGTCCGCCCCGCACCTGCCCGTGGACGTGCCCTCGCTGGGGTGCGACTTCTACACCTTCAGCGGCCACAAGATGTGCGGCCCCACGGGCACGGGCGGCCTGTGGGGGCGCCGCGAGGTGCTGGAGGCGATGCCGCCCTTCCACGGCGGCGGCGACATGATCGAGTGGGTGGAGCTGGAGCAGTCCACCTACGCGCCCCTTCCCAACCGCCTGGAGGCGGGGACGCCGCACATCGGCGGGGCGGTGGGGCTGGGCGCGGCGGCGGAGTACCTGGCCGGCGTCGGCCGCGACGCCATCCTGGCGCACGAGCGGATGCTGCTCTCGTACGCGCTGGAGCGCATGGCGGAGATCCCGGACCTGACCGTCTATGGCCCGCGCGACCCGGCGGAGCGCTCGGGTGTGATCTCCTTCACCCTGGGCGACGTGCACCCGCACGACCTGGGCACCATCCTGGACGCCGAGGGCATCGCCATCCGCGCCGGCCACCACTGTGCCCAGCCGCTGATGCGCCGCATGGGCGTGGGGAGCACCGCGAGGGCTTCGTTCTACCTGTACAACGTGCCCGCCGACGTGGACCGGCTGATGGATGGGCTGCATCGCGCGCGCAAGCTGTTCGGATTGTAGATCCCATGTCGATGCCGCTCGAGTCCGTCTACCAGGAGCTCATCCTGAAGCACTACCGCTCCTCGGCGCACCGCGGGGAGGTGGAGCAGCCGGACGCGGTGGTGGCGGAGCGCAATCCGCTCTGCGGGGACGACATCTTCCTGACCGTGCGCGTACGCGGGGGGATCGTGGAGGACGTGCGCTTCTCGGGCCACGGCTGCGCCATCTCGCAGGCGGCCGCGTCGATGATGTGCGACCACGCGGTGGGCAAGTCGTGGGACGAGATCCACAGGGTGGCGGACCGCTTCCGCGAACTGGTGCAGGGCAACGAGGAGGCCGCCCGCGACCGCGCCCTCGGCGACATGCGCGCCCTGGCCGGCGTCTCCAAGCTGCCCCGCCGCGTGAAATGCGCCATGCTCGCGTGGGACGCGCTCGCCGAAGCGGAGAAAAAGGTCTCACACAGAGACACGGAGGCACAGAGATAAGTTCTTCTCTGTGCCTCTGTGCCTCTGTGTGAGACCCCATCCCCTTGTTATGAGCCGAATTCAGGGGAAGATTGCGGGGTTCCGAGGGGCTACACCTGAATGAGGGGATTCGGATGAACGGAATCGGGCGCAGGGTCGCCATCATCGACGGGTGCCGGACGCCCTTCGCGAAGTCGGGATCGGACTTCAGGGACATGAACTCCACGCAGCTCGGCAAGATCGCCGTGCGCGAGCTCCTGTCGCGCACGGAGCTGGACGTGGAGCAGATCGACCACGTGGTGTACGGCACCGTGATCCAGTCGGTGAAGGAGCCGAACATCGCCCGCGAGGTCACGCTGGGGTCGGGGATCCCGGCGCGCGTGCCGTCGTTCACGGTGGGGCGCGCCTGCGCTTCGTCCAACCAGGCCATCACCTCCGCGGCCGAGCAGATCGCGCTGGGGATGGCGGACGTGGTGGTGGCCGGCGGCGCCGAGTCGCTGACCGACGTGCCGATCCTCTTCTCGCCGGAGTTCCGCAACGCGCTGGTGCGCGCGTCCAAGGCCCGCTCCATCCCCGAGCGGCTGAAGGCGTTCACCACGCTGCGCCCCAAGCACCTGGGCCCCATCACCCCCGCCATCGCCGAGCCCACCACCGGCCTCACCATGGGCGAGTCGGCCGAGCAGATGGCGCAGCAGAACGGGATCACCCGCGAGGAGCAGGACCGCTGGGCCCTCCGCTCGCACCAGCTCGCCGCCGCCGCCACCGCGGACGGCCGCCTGACGGCCGAGATCGCCCCGGCCTACATCCCGCCGAAGTACGACAAGGTGCTGCAGCAGGACAACGGCATCCGCGCGGACACGTCGCTGGAGAAGCTGTCGTCGCTGCGCCCCGTGTTCGACAAGCGCTACGGCACGGTGACGGCCGGCAACGCCTCGCCGCTGACCGACGGCGCGTCCGCGGTGCTGCTGATGAGCGAGGAAAAGGCGGCGGCGCTGGGCTACAAGCCGCTGGGCTTCATCCGCAGCTACGCGTACGCCGCGCTCGCCCCCAACGACCAGCTCCTGCAGGGCCCGGTGTACGCCGCCCCCGTGGCGCTGGAGCGCGCGGGGCTCACGGTCAAGGACATTGCGCTGCTGGAGATCCACGAGGCGTTCGCCGCGCAGGTGCTCTCCAACCTGCAGTGGTTCGACTCGGACAAGATCGCGCGCGAGCGGCTGGGCCGCGACAAGGCCATCGGCATCCCGCCCGAGGACCGCATCAACGTGATGGGCGGCTCCATCGCCATCGGCCACCCGTTCGGCGCCACGGGCGGCCGCATCACCGTCACCCTGCTCAACGAGCTGCGCCGCCGCGGCGAGCAGTTCGGGATGATCAGCGTGTGCGCGGCGGGGGCCATGGGCTTCGTGATGATCGTGGAAGCCGCGCCCGCCTAAAGAATCTCACACAGAGGCACAGAGGCACAGAGGCACAGAGAAGGCGTTTTTCCTCTGTGCCTCTGTGTCTCTGTGTGATTAAATCTGGTTCATCGCGGATCTAGTTGCAGGGAGCCCGGGAAGGCGCCCTTGATCTTCAGGATGAAGTAGGCATCATCGCGGAATCCGTACGCCTGGCGCTTGATGACCTTGATCTTG
>CADCTW010000017.1 GCA_902805735.1 uncultured Gemmatimonadota bacterium | reverse complement strand
TTGTGGGAGAGGGTGGCAGCTGTAAGCTGCCGGGTGAGGGGCCCTCACCCGGCGGCCTGAGAGCCGCCACCCTCTCCCACAAACTGCGTGGGAGAGGGGGCTACTTCCGCGTTTGTTGCCGCCGGGCCCCGCTCGCCGCCGACGACCTCGTGAGGGCGCGATTCATCGCGCCCACCCTTTCGGCGCGCCCCGGTGGCAGCTCGCCGCACGCGACCTTGTCCCCTCTCCCAGGGCAGTTACTGGGAGAGGGTGGCAGCTGTAAGCTGCCGGGTGAGGGGCCCTCACCCGGCGGCCTGAGAGCCGCCACCCTCTCCCACAAACTGCGTGGGAGAGGGGGCTACTTCGCGTTTGTTGCCGCCGGGCACCGCTCGCCGCTGTCGACCTCGTGAGGGCGCGATTCATCGCGCCCACCCTTTTGGCGCGCCCCGGTGGCAGCTCGCCGCGCGCGACCTTGTCCCCTCTCCCAGGGCAGTTACTGGGAGAGGGTGGCAGCTGTAAGCTGCCGGGTGAGGGCCTACGTACTTCCGGCTTGCGTGCTACGTACAGCTACGTAAGGTGGATCACGGGTGTGGGGTGCATCTTGGATGGGTCCGAACGCGCGGCCCACTTCCATCCGGGATCATCACCATGCGAGCATTCGCCCTCCTTGCCGCCGCGCTGCTGTGCGCGGCTCCTCTCCAGGCGCAGCAGGTGTACGACCCGCCTGTGCGCGTCAACATGGTCTCCATCCTCCCGCTGCACTTCCTGGGGGGGTTCTACGCGGGAGATTACGAGCGGGCGCTCAGCCGCTCGGTGTCCGTGGGCGCGGGGGCCAGCTACTTCAAGCGCAGCGGGACGGTGGAGACGGACCCGTTCACGAGCGAGCAGTTCCACAGCGACCGTTTCACCTACCGCACGGTGGAGGGCAAGGTCCGCTTCTACCCCTCGGGCGACGTGCTGAACGGCCTCTCCTTCGGCGTGACGGCCGGGCCGACGTTCGTGAGCGGCAACGACGTGAGCCCCACCGGCGGCGACAGCTTCACCGCGATGGGGGTGGGGTTCGAGCTGGCGCGCAGCCACACCATGGGCGAGGACAGCCGCTTCTACTACGGCATCGGCGGGGGCGGGAAGCGCCTTTTCCCCGTGGGCGGCGAGAGCGGCAACGCGGTGCTGGTGCTGCCCACGCTACGGCTCTCGGTGGGGCTCCTCTTTTGAAGAAGTACGCCGTCGCGTCGCTGCTCGCCCTGGCGGCGTGCGAAAGCCCGCTGGGGCCGCTGGCCGGGGGCGGGGGGACGGCCGCGGACCAGGCGTTCGGGGCGGTTCACGTCCGGTGGTTCATCCCGGACCCGGTGGGCGGGTGGACGATGACCCCCGAGCTGGCCGGCCCGTACGTCTACTTCGAGCGCGGCCTGCACATCAGCTCCGCCGGCATGGTGGTGGACCGCGCGAAGCTGGTCGCGCTGGACCGGCAGACGGGCGCGGAGATCTGGTCGCAGCCCATCGTCAGCGGCGAGAACGCGGCCGTGGCGGGAAACGTGATCGGCGCCGTGTGGGGCTCGCTGCCGATGTTCGACCGCGCGACCGGAGCACCGCTGCCGGTCTTCCGCTACGGCCCGACCTCCCTCTCGGGCAACGTGGCGACGGACGGCGAGCGCTTCTACGTGTTGACCCACAACGGACATGCGCTGGCCGTGAACCCGGGGCAGGGCACCACCGCCTGGGACGCCGACCTGGCCGGATCCGGCTCGGCGACGGGCTTCGGAGTCGCCGTGGCGGATGACGTGGTCGCGGCGACGCTGAAGCACTTCGGCTCCACCGCCGCGCCGGGCGACTCGGGGATCGTGGCCGTGCTGGACCGGGCCAGCGGCGCCGTCCGCTGGCGTGCTGCCGTGGGCGGCGGGCAGGACCCGGGCATCACCGACCCGCCCGTGATCGCCGGCGGCCTGGTCGTCACCCGCGGCGGCCACCAGGTGCGCGCGTGGGACCTGCGCAACGGGGTGGAGCGCTGGCGCTTCGACGCGCGCGGCTCCGGCGTCAACTATGGCGGCTCCGGCCTGGCGTCGTGCGAAGGGATGATCATCGCCCCCACCGCCGACCTCGAGATCGTGGCGCTGGACGCGGCCACGGGCGCGGCCCGGTGGAGGGTCAACGCACAGGACCTGGGATCGCTTTCCAGCCTGGACTGCTCGTACGGAACCGTGCTCGCCCGCGGCAGCCGGCTCGCCGTCCTGGACGCGCGCAGCGGCGCACGGCGGGCCCGCTACCCCATCCGCGACCCGGACGACGGCCGGCGCGAGTTCTACATCGCCGCGGCCACCCGCGACGCGGAGTTCCTGTACGTCTCCACCACGTACGGCTACGTGAAGGTGGATGCTCCAAATTGAACGGCTCCCGGTGTGAGGCCGCCGTTCACTCTTCGCGCACCCGCCCCTGGCGCACCACGTCCACCAGCTCGCCGCGCGAGCCGATCTCCAGCTTGCGGAAGATGTTGGACAGGTGCGTGGTGACGGTGCGCGGGGAGATGGCCAGCGTCCTGGCGATGTTCTTGTTGGATTGCCGGGCGGCCACCAGGCGGGCGATCTCCGCCTCGCGCGCGGTGAGGCCGCCGTGGGCCGCGTCGCCGCGCGCGGGAGGGCGCACGCCCAGCTCGCGGAGCTGCTCGCGCGTCTTCGCCAGCTCCCGCTCCGCCCCGATGCGCGCGAACACCTCGTGCACCTGCCGCAGCTCCCGCAGCGCCTCCTCGGTGCGGCCGGAGTCGCGCAGGCGGGCCGCGAAGTGGCGGCGCAGCCGGGCCGCGGCGGGGAGCACCGGCACCGACTCCAGGCGCTCGGCGGCGGCGCGCATGCACCCGACGGCGCCGTCGATGTCGCCGCGCAGCCACACCAGGAAGGCGTCGCAGGCATCCGCCCAGCCGATCCCCAGGTCGTGCCCCAGCCGCTCCGCGTCCGCGCGCAGCCGCGCGCCCACGCGGGTGGCGCCCTCCACGTCGCCCATGGACAGGTAGGCCTCGGCCATGATGGGGAGCAGGCGGTGCATCGCCCACACCGTGTACCCCGTGCGGTCCGCCACCACCAGCCCCCGCTCCCCCACTCGCACCGCCTCGGCCATCTCGCCGGCGGCCAGGTGGTACGCCGCGCGCCCCGCGTGCGCCGGCACGACGGTGTGCACGTCCAGCGGGTGCTCGGAGTCACCCGCGCCGGAAAGCTCCCACGCCTCGTCCACGTAGCCCCGCCCGCGCTCCAGCTCGCCGCGCCCCATGTAGATGAGCCCCGTCCACACCAGCAGCCGGGCCAGGATGGTGCGCTGGCCCAGCGCGCGCGCCATGGCGAGCGTCCGCTCCGCGAGGGCCAGCGCGGCGTCCCACTCGCCCGTGTTGGACATCAGCTCCACCGCCAGCTCCGCGGCCCGCACGCGGTGGATGGGCGAGTGGATCTCGTCCGCCACGCGCTGGCACTCGGCCACGTGGCGGCGGACGGCGGGGGCGTCGCCGGTGAGCCCGGCCAGCATCCCCATCCCCCAGTGCACCATGCAGCGCAGCCCCGGCTCGGCCGTGTCGCCGGCCAGCGCCAGCGCCCGCTCTCCGTGTGCCCGCGCCCGCTCCGGCGGCCCCGTCCAGGTGTGGAGCAGGAGGAGGACAAGGTGCACCCTCACCAGCAGCGCCGCCTCGCCGCGCTTTTCGGCGATGCGCAGCGCCTCCCCGATCTCCTCGCGCGCCTCGCCGGGGCGCCCCATCTCCATGAAGCACTCCGCCCGCGCCAGCCGCACGCGCGCGGTCAGCAGCTCGGCGCCCGCGCGGGTCGCCGCCTCCAGCGCCGCATCGAAGTGCCGCAACGCCTCCGGGTAGCGCCCGCCCCAGTAGTGGATCAGCCCCAGCCGCCGCTCCGCCGCGCCCACCCTGCCATCGTCGCCGGCCGCGGCGGCGCGCACCCGCGTCCACAGCCCGGCCGCCGCGTCGAAGTCGCCCAGGCGCTGCCGGGCGCGCGCCAGCTCCTCCATCAGCGCGATGTCGCCGGGGGTGCGCTCCAGCGCGGCGGCAAGGTAGTCCGCCGCCTCGCGGTTGGCGTACTGCGCCAGCGCCGCCCGCCCGGCCATCGCCAGGTAGCGCACCGCCTTCTCCTGGTCGCGCGCGTGGGAGCGGACGTAGTGGTACGCGAGCCGCCCCGCCTGCTCCCCCTCGCCGTGCACCGCCTCCAGCGCCGCCGCCACCCGCGCGTGCAGCAGGCGCGCGCGAGCCATCCCCAGCGCCCCGTACACGGTCTCGCGCAGCACGGGGTGCGTGAAGTCGTAGATCAGCTCGGCTCCTTCCAGCCGCTCGTCCACCACCCGCTCGGCGCGCAGCTCCTCCAGCGCCTCCACCAGCGCCGCTTCGTCCCCCGTGAGCTCGCGCAGCTCCGCGTAGCGCGCGCTGGTGCCGGTCACCGCGAGCAGGTCCGCCACCTCCCGCGCCCGCGCGGACAGGCTCGCGACCCGATCCAGCACGGCCTCGCGGATGGAGCTCGGAAGCTCGATCTCGCCCGGCTCCGCCCCGCGCTGCCCCAGCGTCTTGAGGATCTCCTGCAGGAAGAACGGGTTCCCCTGCGTCCGCCCGTAGAGGAGCTCCGCCAGCTCGCCCGTCGCCTCGTCGCCGCGGAGCCCGCGCAGCATCTCCGCGGTCCCCTCGCGCGACAGCGGCGCCAGCCGGTGCACGCGCACCCCGCGCCACGGCACCGGGCCGCGCGTGTCGTTGTACGACGCCAGCAGCGCCACCCGCCGGTCCCCCAGGTGGCGCGCCGCGAAGTGCAGCAGCTCCAGTGAAGACGCGTCCGCCCACTGCAGGTCGTCGATCAGCAGGAGGAGCGGCCTGCGCGCGGCGAGGCGCCCCAGGAACTCCGTGAGGCTCCAGAGCAGCCGCGTCTTCATCTCCGGCTGGCTCCGGGAAGGGTCGCCCCGGCCCAGCTCCGGGATCAGCCACCCCAGCTCCGCCTCGCCGCGCGTGAGCGTGGCCAGCGTCTCCGGGGGCAGTGCGCGGACGATGGGGAGGAGGAGATCGGCGACGGGCGCGTACGGAATCCCCGCTTCCACCGGGTACGCGCGCCCCGCCGCCACGCTCCACCCGCGCCCCTCCGCCTCCTCCTCCGCCGCCTGCAGCAGCCGGCTCTTCCCGATCCCGCTCTCCCCCGCGAACACCAGCATCCCCCCGCCCCCGTCCAGGAGCTCGCGCACCATCCCGAGCTCGGGCTCGCGGCCAACCAGCGGAAGAGGAGAAGTCATCGGCATATCGGGGGAACGAGGCACACTGCACGCTGATGGACTCACACAGAGACACAGAGGCACAGAGATGAAGGACCTCTGTGCCTCTGTGTCTCTGTGTGAGACCCGTCGTTCACGCTTCCACGAAATCTTCCACGAAGAACCTCGGCGAGAGCCCCTCGCCGGTGGCGTGCACCAGCAGCTCCTGCCAGTCCAGCGACGCGCCGGGGCGAAAGATCTTTTCCCGGAAGAAACGGCCCACGGACTCCTGGCCCGCGATGCTGCGGCCGCGGGGGGTGTCGCGGCGCGCGGCGGCGGACATCTGCGAGGCCATCAGCTCGCCCAGCAGGTAGTTGTGGTAGTAGACCGGCGCGCCGGAGAGGTGGATCTTGGAGGCCCAGTCCGGCTCGTCGCGGCCCTCGGGGCGGCGGATCATCTGCAGGCGCTCCACCAGGTCCCACCAGAGGGTGTTCAGGTCGGCGCGGTCGGGGTCGCGGTAGAGCTCGCGCTCGAAGTACGCCATCACCAGCATCCAGCGCGCGGCCACCAGCATCCCCGCGCGAAGCTGGGCGCGCACGTCGGCGGCCTCGGCGTCCGAGAGCCCGGCGTTCATCACCTCGCGCAGCCACGCCGGGTCGCGCGTGAGGCGGCCCATGTACATGGCCACCGCCTCGGTGGAGAGGATGTGGGCCGGCCCGCGCAGGAAGAAGGGGAGGTCGCGCGGCACGTAGCTGTCGTAGACGGCGTGGCCCAGCTCGTGGAGGAGGGTGCCCATCCACTTCTCGTTGGGGCGCATGTTGCAGAGCATGCGCACGTCGCCCTCGCGGTCCACGTCCATGCAGAAGGCGTGCTGGTCCTTGCCCTCGCGCTCGTACAGGTCGCTGCGGGCGATCACGTCGTCCGCCGGCAGGCCGATGCCGCGGAAGAAGTCCGCCGCCACCCGCACGGGGTCGCTGTCGCGGAAGACCTCGTCCAGCGCCACCGCGCCCACCCCGGGCGCCTCCTGGCCAAAGGGATCCTCCCAGTGCCAGGGACGCAGCGCCTCGGCGGGCACGCCGAAGCGCCCGGCCAGGCGCGCGTCCAGCTCGTCACGGAAACGGCGGAAGGGAGCGTCCGTGCGGTCGCGGAACTCGTCCAGGACGGCGAACAGGCGCTCCTCGTCCAGCTCCTGCAGGCGCAGCTCCATCACGTAGAAGTTGGGGAAGCCCAGCGACCGCGCCGCCTCGTTGCGCCTGCGCACCAACTCGCGCAGCGGCTCGGCCACCTCGCGCCCGATCTGCTTGCTGGCCTCCCACGCCTCCCGCCGCGCGGCCTCCCCGCGCTCGGTGGCCAGGATGTCCACGAGCTGGTTGTTGGTCACCCGCTCGCCGGCGAAGACGGCGCGGAACTCCGTGAACGTGTGCTCCAGCTCCGTGGCGCGGCGCACCAGGTCCTCGATGGTCTCGTCGGGGAGCTGGTTGCCCGTGTACTCGTTGTCCAGCAGCACCAGCTGGCGGCGGAGCAGGGGATCGCGCACGTCCCCGCTCGCCAGCCACGTGCGCACGCTGTGGGCGGCGGCGGCGTCCGCGTACACCTTGCGGTACGCGGCCCGGGCCCGCGCGGAGCGCTCGTGCGCGTCCGGGTCCGCGCCGGTGGCCGCGGCCCACATCGCCAGGTTCGACTCGCGCAGCAAGGGGGCGATCACCCCCTCGTGCGCGTGGAGGAAGGCGCGGACCTCTGCCTCCGCCGTCGTCTCCCCCGGAGCGATCACCGCAGCTCCTCGTACAGCGCGGCGATCGCCTCGGCGCCCTGGTGGAAGTTGTCCACCGACATCCACTCGTTGGGCGCGTGCGCGTTCTCGCCCGGCAGCCCGAAGCCGATCAGCACCACCGGCGCCCCCAGCGTCTCCTGGAACGACTGCACGATGGGGATGGAACCGCCCTCGCGGATCATCACCGGGTCCCGGCCGTAGGCGCGGGCCAGGGCGCGCTTGGCCGCGTCGAACAGGCGCCCTTCCGGCTCCGCGAACCAGGGCTGCCCGCCGTGCAGCGCCTCCACCTCCACGGTGACTCCTTCGGGGGCGAGCGACTTCACGTGGTCGATGAAGACGCGCTCGATCTCCTTGTAGTCCTGGTTCGGCACCAGGCGCATGGACACCTTGGCCATGGCCCGCGCGGGGAGCACCGTCTTGGCGCCCTCGCCCGTGTAGCCGGAAAGGAGGCCGTTGACGTCCAGCGTGGGCCGCGCCCAGATGCGCTCCACGGAGCCGAACCCCTTCTCCCCCCCCAGCGCCGGCGCGCCGACCTCCTCGCGCAGCCCCTCCTCCTCGAACGGAAGCGCGGCGATGGCGTCGCGCTGCTCCTGCGTCAGCTCGCGCACCCGGTCGTAGAAGCCGGGGATGGTGATGCGCCCGTCCGCGTCGTGGAGCTGGGAGAGGATGCGGGCCAGGGCAAGCGCCGGGTTCACCACCGCGCCGCCGTACGCGCCGGAGTGCAGGTCGGTCGCCGGCCCCTGCACGCGCACCTCCATGTACGCCAGCCCGCGCAGCCCCACCGTGATCGAGGGCAGCCCCGGCGCGAACATGGTGGTGTCCGAGATCATCACCGCGTCGCAGCGCAGCCGCTCCACGTGCTCCTGCAGGAACTTCCCCAGGTTCGGCGAGCCGACCTCTTCCTCGCCCTCCACCAGGAAGACGACGTTGACGGGGAGCGCGCCGTTCTCCGCCAGGTGCGCCTCCACGGCCTTGAGGTGGAGGTACACCTGCCCCTTGTCGTCCACCGAGCCGCGGGCGTAGATGCGGCCGTCTTTGACCACCGGCTCGAAGGGGGGCGAGTTCCACTCGTCCAGCGGCTCGGGGGGCTGCACGTCGTAGTGGCCGTACACCAGCAGGGTGGGCGCGCCCTCGGGAGCGCCGCGCCACTCGCCCACCACCACCGGGTTGCCGGCGGTGGCGACCACGTCCACCGTCTGCAGGCCCACGGCGCGCATGCGCCCGGCCAGCCACTCGGCGGCGCGGGCGGTGTCGTCGCGGTGCTCGGACTTGGCGCTGATGCTGGGGATGCGGAGCCACTCGTTCAGCTCTTCCAGGCTGCGCTCGCGGTTGCGCTGCAGGTATTCGGAAACGGCCATCGTCGTTGCGCTCTGTTCACGGCGTGATCGGCGCCCTCCCCTGGAGCGCCCGCGGACGGAGGCGCGAATATAGTGCCCGCGCCGGCGGGGCGCGACGCTTGCACCGCCGCCCCGGCACCCGACAACTGGAGGTGGACGATGGTCTCAGGCCCCGATCCCAACCGCTGGACCGAAGTGGACCCCCAGGCCCCCGACGGCGGCGTGGGAGACCCCAAGACCTCGCGCCTCGGCGCCCCGAGCTGGGTGAGCGCCCTCCTCGCCGTGGTGCTCCTCGCCGTCGTTGCGGCCTTCCTGATCTTTTGACTCACACCGAGAATCGGGATAGGGGGCAGCCGGTGATCCCGGCTGCACCCCTCCCACACCACCGGACATGCGGGTCCGCATCCGGCGGTTCGGAAAGTTGAGGTTAGTGCGGTGCGAGC
>CADCTW010000016.1 GCA_902805735.1 uncultured Gemmatimonadota bacterium | reverse complement strand
GGGGTGCGCGGCGCGGGCGGCGGCGTGTACGGATCCGGCGGCGGCAGCGGCTCCACGCTGCCCGGCTCGGGGGCGCGCGGGCGCTCGCCGCGGCGGCGCTGCGCCTCCAGCTCCGGCCAGTCGATCCCCCGCTGCTCCAGGTCGCTCATCCCCACCGTGTCCGGGTTGTACGGCTCGGGGAGCTGGATGTCCGTGGAGCCCCACTCCTCGTCGCGCCAGGCGGTGTCCAGCGCCATGGGCGGGTAGCCGGGGTACGAGCCCGCCGGGGCGCACACCTCGGCCGGGGGGCGCGAGTTGACGAAGTACTCGGTGTAGGTGGGGCCGCGCGCCGGGCATCCCTGCGCCACCGCCAGCCCCGTGACCCGGTCCACCGTTTCCGTGAGCACGCCGCGCGGGGCGGCCCACTCCGCGGGGGCGCCGCGGCCGGCGTACACGCGCTGCATGATCCGCCCCCACACCGGCGCCGCGATGGTGCCGCCCGACGCGCCGCGCACGATGGTCTGCGGGCGGTCGAAGCCGAACCAGACGGCGGCTACCATGTCCGGCGTGTAGCCCACGAACCAGACGTCGGTGGCGGCGTTGGTGGTGCCCGTCTTCCCCGCGGCGGGGGCGCGGAAGCCGGCCGCGCGCACGGGGGTGCCGGTGCCGCGGTCCACCACGTCGCGCAGCATGGTGGTGAGCACGAACGCCTCGGCCGCTTCCAGCACCTCCTCGCCCTCGTTCTCCGCCTCCCACAGCACCTCGCCGTCGCGGCTCTCCACGCGGCGCACCAGGTGGGGGGTCACCCGCTTCCCCAGGTTGGCGAAGGTGGCGTACGCGCCCACCAGCTCGATGGGGCGCACCTCGGCCGAGCCCAGCGCCACGGCCGGGTTGTTGGGCACCGGGGTGGTGATCCCCAGCCTGCGCGCCTGGTCCGCCACGCGTCCCATCCCCACCTCCTGCGCCAGCTTCACCGTCACCACGTTCTTGGAGCGGGTGAGGGCGTCGCGCATCGTCACCGGGCCGTCGAAGGTGCCGGTGTAGTTGCGCGGGCTGTACGAGCTTCCGCGGGATAGGGGGATGCTGATGGGCGCGTCCTCGATGCGGCGCGTGGGGGCGATGCCGTCCTCCAGCGCCGCCAGGTACACGAAGGGCTTGAAGGCCGAGCCGGGCTGGCGCAGGGCCTGGAAGACGCGGTCGAACTTGGAGTCCTCGTAGTCGCGCCCGCCCACCAGCGCGCGCACCTCGCCGTTGCGCGCGTCCATCACCACCGCCGAGCCCTGCAGGTACTCCGTCCCACGGTCGTCGTCGGTCCCCTTGCCCCGCGTGTAGCGGGGATGGCTGAAGGAGCCGAAGGCGCCGCTCTCGATGGCCGTGGCCTGGCGCGCCACCTCGGACTCGGCGGCGGCCTGGGCCACGGGGTCGTAGGCGGTGAAGACGCGCAGCCCGGCCTTGTAGAAGCGCTCGCCCACCTGCTCTTCCAGCTCGCGCCGCACGCGGTCCACGTAGTACGAGCCGCGCTCCTTGGGATTGCGGCTCTTGCGCGCCACCCGCATGGGCTCCTTCATCGCCGCCTCCGCCTCGGCCACGGGGACGTAGCCGCCGTCGGCCATGGCGCGCAGCACGATGTCGCGGCGCTTGCGTGCGGCGGCGCGGTCCTCGCGCGGGTTGCGGCGCGACGGAAGCTGCCCCAGCCCGCCGATGGTGGCGGCCTCGGCCAGCGTCAGCTCCGAGGCGGGCTTGCCGAAGTAGGTGCGCGCGGCCGCCTCCACCCCGTAGCTCCCCTCGCCCAGGTAGATGTGGTTGAGGTACAGCTCCAGGATCTTCTTCTTGGGAAAGGCCCGCTCGATCTGCCGCGCCACGCGGATCTCCATCACCTTGCGGCGGATGGAGCGCTCGGTGTACGGCAGCGCGTCCGGAAAGAGGTTGCGGGCGAGCTGCATGGTGATGGTGCTCCCGCCCTCCGCCACGCCGCGCCGCCTCACGTTGGCCATCATGGCGCCGCCGAAGCGCTTCCAGTCCACCCCGCCGTGGTCGTAGAAGCGCCGGTCCTCGATGGCCACGAAGGCGTTGGGGAGGTAGGCCGGGAGCGAGTCGATGGAGACCACCCGCCGGTTCACCGTGCTGAGGGTGCCGAACGGCTTGTCGTTGGTGTCCAGCAGCTCGGACCCCTCGGCCTGGTACTGGTCCAGGTCGGAGACGGGCGCGCACCCGCCCATCCCGCACGGCGCGAACCACAGCCAGCCGAAGCCGGCCACGGAGAGGGCGAGGAGGGTGAGGAGGGCGATCTTGAGCTTGCGGTTCATCTCGTCTCGGTTCCCCCCCGCCGCTCAGCTCACGGGCGCGCGGGTGGGGATGTGGGTACGAAGTCGCCCGGCTGCGGCACCCGCGGCTGCCCCGGGAACACGGGGCGCCCGGGGAGCTCCGGGGTGGGATCCACGTAGCGCTCGGGGAGCGCCGCGGGGGCCTGGCACGTGGCTTCGGGGGCGAAGCGGGCCGCGAAGTAGTCCATCTGCCCGCCGCCGTAGGGGCAGTCGGCGGTGAGCACGCGGCCGCCGCTCATGCGGCGCGCCACCACCCCGCGGGGGCGCGGCCACACCGGCGGCGGACGCCGTGTTTCGTACGCTTTTCGCATAATCCGCGCCCACACCGGCACCGCCAGCGTGCCGCCCGTGGCGCTTCCCGATATGGTCTGCGGGTTGTCCAGCCCCAGCCACACTCCGGCCAGCAGGTCCGGTGTATACCCCACGAACCACACGTCGGTTGCGGAGTTGGTCGTCCCCGTCTTCCCGGCGATGGGGATGTCGTACGAGATGCCCCCCACGCCCGGGTCGCGCACCCCGAAGCCGGTGCCGCGGTCCACCACCTCGCGCATCATGTCGGTGAGGATCCACCCCACCGCCGGGTCCACCGTCTGCCGCGTGGGGGCCGGGGGCTGCCAGAGCAGCTTCCCCTGGTGGTCTTCCACCCGCGTCACGTAGCGCGGCTCCACCCGGTACCCGCCGTTGCCAAAGGTGGCGTAGGCGGAGATCAGGTCCATGGGGTACACCGCCGCCGCGCCGATGTACACGGAGGGGAAGCCCGGGATGGGCGTGCTGATCCCCGCGCGCTGGGCGAGGTCCTTCACCTTCTCGAACCCCGCGTCGCGCCCCACGCGGATGGTGGCCAGGTTGCGCGAGTTGCGCAGCGCCGAGCGCAGCGTCACGTGCCCGCCGTAGCGCCCGTCGTAGTTCTTGGGGCTCCAGGTGCCCACTGTCAGCGGACCGTCGGACACGGCGAACAGGGGGGAGCGGCCCCGCTCCAGGTCCGCGGCGTACACGAAGGGCTTGAACACGGAGCCCGGCTGGCGGAGCGCCTGCGTGGCCCGGTTGAACTGCGACTGCTTGAAGTCGCGCCCGCCTACCATCGCCATCACGGCGCCGGTGTTGGGGTCCATCACCACCGCCACCCCCTGCAGGTACGGCGTGTGGCGCACGGCCTGGCCGGGCTTGAGGGCGGCCGTGAAGCGCTCGTACGTGGTGTGCGGGTACCCGCCGTACGTGCCCGTCTCGATCTGGCGCAGGTGCTCTTCCAGCGACCGCTCCGCCGTCTGCTGGAGGACGGGGTCCAGCGCCGTGTAGATCCTGAGCCCGCCCGTGTACAGCAGCTCGCCGAAGCGGGGCTCCAGCTCGCGCCGCACGGCTTCCACGAAGTACGGCGCGCGGAAGGCGCCCGACGGCGGGGCCACCGTCACCGGCTGCGCCTGGAACTGCGCGGACTGCTGGGCGTTGATGACGCCGGAGCGCACCATCATCTCCAGCACGCGGTCGCGGCGCCGCTGGGCGCGCTCCGGGTACTCGCGCGGGTTGTAGGCGCTGGGCGCCTGCGGGAGCCCCGCCAGCGTGGCGGCCTCCAGCACGGTGAGCCGCGAGGCCGGCTTGCCGAAGTAGGTGCGGGCCGCCGCCTCGATGCCGTACGCGCCCGCGCCCAGGTAGATGTGGTTGAGGTACAGCTCCAGGATGCGCTCCTTGGAGAGCTTGCGCTCCATCTCCAGCGCCAGCTTGGCCTCGGCGATCTTGCGGCGCAGGCTGATCTCCCCCGCCGGCAGCTGCTGGGGGAAGAGGTTGCGCGCCAGCTGCATGGTGATGGTGCTGCCGCCCGTGGCCCCGAACCCGCCCAGGACGTTGTCGCGGATGGCGCCGATCACGCGGAAGGGGTCCACCCCCTCGTGGTCGAAGAAGCGCGCGTCCTCGATGGCCACGAACGCCATGGGCACGTAGCGCGGCAGCGACTTCAGCGCGATCACCGTGCGCCGCTCGCGGTGGAACGAGCCCAGGGGCACGCCCCGCGCGTCCAGCACCTGGCTGGCCTGGCGCGGCGCGAAGTCGGCCACCTGGTCCGCCGTGGGGCAGGTGCCGGGGCACGCCCGCGTCCACGCCGCCACCACCCCGCCGGTGCCGCACGACCCCAGCGTCACCAGCCCCAGGCCGATTACGATCTTGCGCTCCTGCCGGTTCCGCCACGCGATGCGGAGCCGCTGCCATCCGCTCCGCGCCTGCGCGCGCGCGCCGCTCAATCCATCCTTCCAGGGTCCGGCCACGGGTCTGCTCGTTCGGGTGTGTCTTATCGGTTGCAAGCGTATATAGATACACCGGCGCGGCCCGGTGTGCCAGCAAAGCTCGTCCGTGCCTCCCTGTGAGCCCTTCCGTCGCCGGAATGCGAATTGCCAACCGTCCCCGTCCCTGACCGTTGACCCGAAAGAGCGAGGAAGCATGGACCAGAACGAGAACAACCCCGGGAACGTGGAGCGCCAGATGGACGACTCCACCGGCGGGCGCAGCGAGGGCGAGCGCCTCCACGACCAGGACGACATGACGGGCCGCGAGGGGATGGCCGGCGCGGGCTCCGGCGTGAGCGGCAACGACGTGGAGCGCGGCGAGCGCCAGGCCGCGACCGCGCCCGACCCCCAGGACGGGAGCTACGGCAACGACAGCGGCTTCTCCGCCGCCGGCAGCGAGGGCGAGCGGGCCGCCCCCGGCCGCACCGAGAACGGCGGGCTGGGAACGGGCCAGGACGTGAGCGGCACCACGGACTCGACGGCAGGCGGCAGCTCGCGCGACTTCTGAAAAACGGGGCTCACACAGAGACACGGAGGCACAGAGAACTTCATCTCCGTGCCCCCGTGTCGCTGGCCTACATCACCCCGGTCAGCCAGTGCCAGAAGGCGCGGAGCACCGAATAGGCCACCACCCCCACCGCCGCCAGGATCAGGAGGAGCACCAGCGCCGTCACGCCCACCACCAGGCGGCTGGACCTGCGCACGGCGCCGGGCGCCACCACCGACCCCCGCAGCAGCTTGAGGTTGCGGGCGTTCGCCTTCCAGCCGGCGTCGAAGAGGTCGCCCAGGAAGGGGACGGACCCCACCACCGTCTCGACCCCCACGTTGAGCACCATCCGCGCGATCACGGAGGCGGGGGCGCCCATCCGCGCCGCCTGCATCACGATGTAGCCGGACATCGCCGTCCCCGCCACGTCGCCGATGCCGGGGACGAGGCCGATCACCGCGTCCAGCCCCACGCGCGCGCCGGTGCCGGGGATGGGGATGGAGTTGTCCAGCAGGTACGCCAGCGAGTCCAGCCGCTTCAGCCTCTCGGCCCCGCGCCTCTCGTCGGTTGCCACGTGGTCCCCTCCCGTGCCGGTGTGCAGCCAGTTCCCGCGCTGCCCCGTGGCAAGCGCCGGGCCCTCACGGAGCGTCCAGGATGATCGTCTCCATCTCCGGCCAGTCGGCGCGCAGCAGCCGGGCGAGGAGGTGGAGGCCCCAAACCTCCGAGCGGCGGTGCCCGATCGCCACCACCGCCATCCCCGTCTCGGCCACGGCGCGTCGTGCGGGTGCGCGCATCTGTCCGGTGACGTACGCGCCCGCGCCGCGCGCCGCCGCCTCGCGCACCAGCGCATCCGTCATCGCGCCGACCGCCGCCACGCGCCGGATGGGCGCGCCGCTCCCCTGCTCCACCGCCTCCGGCTCACCGAAGGCGGCCGTGACGCGCGCCAGGAGCGCAGTGAAATCCCCCGCGCAGTCCCCAATCATCCCCAGCGGGCGTCCTTCTTTCGTCCCGAGCACTTCGATCCGCTCAACGCCCAGCGCCTCCGCCAGATCCGGGTTGTACCCGACGGCCATTCGCTCGTCGAAGGGGAGGTGGCTCGCGAGCACGCCGATCCCCGCATTCCCCATCCCCCAGTGCCGGTGCAGGAAAAGCGCGTCCATCGCCTCAACGCCCGCGGGCGGCTCCAGCGCCAGCCCCAGCCGCCGCACCTCCCGCGCGGAGGGCGCTACGACCAGCGGCGGATGGCCGGTGATGCGCTCCACGGAGGCGGCGAGGTCGGTGAGGAACGGCGGGGGCACGGAGCTCTACGGGTGGCCGCTCTCAAGCTCGCCCAGAAAGCGCTCCACGTCCCGCGCTTCGTCCTGGTCGTCCTGCAGCCGCTCGTATTCCATCTCCAGCTCCGCCAGCGCGCGAGCCAGCGATCCGCCCTCGCCCAGATCGGTTTGCAGACTCTCCAGTGGCTCTGTGGGGAGCAGGGCGGTGCGCTCCGCGTCGTCGGCGGGCACGATCCCGCGGAGGGCGATCATCGCTTCCTGCACGATGATCCCCTCGCGGAGCCCCTCGCACCGCTTCAGCAGATCGCGCATGTGCACGATGCAGCGGGAACCCTCGCGCGTGGACGCCGCCCGGGAGTCGGCCTCCCAGGTGCGCAGGTGTCCCTCGCCATCGCCGGCGATCGCCGCCAGGGCCTCCAGCCGGTGGCGCGCGATGCCCGCGGCGGCGCCGTTCCCGGCAGTGAGCCGGGCAAGCCGCTCCTGCCAGAGGGCAAGCGCGATCACCCAGAGCCGGGCCCGGTGGCGGGCATGCTGGTCGTCCAGCACCTCCCTCGCGTACTCCAGCTTTTCCCGCACGCTCACAAGCGCGCCGCCGCGCCCCTCCCCGTCCACCATCGTCCAGACGTCGTCGATCCGCGCGCGCTGCGCCTCGATCTCCCGCAGCCGCTCCGCGATCCTCGCCTCGTCTGTCCGCAGCGCCGCCGCGGCGGGGAGCGCCGCCGCGGCGGGCGGCGCCGCGGCGGGCGGCGGAAGCTCCTGCTCCCGGGCGGACCCGGCCAAGGACATCCGCTCCAGCGCGATGCTGCCGACGAGCCAGGCCGCCGCGAACGCGGCGAGGTACGGCAGCGCCGGCAGCCACGCCCCGAGCACGGGGAACCAGGACGCCAGTGGCCCGCCCGTGAAAAGCGCCACCCAGGTCCCGAACATGGCGCCCAACCAGACGGATGGGCGCACGCCCCGGCCGCGCGGCGATACGGCGCCCGGCTGGGCCGGCCGCCACGGCGCCTCCGGAGTGAGGCCGGACCGGTATGCGCCGCACGACGGACACCGGGGCGCCGCGGCGTCGCCCAGCCGTCCGCAGATGGTGCAGCTCACGAGCTCGTTCACGTTCCCGCCATGCGGATGGTCACCTGCTCAGATCCACTCGTACCCGGCCACGGTGCGCGCCTCCACCACGTCGCCGGTGTGGCGGATTCCGCTGCGCTCGATCAGGAGGACGTGCGTCTCCTCCAGCGCGACGGGGAGGTGCTCCACCCCGCGGGGGATCACCACCATCTCGCCCGGATGGAGCGTCACCGAGCCGTTGCGCAGCTCCAGCGTCAGGCGTCCGCTCAGCACCAGGAAGAGCTCGTCCTCGTCCGCGTGGCTGTGCCACACCAGCTCGCCCTGCACCTTTGCGAGCTTGACCTGCGTGTCGTTGACCTCCGCCACGACCTTGGGTGTCCACAGCTCGTGGAAGAGCGCCAGCTTCTCGGCTACGTTCACCTTCTGGATCACGTCCGTGCTCCGGTGATGGTCAGGAACGGGCGGGCGCGTACGGCGACTCCGCCCGGTAGCGCAGCTCGAACTCCTCGCGGGTCACCAGCGTGGTGACGTCGGTCATGCGGTCCACGGTGAGGATGCCGTCCAGGTGGTCGATCTCGTGCTGCAGCAGCTCGGACAGGTCGCCGTCGGCGGTCGTCTCGCGCCACGCGCCGTCGAGATCCTGGTAGCGCACGCGCACCCAGGCCCAGCGCGGCACCTGGCAGAAGATGCTGAGGAAGCTGAGGCACCCGTCCCACACCGTCACCACCTCGTCGCTGTGCTCCACGATGGCGGGGTTGATGAAGGGCCACGGCGTCTCGCCGTCCACGTTCAGGAAGATGATGCGCTCCAGCACGCCGATCTGCGGCGCGGCGATGGCGCGGCCGTACCCCGTGGTCCTGCGCGAGTGCGCCAGCGTGTCCGCTAGGTCGCGCACGGTATCGGCCACGCGCGGGTCCGCTACGTCGGCTACAGGCGCGCAGGGCATGCGCAGGCGCGGATCGCCGAGGCGTACGATGGGTTGTATGGGCATGGGAACGGGGGAACGGGGAACGAGAGAGCTGGCGGCGCGCGGAAGGGGGGCCCTCACCCCCCCGGCCCCCGCTCTCCCGATAACGGGAGAGGGGGGCGCATCTTCAGTGTCGGCGGGCAGCCGGGGTTTTTCAAGTCCGCGGCTGCGCCAACCCCTTGGCGGTGCGCGGATGTCTGGAAATCGCCCCCTCTCCAGATAACGAGAGGCGGAGCCTCTCCTGTTATCGGGAGAGGGGGTCGGGGGGTGAGGGTGGTACAGACCGGGTAGATTGGTAACAGAATAGACCGGGATGATAGGTAACACTTCGGGGTAGGATTCGGCGCACAAGATTGGAGGTGCGCCATGCCTTGGAG
>CADCTW010000015.1 GCA_902805735.1 uncultured Gemmatimonadota bacterium | reverse complement strand
GTGCGGCGCGCCGACTCCAGCAGGGCGCGCAGGGCCGCGTCGTCGCGCGCGCCGGCGCCGGGGGCGGACCAGGGGCGCGGCTCCTCGCCGGGGAGCACCAGCAGCGCCACGTCCGCGCCGGCCAGCGCGGGAAGGCGCCGGCAGACGGCCGCCCAGATCTCGCCGGGCTCCACCGACGCGGCCGTTTCCACCGCCACGCTGCGCAGCAGCTCCAGCTCGCGCAGGCGGCGCTCGAGAGACGGGGTGGGGCGCGGGGCAGCGTCGATGGGCATTCGGCCGGGGGACGGAGTGCGGCATGGAGCCGGCGCGGGGGGCGGAGGTGCCCGGCCCGCGCCGAGGGTGTATGTTTTGCGCGGGCGCACCGCCCGCGCGCCCGCGACCGCGGGCACTCCAACGGTTCCGAAGACCAGGGTTCTACGCTGATGACGCTCCCCCCGCTCCGCCTCCGCAAGGACGAAGATCGCAGGCTACGTGCCGGGCACCTGTGGGTCTTCAGCAACGAGGTGGATGTCGTTGCCACGCCGCTGGTTGGCTTCGAGCCGGGGGATCTGGCCGAGGTCCAGGACGCCCGCGGCGCGCCGCTGGGCGTGGGCTACGTCAACCCCCGCTCGCTGATCGCCGTGCGCATGGTGAGCCGCGACCGCGACGCCCGCCTGGACGTCCCCTTCCTGCGCGGCCGCATCCGCCGCGCGCTGGCCCTGCGCGACACCGTCTTCGGCACCCCGCACTATCGCGCCGTCTTCGGCGAGAGCGACGGTCTTCCCGGGCTGGTGGTGGACCGCTTCGGCGCGCACCTGGTGGTGCAGCTCACCACCGCGGGGATGGAGCGCGTGCGCGGCGAGATCGTGGACGCCCTGCGCGCCGAGCTGTCCCCCGCCGGGATCCTGCTGCGCAACGACGCGGGCGGGCGCGAGCTGGAAGGGCTCCCCTCCTACGTGGAGACGGCGTGGGGCGAGGTGCCGGAGGTGCTGCCGCTGGAGGAGAACGGCGTGCGCTTCGAGGCGCCGGTGGCGGGGCAGAAGACGGGGTGGTTCTTCGACCACCGGATGAACCGCGCGCGCATGGCCGCCTACGTCCGCGGCGCGCGGGTGCTGGACGTCTTCTCGTACGTGGGCGGGTGGGGCGTGCAGGCCGCCGCCGCGGGGGCGGAGTCGGTGGTGTGCGTGGACGCTTCGGCGCCCGCGCTGGAGATGGTGTCGCGCAACGCGGCGCTCAACGGCCTGGAAGACCGTGTATCCACCCGCCGCGGCGACGCCTTCGACGTCCTCCGCCAACTCGCCGCCGACGGGGAGCGCTTCGACGCGGTGGTGCTGGATCCGCCCGCCTTCGTCAAGCGCAAAAAAGACCTGAAGCAGGGGGAGGAAGCCTACCGCCGCCTCAACACCATGGCGCTGGAGGTGCTGCGGCAGGACGGCCTCCTGGTCTCCGCCTCGTGCTCGTACCACCTCCCGCGCGCTTCGCTGCAGGACGCGGTGCTGCGCGCCGGGCGGCGGCAGGGGCGCTCGCTGCAGGTGGTGGAGCAGGGGCACCAGGGGCCCGACCACCCGGTGCACCCGGCCATTCCCGAGACGTCGTACCTCAAGGCGTTCTTCGTGCGCGTCGGCTAAGAAAGTGGCATGGCGCGTGCGAATGGCCGGTCCGCAACCCACGCCGGCCGGTGTGCAGGGGCCGCCGGCCAGCCCTGGACCTTTCGGAGGACGAGATGGCGGACATCAACGTCGAGCGCAAGCGTAGTGGCGGGCCCAACTTTCTCCCCTGGCTGCTGGGGCTCCTGCTGCTGGGGCTCCTGATCTGGGGGCTCTCGCGCGTCCTCGGCGGCGGCGGCGACGATGCCGACCCGGTACCGGCGACGGACTCCACCACCATGACCGTCGACACCATGATGCCGGCCGCCACCCCGGTCACGCCGATGCCGGCGGACTCCGCCGCGGCAGGGATGGGCGGACAGGTCACGGGCGCGGTCGACTCGGCCGGCGGCGACAACGTTCCGGAAGGGCCGACCGGCAACCCGTAACAGAAAGCCTCACACAGAGACACGGAGGCACAGAGAAGAACTGTCTCTGTGCCTCCGTGTCTGTGTGTGAGGCTTTCTACCGGCGGTGGCGGCGGTTCGCTCCCACGGTGATGCCCACGTGGAAGGTGAGCATGTCCGTGTCGCTGCGCACGGGGCGCAGGGTGACGGTGCCGTCCGGGTTGTCGATGATGTCGCCCTCGCGCAGGTACTCGGCCTGGCCGGCGTTGCGATAGGTGGCGCCCAGGTCCAGCGAGATGGGCGCCGCGCCGCGCCGCAGCGGGATGTAGAGCCCCCCGCCGCCGCCGTACGCAAAGGTCAGGTCGTCGAAGTTGGTGGTGCTGGCGAAGGGCTCGTCGTTGGCGCTCGCCTCCAGCGACGACGTGGTGAACAGGTACGATACCCCCGCGAAGCCGTGCGCGTACGGGCGCAGCCTGCCGTTGGGCACCCCGATCTGCGGGCCCACTCCCAGGAAGGCGATGTTGTTGGTGGTCACCAGGTCGGCCAGGATGCGCCCGCCCACGGTGGGGCTCAGGATCACCCGCTGCCGCTCGTAGCCGTAGGTGATGGCCTCCGCATCCAGGCGCACGGCCAGGATGCCGCCGCGGTCCAGCGCGCGGATGAAGTGGACGTTGCCACCGATCCCCTGGTCCACCCGTTGCGCGAACTCGCCCTGCGGCTGCGCGAACGCCAGCCTCCCTCCCACGTAGCCGCGGGTGGGGCGGCGCGGGCCGCGCTCGTCGTCGCAGTCGCACTCCTGGGCGCGGGCGGAGGCGGGGAGGAGGAGGGCTGCGGCCAGGAGAGCGGCGAAGAGCGGTGTGCGGGAGATCATGGTGCCTCTGGGATCGTGCGGTGGACGGTACGGTCGCTGCATCCACCCGGGGCAACCGCGGTGCCGCGCGCGCCCTTTCGCGCAAGAGATTGCGGCGCAACAAATTGAATCTACCGCCCCTTCCCCGGGCCCCCTCGCCCCTGACCCACTGGGGGGACACGGGATCAGACCGGCGGAGACGGCACCCAGACCAACGGAGACACGCGATGGCGGTCGAGATCACCGGCACCTACGGCGGCGGGCTGAAGATGGAGCTGCGCCACGGCCCCTCCGGCGCCACGCTGCCCACGGCGGCGCCGCGCGACAACATGGGCGACGGCTCGTCCTTCTCCCCCACGGACCTGCTGGCGGCGTCGCTCGGCTCGTGCATGGTCACCACCATGGCCATCGTGGCGCAGCGCGAGGGGATCCCCTTCGGGCCGGCCGAGTTCGTCGCCCACAAGCACATGCGCTCCGACCCCCGCCGCGTGGACGCCATCCCCGTGCGCATCCGCATGCCCGCGGGCCTGTCCCCCGATCAGCGCGCCCGCCTGGAGCGCGCCGCCCACGAATGCCCCGTCCACCGCTCCCTCCTCCCGGAGATCCAGAAGGACGTGGAGTTCGTCTATCCCGACTGAAGATTTGGCTCACACAGAGACACAGAGGCACAGAGGAGAACTTAGCTCCGTGCCTCGGTGCCCTGGTTCAGCAGCGTGAGCTGCTGCTGATATGCGTACAGGCGGTCGCGTGCGCGTCCCGTGATCTCCCGCGCGATTCCGAGCTGCTCCAGCCTCCGGAGGGCGCCGCTTACCGTCGGCCAGGTCAGCCCCAGTTCGTCAGCTGCGCGTGGGATCGAAACGATCACACGCTCCCGCAGGAGCTCGTACGCCTGGAGGGTGGAGCCCGCGGCACGCCCCAGCTTCATCACGCGCTGCTGGTCTTCCGCGAACAGCTCGCGCAGCGCCAGCGAAGTGTCGGCCGCCTGCCGCGCGACGGCTTCCACGCCCACCAGGTAGAAGTGGAACCAGCCCTCCCAATCGCCGTGGGTGCGTACGCGCTGCAGCGTGTCGTAGTAGTCGGCCCGGTTCTCCTTCAGGTACAGGCTGAAGTAGAAGAAGGGCTGCGTGAGCAGGCGTTCCGTCATGAAGACCAGGCTGATCAGCAGCCGTCCGATTCGCCCGTTGCCGTCGAGGAAGGGGTGGATGGTCTCGAACTGCACGTGCGCCAGGCCGGCCTTCAGGATCGGGGCGGTGCGCCCGTACTCGTCGTGGATGAACCTCTCCATGTTCCCCAGGGCCGTGTGCATCTCCGGCGGCGGCGGCGGCACGAAGCGGGCGTTGCCCGGGCGCGTTCCGCCGATCCAGTTCTGCGTCCGGCGGAACTCCCCGGGAGCCTGCACGCTGCCTCGCCCCTCCTGCATCAACACTCCATGCATCTCCCGGATCAGCCGCAGGCTCAACGGAAGCTCTCTGCTCCTGATCCGGTGCAGCCCATGGTAGAGCGCCGCCACGTATCGCGAGACCTCGCGCACGTCCCCCAGCGGCGTTCCCGGTGCTGCGGCGTTCTCGTACTCCAGCAGGTCCGAAAGCGTGGACTGCGTTCCCTCGATCTGGCTGGAGAGTACGGCTTCCTTGCGCACGTACATGTACAGGAGCCGCTCGGGTTCCATGGTCCGCGTGACGCCTTCGAGCTGGCCCACCGCGTGGACGGCTTCCTCGTAGATCCGTGTCAGCTCCGGCGTGAACTCCACCGGGGGAACGGGGGGCAGAGGCGCCGGGATGAAGGCCGAGTATCCGTCCGGGCCGGACTGCTGCTGGACCCACGTCCCTGCTCTGCTCATTGCGCGCTCCGCTCCGGTACCCTTTGACTCCCACGCGTGCTATATAAAGTTAGCTCGACAACTTTTGATAACGCAACCTGCTCACACCAAGACACGGAGGCACAGAGAAGAACTTACCTCTGTGCCTCTGTGTCTCTGTGTGAGCCTGCTGTTAACCCCGCGATGCGCCTCTGCGCGACGGGGAGGGCGTAGCTGTCGAGGTCGGCGGGGGAGGCCCAGGCCCAGGCGTCGTATCGCAGGGGGCGGGGCTCGCCGGAGAGGAGGGTGCAGCGGACGGCGTGGTAGCTGGCGCGGACGTGGGTGAAGGCGTGCTGCACCGTGCCGATGGGCGCACCCGCGCACACCTCCAGCTCCAGGCCGTCGCGGGCGGCGCGCTCGGCGCCGGCGGCGACGCTCTCGGCGGGGCGGCGCACCTCGGCGGGGAAGGCCCACATGCCGCCCAGGCGCGCATCCAGCGGGCGGCGCACCAGGAGGAGGAGGCCGTCGCGCTCGATCACGGCGACGGCGGTGTCTTCATGCGGGGTGGGCCTGGCCTTCCTGGGGGCGGGGCGCTCGGCCTGCGTGCCCCGCTGGAAGGCGCGGCAGTGGGCGCGCACGGGACAGTCGCCGCAGAGCGGAGTCCGGGGGATGCAGACGGTGGCGCCCAGCTCCATCACCCCCTGGTTCACGTCGCCGGGGCGCGCGCCGGGGGCCAGGGCCTCGGCCAGCGACCAGAGGGCGGGCTCGGCGGGGGCGGGATCGTCGGTCCAGCGGGCGAAGACGCGGCGCACGTTGCCGTCCACCAGCGCCTCCTCGCGCCCGAAGGCGATGGACATCACCGCCCCCGCCGTGTAGCGCCCCACGCCGGGGAGCGCGCGAAAGGCCGCCGGATCGCCGGGGACGCGGCCGTCGTGATGCTCCGCCACTTCGCGCACGGCGCGGTGGAAGTTGCGGGCGCGCGAGTAGTAGCCGAGCCCCTCCCACGCCTTCAGCACGTCGTCCAGCGGCGCGTCGGCGAGGGCCTGCAGCGTGGGGAAGCGCTCCAGCCAGCGGTGGAAGTACGGCTTCACCGTCTCCACGCGCGTCTGCTGGAGCATCACCTCGGAAAGCCACACGCGGTACGGGTCGGGCTCGGTGTCCGGCGGGGCGCGCCAGGGGAGGTCGCGGCGGTGGGCGTCGTACCAGGCGAGGAGCTTCTCGCGAAGGGCGGGGATCTCGCCGGCGGGAAGGGAAGCCGCGGTCAATCCCGCAGCCAGAGGAAGGTGAGCCGCTTCCCCCGCACCTCGTCCGCCGGGTACGAGTGCTGCCCCAGCGTGGAGGGAATCACCCACGCACGCGAAAAGTGCAGGCTCACCAGCACCGTGCCGGCCGGGTTCGCCAGCTCCGCGCAGTGCGGCCCCGGGCTCTCGGGGCTCACCGACAGCACGGCGTGCCCGCCCCCGTGCGAAACCTGCGCGCGCTTCCGCCCCCGCACGGCCGGAGCGGCCTGCAGGCACACGGTGGTCCCCGCCCCCTCGCGCTCCGCGATGGAGACGCGCACCGGCGTCTGCTCCGCCTCCCCGCCCGGCGCCGCCGCGGTCAGCAGCAGCAGCCCCAGGGCGGCGATCCCTCCCTTCGCTCGCTTCGTTACTCGCAATACGGCCTCCCACGTTCCATCCGCGCTCCGTTACAGAGCGCTCCCGTACACCGGGCCTGCCGCGCGGTTCAGGCAAAATCCTGTAGGGGCGCGATTGGTCGCGCCCACCCTTTACGCCGTCCCGACCCGTCCCCAGCACACCGTCCCCTGCAGATCGCTGTGCTGGGCGGCGATCGCGCGAGCCGAGAAGCGGGCGCGACAAATCGCGCCCCTACATTGGTTTCGGCCCGCGTCCGGTGGTTCCTCAGTGCTGAGACTCCATACCTCTCAGTGCTGAGTCTTCGGACCTGAACCTCTTCTCATCCTCTGATCCGCGAATCCGTATCACCCCTACACAAGGGCCGTGCCGCCGTAGCGCGCGTGCAGCCATTCCTTCCAGGTGACGGTGCCCACGGCGCGGCCGGGGGTGGTGGCGCGGCCCTGGCGAAGGGCGGTGGCGAGGGCGCCGGGGAGGGGGAGGTGGAGGACGGGCTTCTTCACCCCGTGCGCGGCCATCCAGGAGTGGATCATCTCGCCGAAGCGCAGCACTTCGGGGCCTCCCACCTCCGGCGCGTGGCGCGCGGGCGGGGCGGCCACGCACTCCCACAGCGCGTCCGCGAAGTCGTCCACGTGCACGGGCTGGCTGCGGAAGTCCCTGGGGAGGAAGCCGACGGGGAGCTTCATCATCCCCGCGAAGAGGCCGTCCACCAGGTCGTGGAACTGCGTGCCGCGCAGGATGGTCCAGGGCACGCGCCCCGCCTCCACCTGGCGCTCGGCGGCCAGCTTGTGGCGGTAGTAGGCGAAGGGGACGCGGTCGATCCCCACGATGGAGACGTATAGGAAGTGGCGCACTCCGGCGCGGCGGGCGGCCTCCAGGAGGCGCATCGTCCCCTGCACGTCGATGCGCTCCGTGTCCGCGCGCGGGCTGCTGGCGGCGTGGATGATGGTGTCCACTTCGCGGACGGCGGCCTCCAACCCTTCGCCGGTGGCCAGATCGGAGCGCGCCCATTCGACCCCCGCACCCTGCGGCGGGCCGCTTCGCCCGGTGCCACGCACCGCGTAGCCCGCCGCGGCGGGGCGGCCGAGAAGCGAGCGCCCCAGCACGCCGGAGGCCCCGGTGACGAGAACGCGTTTGGATCGGTCGGGCTGCATGGCTGTCTCGCTGGAAGGAGTACCGGCCCCAATCGTACGCCTTTCCAGCGCTCGCTGCATGGGTCAGGCGACCCGCGCGGGAACCCGAGAGCTACTCCACGTACGCCTCCACTTCGATCTCCACCAGCATGTCGGGGTCGATGAGGGCGCGCACCTCCACCAGGGTGGAGGCGGGGCGGATGGCGGAGAAGAACTCGCCGTGGGCGCGGGCGACCTCTTCCCAGCGCGCGATGTCGGTGACGTACATGCGGGTGCGCACCACGTCTTCCAGGCGCGCGCCGGCCTGCTCCAGGGCGCGCTGGATGTTGAGGAGCGTCTGCACGGCCTGCGCGTAGGGGTCGCCGGGGGCGACTATGCGGCCGGTCGCGTCGGTGGCGGTGGTGCCGGCGACGTGCACGTGAGGGCCCACCCGTACCGCCCGCGAGTAGCCGGCCACCGGCTCCCACGGCGAGCTGCTGGAGATCAGACGGCGCGCGCTCATTCGGCCAGCTCCCCGCGCAGCACGGTTACGGCGCGGCCTCCCAGGTGCACGCGGTCGCCGGCGGAGCGTACGCGCACCGTGCCCCCGCGCCGCGAGGCCTGGAAGCCCACCAGCTCGTGGCGCCCCAGCTTCGCCGCCCAGTACGGCGCCAGCACGCAGTGCGCGGAGCCCGTCACCGGGTCCTCGTTCACCCCCACCCGCGGCGCAAAGAAGCGCGACACGAAGTCGTACTCCGCCCCCTCGTCCGCCCGCGCCGTGACGATGACGCCGCGCGCCTCCACGGCCATCAGGCGCCCCATGTCCGGCTGCAGCGCGCGCACCTCGTCCTCGGACGCGGCCTCCACCAGCACGTCGAAGTGGCTGCGCCCCACCTGCACGGGCACCACACCCAGCGCCTCCGCCACCCCCCCGGGCGGCGGCGCGTCCAGGAGGGGCTTGGCCGGAAAGTCGAGCTCGATCCACTCCCCCGCCCTGCGCGCCGTCAGCAGCCCGCTGCGGGTGTGGAAGCGCGCCTGCGCATCGGCGGCGAGGTGCCCGCCCTCCCACAGCACGTGCGCCGTCGCCAGCGTGGCGTGCCCGCACAGGTCCACCTCCACCGCCGGGGTGAACCAGCGCAGCCGCCACCCGTCCTCCTCCGGATGCAGGAACGCGGTCTCCGAGAGGTTCATCTCCGCCGCAACGTCGCGCATCCACCCCTCCTCGCGCGGCGCGGCGAGGATGCACACGGCGGCCGGGTTGCCGGTGAACGGCCGGTCCGCGAAGGCGTCTACCTGGATGATGGATTGAGGCATGGTGGCGCGGAATGAGGGAGCACGAGAGGCCAGCAGCAAGATAGCCGGAGGGGCGGGAGGAGGCACGCGGGACCGAATGGATCGAATCACACCCCCAACGCGACACCGGTCGGACCGGTTCGTGGAACGCGGTCATGGCCGCTTGCGTTCCGGCGCGAAATCGCGGTAAATTATTGGCACGTCACCCCCGGGGCTATCGTGCAAGCGATACTCCGGCTCCCCTCGGTCTGCGGGCCGGGGGGTTTTTTTGTCCGGGAGTCAACCGTGCCGAAAAAGGTTTCCTTCCTCATCGACGGGTTCAACGTCTACCACTCGCTCGACACGCTCGGTAAGATGACTGGCGCGTCGGTGAAGTGGCTGGACCTTGTCCGGCTTTGCGAGGGGTACCTTCAGGCGGTGCGCGGTGCTATCGGCGAGCGGGTAGAGCTCGCCGGGGTGCACTACTTTTCCGCGCTGGCCGAGCATCTTGCCGCCCGCAAGCCTGACGTGGTGGCCAGGCACCGTACCTACATCCGCGCACTCGGCGACTCCGGCGTCCGCGTGCAGCTTTCGCACTTCAAGCGGAGGGACGTGCGGTGCCCCGCGTGCGGCAAGTCGTTCATCCGGTACGAGGAGAAGGAGACGGACGTGGCGATCGGCCTCAAGCTCGTGGAGGTGCTCGCCACGGACGAATGCGACACGGCCGTGCTGGTGACCGGCGACACTGACCTGATCCCGGCGATCGCGGCGGCCCATCGCCTCTTCCCGGAGCGGAAGATCGGGGTCGCGTTCCCTTTCCTCCGACACAACCGAGAGCTCGCCGAACACGCGGACTACAGCTTCAAGCTCGATCAGCGGTCTCTGCTGAAGGCGCAGTTCCCCGTCCGGGTGGGCTCCGGTATCACTCGTCCGCCCGGCTGGTGAAGCGGGCTCACACAGAGACACAGAGGCACAGAGAAGAACCCACCTCTGTGCCTCTGTGTCTCTGTGTGAGCTAAGCGGTTGCGCGCGTGCCGAAGCCGATGTAGGCGAGGCCGGCGGCGAGAACGGCGTGGAGCCAGATGTCGTGGCTGCCGATGGGGACCAGGCCAAAGGTGGTGGGGTCGATGAAGGCCATCACCACCAGGACGGCGTAGATGATGGCGCCGATGCGGCCGTAGGAACGCGACGCCGGGTGGCCGCGGGAGGCCGCGATGCCCCACGCGCCGAACGCCAGGTGGACGATGTTGTGGAGCAGGTTCACCGGGAACAGCCCCAGGAGCCGCCCCGTGGTCTCATTGTCCGCATCCATCCCCATCCCGTTGTGCACGAACAGCCCCAGGATCCCGAACGCCAGGAACGCGATTCCGAAAACCAGTGCGCCGGTCTGCGCGGTGCTCCTCCTCATCCCCCACCTCCTCCCGGGTGAACGCCTTCCCTCCCGCTACTACGGACGCGGAAGGGATCTTGCGAGATGGCGATGCAAGACTCGGACGGGCAGGGGAACATGCCCGCCACGCTACGGAGATGACGAGGAGGCTATGATGGCTCGCCACGGCTACGACAACAGCGAGTACAAGGGGATCCAGCAGAACTCGCTGCGACCGGATTGGGGGCGCCCGCACCCGATGGACCCCAACTGGGCGGACGGGCAGTACCACGGGATGCGCCAGGAGGAGGGGAACTGGCAGGGCGCGTACGGCCACTACCGCCGCGAGCACTCGCAGGATCTGGGCGGGTGGGGCGGCTACCAGGGCCGCTACCGGCAGCCGCCGGGCGGCTTCAACCGCGAGGGATGGCTGCGGGACCCCTTCAACGACCGTCCGCACGGCGCGCAGGGACGCCCGCTGACCGGCATCCGCGGCTACGACGCGCAGCTGGGCCGCGACGCCGGCAACGGCGGCGTGCGCTACGACAACCAGTACCTGCAGCAGTACAACCGCGACAGCGTGGCCTTCCGCACGGGGCACGGGTACGACCGCAACTACGGGTGGGCACCGGGCGCCCGCGAGATCGGCGGCAACTACAACGACCAGCTCCGCCGCGGCGCGCCGCAGGAGCACTCGTACGCCGGGTACAACCAGGGCGGCTTCGCGAACGGGACGCAGCCGAGGCCGGGGTCGAGGGGGAGCAAGCCGAACCGGTAGGGTGCGGCCACAGGAAGAAGATGGAGCGGGAGCTGCTTCGAGGCCGAAGTGCTCCCGCTCCCGGTTTCTTCGAACAGATCTCGCGGCGCGGCTCAGGGTGACTTGCGCTTGATCTCCAGCAGCTGGTGAACGGCTACGGCGTAGTCGACATAGCGGTCCCCCGGCCAGTTGGGCACCACGCCGGATGCCGCACCCCCGCGGTAGAGGCCCGCGTATTCACCCGAGACGATCACGGTGTCGCCGATCGCGAGATTCAGCGATTCCACCTTTGCGGTCAGCTCGCCGGCCTCTCCCAGCACCACCCGGTTCACGTCGTCGAAGTCACCCGCGTCGATGTAGCGCACCCTGTCCAGGTGCATCCTTCGCAGCCTTCCCTGTTCGGGACCTGCGGGATCTCGCCTGAAGGACCGTACGACCACGACCTCCTGCACCAGGCTGGCTTTCGCGGGCAGGGGGCCGGAGTACTCGCCCACAAGCTCACCGAACCAGCCGCACCCCCCCGCTGCGGCTGCGAGGAGCAGCAGGGCGGAGGCACGGCGCAAGCCGAGCCTGGGGGTGGGGAAAGAGAGCATACCTGGGGAGGTCTGCGGGGAACGTGGTACATATTACGCCAAAACATACACGAAGGATATCGTTGCGTCAATCGTCCCACGTCCCGGGTGCCGGACCTGCCTGTTCACGGCTCGTGTAACCTGCTCCGTGATACGGTGTACAGAGCGGTCCGCGCGGCGAGGGGAGCCGTGCAAGTGCCTGAGCGACTGGTACTTATATGTCGATACGATGCATGGCCGTGGGCATGGTGATGGTGCTGGCGGCGGTCGCCTCGGGAGCCGAGGCGCAAGGGGTGCGCGGGCAGGTGTGGGCGGCGGACGGGAGCTCCGTGGCGGGGCTGCGCGTGGAGGTGAGCGGGGGCGCGTGGGCGGATTCGGCCGTGACGGACGCGGCGGGGCGCTTCGCGGTGGCGCGGGGGGCGGAGGCGGGGGACGACTCGCTGCGCGTGGTGGTGGACGCGGCGGACCCGGCGGAGCGCGTGTTCCATCCGTCCGTGGCGGTGGTGGCGAAGGCGCAGGGGGACGACGAGGTGCGGATGGTGCTGGTGCCGCGCCGCTGGAAGATCGCGGGCGGGAGCCTGGCGGGAAGCGTGGTGCCCGTGAGCGTGGTGCGCGGGTTCACCCCCACGTGCCGCGGATGCGCGAGCGGCTTCTTCCGCCGGGCGGTCGCGAACCTGGCCGGGGCGCGGAGCAGCACCGTGCCTGCCTGGCGCCCGGGGAGCTTTCCGCTGCGCGTGGCGTTCGACCACGAGTACACCTCCGAGCGCATCACCGGGCGCGACTCGGCCGCCTTCTGGCGCGACGCGGCGGAGCTGGAGTCACTGGTGGGGATGCGGCTCTTCCGCCCCGCGCGCTTCGTGGACACGGAGCCGGGCGAGGACCACGACCCCGACGACGTGGTGCTGGTATGGGTGGAGCGGGGGCTGCGCGCGGCGGGGCTGGGCTCCGTCACCTACAGCGGCGGCGGCGACATCGGCTACGGCGCGGTGCGGCTCCACAACACCATCTCCTTCACCCGCTCCCAGGTGCCGGGGCTGATCGCGCACGAGCTGGTGCACACGCTGGGCGTGGGGCACACCTGCAGCTGGTACTCGGTGATGGCCGACGTCACCATCTGCCCCCTGCAGCGCTCCCCCGCCCCCACCGCCGAGGACGTCGCCTACCTGCAGGTGCACCTGGCGATGGGCCGGCTGCAGCGCGATCACCGTGCACGCTGGGGGCTGGATGCGGCGCTGCGGGGCGAGCAGGAGATGCGCGTTCCCAACACGACTCTCGCGGGCATGAAGTAAAGAAGCTGGGCTCACACAGAGGCACAGAGGCACGGAGATGACTTCATCTCGGTGCCTCATTTCTTGTGCTCGCGGGCCGGGGGCGCTTACAATGACTGGTCACTACCACTCCCACCCGCAGGCGCTCAATGCACACGGTCCGCAACTACATCGGTGGGGAGTTCGTGGAGGGCGACGGGCCGCTGCTGGACGTCTACAATCCGGGCGACGGCGGCGTGATCTCGCGCGTGCCGATGTCGGGCGCGGGGGCGGTGGACGAGGCGGTGAAGGCGGCGCGGGCGGCGTTCCCCGGGTGGGCCGCGACGCCGCTGAAGGAGCGGGTGCAGGTGTTCTTCCGCTACCGCGCGCTGCTCGAGGCCAACATCGAGGAGCTGAGCCGGCTGATCGTGGAGGAGCACGGCAAGGTGTACGAGGAGGCGAAGGCGGAGGTGCTCAAGGCCATCGAGCTCACCGAGTTCGCCTGCTCGCTTCCGCAGATCACGGCGGGGGAGATCATGGAGGTGAGCCGCGGGGTGGAGTGCCGGGTGGACCGGTACCCGCTGGGCGTGGTGGCATCCATCGTCCCCTTCAACTTCCCCAGCATGGTGCCGCACTGGAGCATCCCGAACGCCATCGCGCTGGGGAACTGCATGGTGCTGAAGCCGTCGGAGATGGTGCCCCTCTCGGCGGGGCGCATCGCCGAGCTGCTGGCGGAGGCGGGGCTCCCGGCCGGCGTGTTCAACGTGGTGAACGGCGGGCGGGAGGTGGTGGAGGCCCTCTGCGACCATCCCGCGATCGAGGCGATCTCGTTCGTGGGGTCCACGCGCGTGGCCCAGGCGGTGTACCGGCGCGGGAGCGCCAACCTGAAGCGCGTGCTGGCGCTGGGCGGGGCCAAGAACCACATCATCCTGATGCCCGACGCGGACCCGGAGATGGCGTCCAGCAACATCGCCGCGTCCATGGCGGGGTGCACGGGGCAGCGCTGCATGGCCGCGTCGGTGCTGCTGGCCGTGTCGCACACCGACGCCATCCTGCGGCGGATGGTGGAGCACGCGCGCGGGGCCGTGGCGGGCGAGACCCTGGGCCCCGTGATCTCGCGCGAGGCGCGGGAACGCATCGAGCGCTACATCACCGAGGCGGAGGAGGCGGGCGCGAAAGTGCTGCTGGACGGGCGCGGCACGGTGGTGCCGGGGCGCGAGGGCGGCTTCTACGTGGGCGCCACGGTGATCGACCACGTCACCCCGGAGATGAAGATCGCGCGGGAGGAGGTGTTCGGGCCGGTGCTCGCCATCATCCGCGCCCCCGACGTGGACGGCGCGCTGGAGATCGAGAACCGCTCGCCCTACGGCAACGCCGCCTCCGTCTTCACCGAGAGCGGCGGCGTGGCCCGCTACGTCGCCGAACGCGCCAGCGCCGGGATGGTGGGCGTCAACGTGGGGGTCCCCGTCCCGCGCGAGCCCTTCGGCTTCGGCGGCTGGAACGACTCGCGCTTCGGCGTGGGCGACCTCACCGGCCGCTCCTCCATTGAGTTCTGGACGCGCTCCAAGAAGACCACGACCAAGTGGAACCGGGAGGCGGGCACCAACTGGATGTCGTAGGAAGGGACGTGCGCGGGGGAAAAGGCCGCTGGGCGAAGCCCTCACCCCCCCGACCCCCCTCCCCCAAACTGCTGGGGGAGGGGGGCGCACTCCAGCCATCCAGCCGCGCCCGCGCATCTCGAAGGGTCGCGGTTCACGAAACCCGCGGGCGAGCCTCCGCCGACCCTCGCGCCGACACGGAAGATGCGCCCCCCCTCTCCCGTTATCGGGAGAGGGGGGGGCGGGGGGGGTGAGGGCCCCTTTCAGCTCGCCGCGGCCCAGTCAGTCCCGTGCTTGCAACGCACCAGCGCACTCCCATCACCTCCAACCCCGCCTCCCATGTCCGAGCTGCTCGCCGCACCGCTGGAGATGCCCGCGTTCGATCACGAGCCGCGGCCGTACGCGGGGCCGCCGCGCCAGGAGGTGCTGGCGATGCGGCGGGAGTACGCCAACCCGGCGCTCTTCACGCTGTACCGTGATCCGCTGATGATCGTAGAGGGAAAGATGCAGTACCTCTTCGACGAGACGGGGCGGCGCTACCTGGACCTGTTCGCCGGCATCGTGACCGTGTCGTGCGGGCACTGCCATCCGCGCATCGTGAAGCGCGTCCGGGAGCAGATGGAGACGCTGCAGCACGCCACCACCATCTACCTGCATCCCGGGATGCCGGAGCTGGCGAAGAAGCTGGCTTCCAAGATGCCGGAGGGGCTCGACGTCACCTACTTCGTGAACAGCGGGAGCGACGCCAACGACCTGGCCATCACCATGGCCCGGCTGTTCACGGGGAACAACGACGTCGTCGCCGTGCGCAACGCCTACCATGGCGGCTCGCCCTCCGCCATGGGGCTGACCTCGCACCACACCTGGAAGTTCCCCATCCCGCAGAACGCGGGGGTGCACCACGCCATGTGCCCGGACCCGTACCGCGCCGCGCACGCCGGCTCGCCGGAGGAGGCCGCTCTGCGGGCCGCCGAGGACGTCCGCGAGACGATCCGCTACTCCACCCCCGGGCGCATCGCGGCCTTCATCTGCGAGCCGATCCAGGGGGTGGGCGGCGCAACGCACGGAGCGCCCAACTACCTGCGCGAGGCGTACGGCATCGCGCGCGAGCACGGCGGCCTGTGCATCGCGGACGAGGTGCAGACGGGGTTCGGGCGCACGGGGGCGCACTACTGGGGCTTCCAGAACTTCGGCGTGGTGCCGGACATCGTCACCATGGCCAAGGGGATCGGCAACGGTGTGCCCCTGGCCGCCGTCACCACCACCCGCGAGATCGCGCAGACGCTGGCGCAGCGCATCCACTTCAACACCTTTGGGGGCAACCCGGTGTCCATGGCCGCCGGCCTGGCCGTGCTGGAGACCATCGACGAGGACGGCCTCCAGGAGAACGCCCGCGTGGTGGGCGGCCGCTTCCTGGCCGGCCTCCGCGAGCTCCAGTCGCGCCATCCGCTGATCGGCGACGTGCGCGGGATGGGGCTGATGCTGGGCGTGGAGCTCGTAAAAGACCGCGCCACCCGCGCCCCCGCCCGCGAGGAGACGCTCCAGGTGATGGAAGCGGCGCGCGAGATGGGCGTGCTGATCGGCAAGGGCGGGCTGGACGGCAACGTCCTGCGCATCAAGCCGCCCATGTGCATCACCGCCGCCGACGCGGACTTCGCGCTGGACGTGCTGGACCGTGCGCTGGGATAGGCCCTCACCCCCCCAACCCCCCTCCCCCAAACTGCTGGGGGAGGGGGGCGCATCTTCCGTGTCCGGCGGCACTGGGGGATCTCGTGGTCCGCGGCTCGGATGGCGCGGGTCCGCACCACCCCCGGAGCGCGCGGATACCGCGGATGCGCCCCCCTCTCCCGTTATCGGGAGAGGGGGGTCGGGGGGGTGAGGGCCCCGCGGACGCCAGCGTGGACTCCGCCCACGCACTCTCTTCCCCACAACCCACGAGCACCCGTGAAACCCTGCCTCACCCTGCCGCTCCTCCTCCTCACCGCCTCGCTGCAGGCGCAGACGAAGCCGCGGGCGCGCGACCTGGGGGTGCCCTTCGACGGGACGCCGGGGGCGCTCAACGCCATCACGGACGTGGCGGGGGTGGAGGTGGGGCACACTACGCTGATGTCGGGCGAGGGCCGCCTGCGGGTGGGGACGGGCCCGGTGCGCACGGGCGTGACGGCCGTGCTGCCGCGCGGCAGGCGCAGCTCGGATCCCGTGTTCGCCGCCTGGTTCTCGCTCAACGGCAACGGGGAGATGACGGGCACCACCTGGATCGACGAGGGCGGCTTCCTGGAGGGGCCGGTGCTCATCACCAACACGCACAGCGTGGGCGTGGCGCGCGACGCGGCCATCCAGTGGATGGTCAAGAACAACCCCGCCATCCTGTGGGCCCTCCCCGTGGTCGCCGAAACGTTCGACGGGCCGCTGAACGACATCAACGGCTTCCACGTGAAGCCGGAGCACGTCTTCCGCGCGCTGGACGACGCGCGGGGCGGCGCCGTGGAGGAGGGGAGCGTGGGCGGCGGGACGGGGATGATCTGCAACCAGTTCAAGGGCGGGATCGGCACCTCGTCGCGGCGCCTGGCGGCGGAGCAGGGCGGCTACACGGTGGGCGTGCTGGTGCAGTGCAACTACGGCAGCCAGTTCAACCTGCGCATCGCCGGCGTCCCCGTGGGGCGGGAGATCGCGGGGATGCGTCCCTGCTACGAGAGCGCCGAGCCCCCCTCGCAGCCGTACATGCGCGGCGTCGCGCGCTGCGCCGCGGCCGCACCGTCCGCGTCGCTCCCGGGCGAGGACCGCGACCTGGGCTCCATCATCATCGTGGTGGCCACCGACGCGCCGCTCCTCCCGCACCAGCTGGAGCGCGTCGCCCGGCGGGCGGCGCTGGGCCTGGCGCGCGAGGGAAGCATCGCGGGGAACGGGAGCGGCGACATCTTCCTCGCCTTCTCCACCGCCAACCGCGGCGCCGCCCGCGACACCGCGAGCGTGTCGCTCACCATGCTTCCCAACGACCGCATCGACGGCGTTTTCCAGGCCACCGTGCAGGCCACGGAAGAAGCCATCACCAACGCCATGGTCGCCGCGCGCACCACCACCGGCGCCGACGGCCTGCGCGTCTACGGCCTCCCGCACGACCGCCTGCGCGAAGTTCTTGCGAAGTACAACCGGCTGAAATAAGGGGCTCGCACAGAGACACAGAGGCACAGAGAAGAACTTATCTCCGTGCCTCCGTGGCTCCGTGTAAGGCCACGATCTGTTTGAAGCGCGGGATCTCGGCGTACAGGGTGCGGCCGGGGCAGAGGGTCTGGGCGAAGTCGCGGTGGGCGGCGATGCTGTCCGCGGGGACGCGGTAGCGGCGGGCCAGCGAGGGGAGGAGGCGGTCCAGCGTCTGGCGCTGGGCGGGCGTGAGCTCCTCGAGCTCGAAGTTGCCCTCCACCACCACCAGCAGGTGGCCGGTGGGGTCGTACGGGGTATTGGAGTCGCCCACGAAGCGGATGGGGCGGCCCTCGGCGACGCTGCCGTCGGCGGCGACGTAGAGGTGGTAGGGGATGTCGGCCCAGGCGCGCTTGGGGCGGCCGTTGCCCAGCACGGACTCGCTCTGCGAGAAGCGCTGCAGGGCCTGCAGCTTGTCCGCGGTGGCGCGCGCCGGGTTCTGCCGCTCGGCCGTGTGGTGGATAGTGATGCGACGCGGGATGTGCGTCTTCATCTCCATGACCGGCGGCTTGGCGCCCCACTCCGCGCGCGGCAGGTAGCGGACGCCGTCCGGCACGGGGACGGCGGGGGCCGCGCAGGCGGCGAGGAGCAGGAGCGTGGGGAGGAGCTTGCGTGTCATCGCCGTGAATGAGAACGGGGCATGTGAGTTGCGCGCGGGGAGGGCAACCTTCCACACGGAGACCCCATGGACCTGATTACCTGGCTGATCGTAGGGCTCGTCGCGGGCGTGCTGGCGTCGCTGGTGATGGGCGGCGTGGGGCTGATCGGCGACATCGTGATCGGCATCGTAGGCGCCTTCGTGGGCGGCTGGCTGTTCCGCCAGCTCGGCGTGACCACCCCGTTCAGCGGCCTGGCAGGCACCATCTTCACGGCGTTCATCGGCGCGGTGGTCCTGCTCGCGATCCTTCGGCTGGTCCGGCGAAGAAGATAAGCTCACACAGAGGCACAGAGAGCAGTTCTCCTCTGTGTCTCTGTGCCTCTGTGTGAGATCAGCTGTTCCAGTACCAGGCGAGCAGCACGATCCCCACCACGATCCGGTACCACGCGAACGGCTTGAAGTCGTTGCGCGAGACGTAGGACAGGAGCGCGCGGATCACCACCAGGGCGGAGATGAAGGCGACGACGAACCCCGTGGCGAAGAGGGGGATGTCGGCGGTGGTCGCCACGTCCATGATGTCGCCCATCTTGATGATGGACGCGCCCAGCATCGCCGGGATGGCCATGAAGAAGGAGAACTCCGTGGCCGCCGTGCGCGACAGGCCCAGCCCCAGCCCGCCCATGATGGTGGCCCCGGAGCGCGAAAAGCCGGGCCAGATCATCGCCAGCACCTGGAACATCCCCACCCCGAACGCCTTGCCCAGCGGGATGTCGTCCACCGACTCTACCGTGGGGCGGCGGAAATACCGCTCCACCAGCAGGATGGCGATGCCGCCCACCACCAGCGCCAGCGCCACGGGAAAGGGCTTGAACAGGTGCGCCTCGATCCAGTCTTCCGTGGGCACGCCGATGATCACGGCGGGGAGGGTGGCGACCACCAGGTTGATCATCAGGCCGCGCGACTTGGGGGTGCGCCAGGTGCGCAGCACGTCCACGATCTTCTGGCGGTACATCCAAACCACGGCCAGAATGGCGCCGAGCTGGATGAAGATGATGAACGCGTTCTCCTTCTTCCCCTCGAAGCCCAGCCAGTCCTGCGCCAGGATCAGGTGCCCGGTGGAAGAGACGGGGATGAACTCGGTAGCGCCTTCCACGAGGCCCAGGATCACGGCCTTCAGGAACAGGTAAAGGTCCATTCGTTCGGTCCGGCAGAGGGATGAAGGTCAGAGCTGGACCGGGGACGGACGGCGCAGCCGCGCCGACGCCGACCCCACCGCGACGGTTACGGCCGAGCCCAGCAGGGCGAACCACAGGGTGTCGATCACCTTGGGCATCGCCCCGAACTGCTGCAGCGCCCACAGCGCCGCCATCCCCGCGACGGCAACCGCCATGCCTAGCACCGCGTCGCGCTCCGCCGCCCGCTTCGAAACCAGCCCCAGCAGGAACCCTCCCAGCAGCCCGCCATAGGTGAACGACGCGATCTGCAGCGCGATCACCACCAGCGGCGTCCCCGACGCGACCCACTGGAAGGCAAGCGACACCACGATCATCACCGCGCCCCAGAACAGGGTGAATCGCTTCCCCACGGCCAGCAGGTGCTCCTCGCCGCCGCGCCCCGTGAGCGGCAGGTAGATGTCGTGCACCGAGACGGCGGCCAGGGCGTTGAGCGACGACGACATGGCCGCCGCCAGGATCGCCGCCACCACCAGCCCGCGCACCCCCGTGGGCAGGTGCTCCACCGCGAAGCGCGGGAACACGGAGTCCGGCGGCGTGAAGGCGGCCCCCTGGTAGTACGCGAAGAGCCCGACGCCGATCAGCAGGAAGAGGGCGAACTGGCCCAGGACGATGACGCCCGAGCCGATCAGCGCCTTGCGCGCGTCGCCCAGCGAGGGCGCGGCCAGGAGGCGCTGCACGATCAGGTGGTCCGCGCCATGGCTGGCCATGGTGAGGAAGGCGCCGCCCACGAGCCCCGTCAGCAGCCACTTGGGATCGGCGAAGCCGCCGCCGGGGTGCAGGATGCGCAGCTTGTCGCCCGGCTGCGCTGCGGCCACGATGCCATCCCACCCGCCCGGCACCAGCCCCACCAGCACCCAGAGCACGGCAACGCCGCCCGCCACGTAGATGAAGAGCTGCGCCACGTCCACCCACACCACCGCCCGCAATCCCCCGTAGTAGCTGTAGAGCAGCGTGAAGATGCCGATGGCCACGATGCTCTGCCACACGGGGATCCCCGCCACCACGGCCAGCGGCAGCGCCGTCGCGAAGATCCTCACCCCGTCCGCCAGCGTGCGGGTCACCAGGAAGAGGAGCGACGCGAAGCGCCGCGCCCCGTTGCCGAAGCGCCGCTCCAGCAGCACGTACGCCGTGGCGATCTCGCCGCGGAAGTAGCGCGGCAGCAGGAAGATGGCGATGGCGATGCGCCCGATGCAGTAGCCGATCGCGAGCTGGATCATCCACAGGTCCGCGCCGTACGCCGTGGCGGGAACGCTGATCACCGTGAGCGCGCTGGTCTCCGTGGCCACCAGGCTGAAGCACGCCGCCCACCAGGGGATCGCCCGGTCGGCCAGGAAGTAGTCGCTCGCGTCCTTTTGCCGGCGCCCCAGCACCGCCCCCAGCACGGACACGAAGGCGATGTAGCCGATGACGATGGCGAAGTCGAGCGCGGAGAATGCCATTGGAGAGTCCCAGAAAGGCGGCTCACACAGAGGCACAGAGACACGGAGATCAACTCATCTCTGTGCCTCTGTGTCTCTGTGTGAGATCGTTTTGTCAGCCGTGCCGCTCGAGCTGCCCGGCCTGCTTCTTCGCCCAGTAATCGTCCAGCTCGCGCTTCACCCGCCCCGCCAGGAAGTAGAGCCCCAGCATGTTGGGGAAGGCCATCCCCAGGATCATCAGGTCGCCGAAGTCCAGCACGTTGCTGGAGGTGATGATGGACCCCAGGAAGACGAAGAGGAGGAAGAGCCCCCGGTAGATCCCCGACGACCGGTCGCCGAAGAGCCACGCCCAGCACCGCTCTCCGTAGTACGACCAGGAGATCATGGTGGAGAAGGCGAAGAGGAAGACGGCGATGGAGAGGACGTACGGGAACCAGGTGATGTCTTCGCCGAAGGCGCGCGAGGTGAGCGCGGCGCCCTTGCGCCCCTCGATCAGGTCCTGGTACGCGGGGTTGTTGTAGGCGCCGCTCACCACCATCACCACGGCGGTCATGGTGCACACCACCACGGTGTCGATGAACGGCTCCAGCAGCGCCACGATCCCCTCGCGCACGGGGTAGTCCGTCTTGGCCGCCGAGTGCGCGATGGCGGCCGAGCCCACGCCCGCCTCGTTGGAGAAGGCGGCGCGCTGGAAGCCCACCACCAGCGTGCCGATGAGCCCGCCGTACGCCGCGTCCGGGGCGAACGCGCCCGTGAAGATGGAGGCGAACGCCGCCGGCACCGCGGACGCGTTCATGAAGATCACCGCCAAGGCGGCGAGCACGTACACGCCGCACATCACGGGGACGATCTTGTCCGCCACGTTGGCGATGCGCTTGATGCCGCCCACGATCACGATCCCCACCAGCAGCGTCATCACCAGGCCGTACGCCCAGGGGTATTGGCCCAGGATGGGGATGGTCTCCTGCATGGCGTTGAGCGACTGGTTCACCTGGAACGAGTTGCCGCCGCCCAGCGAGCCGCCCACGCACAGCACCGCGAACGACACCGCCAGCACCCTCCCCAGCCTGGGCCGCCCGCGCTCGGCCAGGCCCTCGGAGAGGTAGTACATCGCCCCGCCCATCAGCCGCCCGTCTGGACGGATCTTGCGGAACTGCTGGCCCAGGGTGCACTCCGTGAACTTGGAAGCCATCCCCAGGAACCCGGCCACGATCATCCAGAAGGTGGCGCCCGGCCCGCCCAGGGTGATGGCGATGGCCACGCCGGCGATGTTCCCCAGCCCCACCGTGGCCGAGAGGGCGGTGGTGAGCGCCTGGAAGTGCGACACCTCGCCGCCGGCCCCCTCCGACGTGTACTTGCCGCGGACCACCTGGATGGCGTGCGCGAAGCCGCGCAGGTTGATGAAGCGCATCCGGAAGGTGAGGTACACGGCCCCCACCACCAGCCAGAGCACCGCCAGCGGCAGGACGGGGTCGGCCCAGAAGATGACGTCGAAGAAGAAGAAGTAGCCGATCACGGCGTTGACCGAGCCCATCGCGCGGTCGATGCCGCCCATCAGGCCGCCCTGCTCCGGCTGCGGCGCCGGGCCGATCGGCGGGGCGGGCTCCTCCTGCGCGGGAAGCCCGGTGGCTCCCGGCGAGGTGCCCCGCCCTTCCAGCGCGGGGGGCGTACCCTGCTGCTGCGCCTGGCTGTCGGCGGCCGGCGCCTGCGCGGACGCCACGGTGGGGAGGCCGGGCGCCGCGGCCAGGCAGAGCCACAGGACGAGCCGGGCGAACATCGCGGTTCTTTTCATCTGGAGATCCCAGGGGGAAGCGGAAACCGGCGGGAGCCGCAATATAACGCCCGCGCCGCGCGCCGCGACCCTGGCGTCAGCGCGCCGCGGCCCGGGCAGGGCGCCGGGTGCCCTGTACGCGCTCCGCGAGCGCCTGGGCCACGCGGGCCAGCACCGGGCTCCACGCGCCCGGGCGGTCCTGGCGGAAGAGGCGCATGGTGTCGTACCACGGCGAGTCGCCGCGGTGCTCCATCCAGCGCCAGTCCGGTTGCGAGTGCAGCAGGGTCCACACGGGAACGCCCAGGGCGCCGGCCAGGTGCGCCGGCATGCTGTCCACCGTGACCACCAGGTCCAGCGCCCGCATCACCCGCGCCGCCTCCCGCACGTCGTCCGAGCCGCTGACGGTGGCCAGCCACTCCGGCCGCTCCGCCAGCCCCGCACCGCGCTGCAGGACGTGCCACGCCACCCCCGGCACCTCCGCCAGCGGCGCCAGCAGGTGCGGCGGGATGGAGCGGCGCTCGTCCCACCCCCCCGCCTGCCACACGAGGCCCACGGCCAGGCGCCCGTCGCGGCGCAGGGGCGCTGGGTCGGCGTGCAGGTAGGGGACGGGCGGCAGGGTGCGCGGGGTGGCGCGGAATACGTGCGCCAGCTCCATCACCTCCACGTCCACGTCGAACTCCGCCTCCGGGGCGCCGTCGTGGAGGGGGACGAGGCGGTCGATGCCCGCGGTGGTGCGCAGCAGGGGGATCAGCTCCGGCTGCGCCCACACGATCACCTCTTGCGCCGTCGCCCTGAGCCGCGGAGCGAAGCGGATGAACTGCAGCGTATCACCGAGCCCGTGGTAGCAGCGCACCAGCACGCGCTTCCCCTGCACGGGGGTCCCATCCCACACCCACTGCTCGTGCCGCGGCAGGTGCGTGCACGACACGCCCTGGTGCGCGCGCAGCACCTCGTCGCTCACCGCCCACGCCGCCTCGAAGTCCCCCCGCCGCATGTGGCGCATCCACGCGGCCCCGGCATCCTCCTGCACCGCGGTCCTTGGTTTCGGGTCGCCCTGCTGGGATCGCGCGAGGTACAAAGCAGGATGCGGACCGGAGGGTGGGGGAGTGTGTTCAGCCAGCCGGAAGCGAGAGGGGTGCGGCGTGCGGAGGGGGGGCCCTCACCCCCCCGACCCCCACTCTCCCAATAATGGGAGAGGGGGGCGCATCTTCCGTTTTTGCGCGGCGGTGGGCGGTGTCGCGCCTGCCGTTCCGTGAACCGCGGCCTCGGAGACGCGTGGGTGCGGCTGGTTGGCTGGAGTGCGCCCCCCTCTCCCGCTATCGGGAGAGGGGGGTCGGGGGGGTGAGGGCCCCCCTTTCAGCGCGCCGCCAGCTCCGCCGACTCCCCACCTGCCCACGCATTTACATCCTAACCCACCTCCTCCCAGCGGTAGCGCTTGAGCGAGGTACGTCCGCGCGCATCGAACACCACGCCCTCTTTTTCCAGGAGATAACGCTGCACGAGCTGGCCGCCGGGGGTGGCGCGGCCCACGCTGATGCCGCCGCGCGCGTTGATCACGCGGTGCCAGGGGACGGTGGAGTGGTCCGGGAGTGCGTGGAGGGCGTAGCCCACCAGCCGCGCGTGGCGTGGGAAGCCGGCAAGGGCGGCCACGGCGCCGTACGTCAGCACGCGGCCGGGTGGGATGCGGCGGACCACTTCGTAGACGCGGTTGTGGCTGCCGTCCGGCTGGGGCATCAGAGGAGCGCGGGGTTCATCCGCCACACCGCCGCGGTGAGCGCCGTGGCGTACGCCACCCACAGCGCGTACGGCACCATCAGCGCGCCGGCCAGCGGACGCACGCGCCAGAACGCGACGGTCGTCGCCACGATCAGCACCTCCAGCAGAACCACCTCGGCCAGCGCCAGCCCGCCGCGCTGCCAGGCGAAGAAGAGCCAGCTCCACAGCGCGTTGAAGGCGAGCTGCACCACGAACAGCACCAGCGCCCGCCGCGCCACGGTGCGCCCGCGCTCCCGCCACACCAGCCACGCCGCCGTCCCCATCAGCAAAAAGAGCACGGTCCACGCGGGCCCGAAGAGCCAGGCGGGCGGCGCCCACGACGGCTTGGCGAGCCGCGCGTAAAAGGCCGGCGCCCCCGCCGACGCCACGCCCCCCACCGCGGCCGCGGCGAAGCTCAGCACGAGCCACAGGGGAAGCCCGAGCGCGTCGCCCGAGCGGCTGTTTCGCATCGTCGTATTCATGCGCTCCACGATGCGTCCGCCACGTCCGTCCGGCAAGGCGGCTGACACGGAGGCAGAGAGCTTCCGGTCGTCTCTGTGCCTCTGTGTCTCTGTGTGATCCTTGCCGTCCCTCGGATCGCGGCGTAGTGTCCGGGACGCACCCACGTCCACCTGCTCCAGGCCGACCGATGCAACGATTTCTCTGCGCGCTCGCCGCGGCGGCGCTCGCGACCGCTCCAGCGGGGGGACAGGCGCGGCGCCCGCTGGTGCCGCTCGACCTCTACCACATGCGGACCGCGTCCGACGTGGCCCTGGCGCCGGACGGCGCCAGCGTGGTGTACGTGGTCACCCAGGCCGACTCCGCCACCAACAAGTACCGCCGCGACCTGTGGATCGCGCGCACGGACGGCACGGGCACGCCGCGCCGGCTCACCTGGACGGCGAGCGCGGGCACCGGGTCGCCGGTCTTTTCGCCGGACGGGCGGCGGCTGGCGTTCGTGAGCGCCCGCGAGGGCGGGCGGCCGCAGGTTTGGGTGCTGCCCCTGACCGAGGGCGGCGAGGCGTGGCCCCTCACCGACCTGCGCACGGGCGCCGCGGGCCCCGTGTGGTCGCCGCGCGGGGACCGCATCGCCTTCACCTCCGCGCTCACGCCCATGGAGCTGGACTCCACGCGGCGCGACACGGCGGCGGCCAGGGTGGACGCGGGCGCCATCCGCCGCATCGACCAGGACCGCCGCGCGGCGCTGGCCGCCATCCGCGCCAAGCTGCGCGACGACGCGCGCGACAACGACCCGCGCCTGGTCACCCGCCTCAACTTCATGGGCGAGACCTCCATCGAGGAAGAGCGCTGGCGGCAGCTCTACGTGGTCGACGTCCGTCCGGACGCGAGGCCGGTGCGGCTCACCTCGGGCGGCTGGGCCAGCACGGAGCCCGCCTGGTCGCCCGACGGCGCGTCGCTGATCTTCTCCTCCGCGCAGCCGCGCGGGCAGTACCACCCGGACATGGAGGACGAGTCCGACCTGGTGGTGATCCCGGCCGGCGGCGGCACCCCGCGCCCCATCGTGGAGGCGGGGTACGAGGAGGGCACGCCGCGCTACTCGCCGGACGGGCAGTACATCGTCTACACGCGCCAGCACGTGGCCACGCGCTTCCGCACGGCCGTCAACAACGAGCTGGCGGTGATGAGGGCGGATGGCAGCGGCCGCCGCAGCATCACGGGCCCCATGGACCGTTCGGTGGGTGCGTACTCGTTCGGGCCGGGGGGATGGCTGTACTTCACGGTGCAGTCGGAGGGCGCGGTGCCGCTGTACCGCACGCGCCTGGACCGCGTGGCGCCGCAGCGGGTGGCCTCGGGGCCGCGCGGGGTGCTCTCGTTCGACGTGGAGGGGCGCACCGTGGCCTGGTCGCAGACGAGCCCGCAGCGCCCCAGCGACGTGTACGCGGCGGCGCTGGACGGCCGGGGCGAGCGGCGGCTGACCACGCTGAACGACTCGCTGCTGGCCCGCGTGTACGTGGCGGACTACGAGGAGATGTGGTACCCGTCGTTCGACGGGCGGCGCACGCAGGGGTGGTTCCTGCGCCCCATCGGCTACACGCCGGGGTCGCGCCCGCCGCTGGCGGTGGAGATCCACGGCGGCCCGCACTCCATGTGGGGCCCCGGCGAGGCCAGCATGTGGCTGGAGTACCAGTCGCTGGCGGGCGCGGGGTACACGGTGTTCTTCAGCAACCCGCGCGGCTCCGGCGGCTACGGCGAGCAGGGGCTGCAGAGCATCCACCGCAACTGGGGTACGCCGCCCGCCCGCGACATCCTCATCGGCGCGGACAGCGTGATCGCCCGCGGCCTGGCAGACCCGGCGAAGCAGGCGGTGACCGGCGGCAGCTACGCGGGGTACATGACGGCGTGGATGATCGCCAAGGAAGCCCCCCAGCGCTTCCGCGCGGCGGTGGCGCAGCGCGGCGTCTACGACCTGTCCATCTGGTGGGGCGCCTCCAACACCTGGCGCCTGTTCGAGGGCGAGTTCGGCGGGCGCCCGTGGGAGCAGGCGGACATCGCGCGCGAGCAGTCGCCGCTCACCTACGTGGCCAACGTGCGCACGCCGCTGCTGATGCTGCACGGCGAGCAGGACTACCGCACCACCATCGCCGGCGCCGAGGCGTTCTACCGCGCCCTCAAGGTCCTGGACCGCCCCGTGGAGTTCGTGCGCTACCCCCGCGAAGGCCACGAGCTGACCCGCTCCGGCGAGCCCGCGCACCGGGTGGACCACATGCTGCGCATCGTGGAATGGTTCGAGCGTCACGTGCGGCCGGACGCGCGATAGCCAACAGCATCTCACACAGAGACACAGAGGCACAGAGATCCGTTTTTCTCTGTGCCTCCGTGTCTCTGTGTGAGCCCCGTTTTCAAGGGTATACGTACACGTCCTCATCCTCCGTCATCCGCTCCCACGAGTAGCGGAAGCCGGCGTAGATGGTGTCGTCCTCCAGCTTCACGAACAGCTCGTCGTTGAGGTAGTTGGCGGAGTGCGACAGGTTGTGCGAGCCGGTGAAGACGATGCGGCGGGTGGCGGTGGAGCCGGCGTACTTGCCCTTCACCAGGATGAACTTGTCGTGCGTGTTGATGCGGCGCACGGCGATCCCCGCGTTGCGCAGCGTGGCCAGCGACTGGGAGCCGATCGTCCCCACCGCCACGGAAACCCAGCACCCCTGCCGCTTCTTCGCCACCAGCAGCTCCGCGACGTTGTTGCGCGTGTCGTTGAACATGTTCTCGGCCACGCGTATGGCGCAGCTCGTGTCCGGGTCGATGTACGTCAGCCGGTTGTACACCAGGTCCGTCTGCTGCTCGGGCGATGCGTACACCTGCAGGTTGGCCACCAACCCGCCGAAATAGCCCCGCCCCGTCGCCGAGTCGTAGTAGTCGTTGCTCGCGTAGGCCGTCTTGTTCCACAGCTTCGTCCAGTACTCGCCCACGAAGTTGTCGTACAGGGTGCGGTCGCCGTACACCGTCACCGTGTTGTTGTAGGTGTTGGCGCCGGTGGCGTACGTCATGTTGGCCGACCCGAACCACGTCACGTAGTCGCGCGTGACGCCCGTCGCGTCGCGGGTGCGGCTGATGAGGAGCAGCTTGGAGTGCATGATGGCGCTGGATGCTTTCGCGATGCACCCATCCCACCCCGCCCCCGTGTACGTGCCGCCGTTGACGCACCAGCGGAAGCGCGCCCCGGACCCGCCGTCCAGGTACGCCTGCAGGTCCTCGGGCGACGTGTCGCCGTCGTCCTCCGGGTCGCCGGGGTGATGGTTGCCGCTGAGCACCACGTACACGCTCACCCCGCGGTCCTTGGCCCTCTGCAGCGCCGCCTGCACCGTGTTGGCGCTGATGTTGTGGATGGCCGTGCGGATGGTGGCCCCCGCCGGCGCGTTGTCGATCAGGTAGATCAGGTGGTTGAGGATGGAGAGGTCCTGCGTGGCCCCCGCCCTCATGTCCGTGAAGTGCGCCTCCAGCCGCACCCCCCCGATGCTGGACGCCGCCATTACGCGCGCCGGGGCGGCGGGCACGGGGGGCCGTGCATCGGTGACGGGCTCGCACGCCGCCAGGGCGAGCGCGCAGCACAGGGCTAAACGGCGCATGGGTTCTCCGGGGGAGCGGGAAAGGTGGGTCGAAGCCCCCTCGCCAGGCCAGAATCGCGCCTTCTTGCAACCTCTTGTCCCCCAATCAGTTGACGATCCCGCACCACCCCCCGCCGCCCCAGACCGATGCGCCCCCCCGCACCGATCCGGTGCAGGCGTCTTCTCTCCGTGCCTCTGTGTCTCTGTGTGGGGCTAGATGATTGCCCGGCACGGTTTTAGCCTGTGCGTCCCGCAAACGGAAACATCCACCGAGCGGGGCGAAGATGCGCGCAATCAGGGGCTGGAAGGGGGCAGGGCTGGTACTCGCGGCGGGCGTCGCGGCCTCCTGCGGCCAGGCGGAGACACCGTCGCCCGCCGCGAGCGGGCCGGCCCGCGC
>CADCTW010000014.1 GCA_902805735.1 uncultured Gemmatimonadota bacterium | reverse complement strand
TGGCCGAGCGCACCGCCGGCCCGGCCCGCCTGGACCGGGCGGCCGCCGGCCCCGCGCTCGCGGCGATGGCGGCCCCCAGCAACGGGGTCCCCATCGTGATCACGGCAAACCCGGCGGGGCTGCCGCAGGGCCACCATTTCGACTCGCTGGTCGTCCGTTCGGTGGCGGACGTGTGGAACGAAGAGTACCGGATGTATCCCAACGTCCGGGTGTACGACCCGCGGGCGCAGGTGCTGGATACCGCCGGGTACGCGTTCCCGGGCACCATGGCGCTGGGCCCCGAGGGCCAGCTGGTGATCTCCGCGGGCCGCGACCTCGTGGTCGTGGACCGGCAGACCGGCGCCCGCACCCCCTGGGTCACCGGCCTTTCCAGCCGCATCGACGGGATGGAGTTCGGGCCGGACGGCAGCCTGTACGCGGCGGACCGTGCGCAGAACCGCGTGGTGCGGGTGACCCAGGGCGGGGACGCGGTCGCCGTGATCGAGGGCTCCGTGCCCGCGTACGACGTGGCGCTGCTGCCGGACGGAACGCTCTTCGCCGCGATGGGCAGTTCGCTGGTGCGGCTGGGCAGGAACGGGGTGCTGACCACCGTGCTCACCACCACCCGCTCCATCTTCACCTACGGCATCGTCTACAACCCCGTGGACGGGTGGCTCTACTACACCGCGAGCGGCACCCTGCGCCGCTTCCACCCGTCCACCGGCGCGGACGAGCTCCGCGGATCGCTCCCCAGCACTTCGGGCTCGGTTCTGCTCAACCTGGTCGCGGGCCGCGGCGGGCAGCTGTACGGCGCGGAAAACCACACGTTCGGCAGCGTGCTCGTGCTGGACACGTCGGCCACGCTGATCTCGCGGCTATGGCAGCCCTCCGTGGGATGGGGGCTGGCGCTGGACGAAGGGAAGCTCTTCGGCAGCGGGTTCCTGCCGAACTACATGGTGTGGTCGCTCCCCGTGAGCGACGGCCCCGCGGGTCCGTCGGCGGTGCTGCGCGGCGACCCCAGCGGCGACGGCGCGGTCACGGCGCAGGACGCGCTGGGCGTGCTCTCCTTCGTGGTCGGCAAGCCCCTCCCGGCGGGGTGGAGCCTGGACCTTCCCGCCGACGCCGACTGCAACGGCGAGGTCAACTCGGTGGACGCGCTGATCATCCTCTCCAGGGTGGTGGGGAAGGACGTGAGCCAGTTCTGCGTGGGAACCGTCCGCTGACGGCGCCGCACGCGGTCCGCCGCTTCGCGCTGCTGGCCCTGGTGGCGGGGTGCGCCCAGCGCCCGGCTCCCGCACCGGCCGGCGGCGGGGCGGCGGGCTACCACGGCACCGTGGTGTGGATGGGCCCCGCGCGCCACGACACGGTCGCGGTCTCCTTCGCGGCGGATTGGCGGCGGACGCCGGCGGGCACGGACACGGTGTGGGCGTTCCGGGGCACCGAGCCCGCCAGCGGGCAGCGGGTGTACGGCAGGCGCGAGGGAGGGACGCTGGTGTGGGGGCTCGGCCGCCTGCGCGGCGACCTGGGCGTGGACACCGAGTTCTCCGGCGCGATCGAGCCGGACGGCCGCGTGCGAGGGTGCTCCCTTCCCCCGCGCCGCGGTGCGCAGCCGGAGCGCGCGGCGTTCGTGCTGGCTCCCAGGGGCGCGCCCCGCCCGTCCGCGGCGGACGCGCCCGTCGCGCGCTGCCAGGCCGGCGGCCGGTAACGGCGACGACGGTCCGACACGGAGGCACGGGGACACGGAGAAAGCTCCGTGTCCCCGTGCCTTTTCGTGGCCCCGGGCCTCGTCCGCGGGGGCGCGCGCCTCTATCTTCCCCGGCGGTGCGGCACGGGGCCGCCTCGCTCCGTGCGCGCCTTCATGGGACCATGGCCACCATCCTCCTCCTGATCGTCTCCAACGTCTTCATGACGTTCGCCTGGTACGGGCACCTGAAGCACCGCTCGGCGTCGCTGGTGACGGTGATCCTGGTGAGCTGGGGGATCGCGTTCTTTGAGTACTGCTTCCAGGTGCCGGCCAACCGGATGGGGTACGGGCGCTTCAACGCGGCGCAACTCAAGACGATCCAGGAAGTGATCTCGCTGGTGGTCTTCGCCATCTTCTCCGTCCTCTACCTGCGCGAGGAGTTCCGCTGGAACTACGCGGTGGGGTTCGCGCTGATCGTGGCGGCCGTGTTCGTGATCTTCCACGAATGGTGAGGGCGGTGCTGGCGTTCGTCCGCGCGCCCCAGGCGGGGCGGGTGAAGACGCGGCTTGCCGCCACGCTGGGCGCCGAGGGGGCGCTGCGCGTCTACCGCCGCCTGGCCGAGCACACCGTCCGCGAAGCGCGCGCGGTGGACGCGGAGCTGCGCATCCACTTCACCCCCGCCGCGCAAGAGCAAGAGGTGCGCGCCTGGCTCGGTGACGGCCCCCGCTACCTCGCGCAGGCCGGGGGCGACCTGGGCGCGCGCATGGAGGCCGCCTTCCGCGCCGCCTTCCGCGACGGCGCCGAGCGCGTGGTCATCGTCGGCTCCGACCTCCCGGATCTCTCGGCGGCGCTGCTGCGGCGGGCGTTCGGCGCGCTGGACGAACACCTCGCCGTGCTGGGCCCGGCGCGCGACGGCGGCTACTACCTCCTGGGGGTGCGGATGATGATACCCGGCGTGTTCGACGACGTCCCGTGGAGCACGGACGCGGTGCTCGCCCGCACGCTGGAGCGGATGCGCGCCGCCGGCGTGGAGCCCGCCCTCCTCCCCACGCTGGCGGATGTGGACGAGGCACAGGACCTTCCCGCCGGGTGGGCGGAATGGGCGGTGGCGCGATGAGCGCGATCGAATGGATCGCCGCCGCGTTCGGCGTGGTCAGCGTGTGGCTGAGCGTGCGCGAGAACGTGTGGAGCTGGCCCACGGCCATCGTCAACACGGCGCTTTACGTCCTCGTGTTCCGCGACGCGAAGCTCTACGCGGACATGGGGCTGCAGGTGTTCTACATCGCCATCTCGTGCTACGGCTGGTATCACTGGCTGCACGGCGGCGTGGGCCACGGCGAGCTGCACGTGTCCCGCATCCGCCGCCGCGAGCTGCTCTACCTCCCCGTGCTCGCCGTGGCCGGCACCCTGGTGCTGGGGACGCTGCTGGGCCGCTACACGGACGCAGCCGTCCCGTACCTGGATTCGGGCCTCACGGTGTGCAGCCTGATCGCGCAGTGGCTGATGACGAGAAAGGTGCTGGAGAACTGGTCGCTCTGGATCGTGCTGGACGTGCTGTACGTGGGCCTCTTCATCCACCGCGCGCTCTACCCCACCGCGCTGCTGTACGCCGTCTTCCTGGTGCTCGCGGCGATGGGGCACGTGCAGTGGACCCGCTCGTACCGCGCGCGCCCGGAGCCCGCCGCGTCGTGAAGCGCGTGGTGGTCACGGGCTCGGAATCGACCGGCAAGACCACGCTGGCCGCCCGCCTGGCAGCCCACTTCGGCGCCCCGTGCACCCCCGAGTTCGCGCGGGAGTACGCCGCGCGCACCCCCCGCCCCCTCGGCCCCGCCGACGTGGAGCCCATCGCCCGCGGCCAGCGCGCGCTGGAAGACGCCGCCGCATTCCGCGCGGAGCGCCTGCTGGTGCAGGACACGGACCTGCTCAGCACCTGCGTGTACGCGGAGCACTACTACGGCGCCTGCCCGCCCGCCGTCCGCCGCGCCCTCCGCCCGCCCGGCCTGTACCTCCTCCTGGCCATCGACGTGCCCTGGGTCCCCGACCCGCACCGCGACCGCGGCCACCTCCGCGAGCACATGCACGCCCTCTTCCGCGCCGCCGTCCGCGCGAGCGGCGCGCCATTCGTGGAGATCACGGGCGATTGGGATGCACGATTCCAGCAAGCGGTCGTGTCCATCGGGAGAGTCCAGTAACTGCATCTCACACAGAGGCACGGAGACACAGAGAGAGCGTTCAGCCAGGGATCAGCGGTACCGCCTTGCGAGCTCGGACGGATCCGCGCCGCGGAAGTAGGCCCAGCGCAGGCGCCACATCAGCAGGATGGTGCGGATGACCCCGCGGGTTTCCCAGCGGCGGCTGGAGGTGGTGACGGGGGCGCGGAGGGCGAGGGGCGGACCGAGGCGCTTGAGGGCGCGGGTGATCGGTGTGAGCCCCGCCGTTCACCCCGCGCCAAGCTCGGCTAGCCACTTCTCCACCTCGGCGGCGGCCGCTCGTTCTTCGTCGGTGGAACGCGGGTTTAGCTCCAGGGCACGGCGATACGCGGCGGCGCGCGGGTCGCCGGCTCCGCCGTCAGGTGGCCCGCAATGCGCCGGTCCAGGAGGCACGTGAGCTCGCGCGGAACCTTCATGCGGCACTCCCGCTCTCCTCGGGCCCCATCGCGTCCAGGCTGATGCCCAGCGCTCCCAGGGTCCGGAGCACGAGCGCGACTTCCAATCGTTCGCGCCCCTCCTCAAGGGCCGAGATCCACTGGCGAGAGCACCCGACCCTGTCGGCTACCTCCTGCATGCTGAGCCCCTGGCGCTTGCGCTCCGTGCGCACCAGCAGCCCCAGCTCGCGAACCGTCCTCAGCCTCATGCGTTGCAGCGCCCGTGTCAGCGTTGGCGAGCAGATCAGCGTGTGTTAACGATCACTTACATCGCCATCGATGTCAATGATCCCTAACATCAACGATACCGCCTGGCGAGCTCGGACGGGTCCGCGCCGCGGAAGTAGGCCCAGCGCAGGCGCCACATCAGCAGGATGGTGCGGATGACCCCGGCGGTTTCCCAGCGGCGGCTGGAGGTGGTGACGGGGGCGCGGAGGGCGAGGGGGGGGCCGAGGCGCTTGAGGGCGCGGGTGATGGCGACGTCCTCCATCAGCGGCAGCTCGGGGAAGCCGCCTGCGCGGCGGAACCAGTCGCGGCGAACGAAGATCGCCTGGTCGCCCGTGGCGATGCCCGTGAGGCGCGAGCGCAGGCCGATCATCCGCTCCACGACGCGCAGGAGCGGATGCCGGCCGGTGAGGCGGACGTCGAAGCGGCCCCAGCCCCGCCCGCTCCGGCGGAGCCCGTCCAGCACGAGCGCGTCGGCGTCGCACGGGAGCACCGTGTCGGCGTGGAGGAAGAGGAGGATGTCACCCGACGCGGCGGCGGCGCCTGCGTTCTGCTGCACCGCGCGGCCCCGGGCGGAGGCGACGACGCGGTCGGCCAGCGGGGCCGCGAGCTCCGCGGTGCCGTCGGTGCTGCCGCCATCCACCACGACGACCTCGTGGCCGCGCGCCCGGAGCGGCTGCAGCGCGGCGAGCGCCGCGCGCATGCCGGCTGCCTCGTTCAGCGCCGGCACCACGACGGAGATCCTCTCTCCGTGTCTCCGTGCCTCTGTGTGAGCCCCCCCGTTCACCCTGCGCCGAGCTCCGCCAGCCGCTTCTCCACCTCGGCGGCGGCCGCGCGCTCTTCGTCTGTGGAGCGCGGGTTGAGCTCCAGGGCGCGGCGGTACGCGGCGGTGGCGCGCGGACGGTCGCCCGCGGCGCGGAGGGCGTCGCCGAGGCGGGCCTGCGCGCGGAAGGAGCGGGGGAAGAGCTCGGCGGCCACCGCGAAGATCTGGGCCGCGTCGGCGGGGCTGCGCCCCTGCAGCTCGCCGCCCACCGCCAGCAGCCCGCCCTCCGCCACGGCGACGGAACCGCTCGCGGCGAGGCGGCGGGCGAGCGAGGCGGCTTCGGCGGGGGCGCGGCCGGCCTGTAGCGAGTCGCGCAGCTCCACCTCCAGCGGCACGCGCGCGCTGGAGTAGAACACCAGCCGGTCGCCGCGCGGGCTGACGGCGTACGCGGTCAGGTTGCGCAGCCCCGGCCCGGCGAAGCTCCGCACGGGCCGCCACACCGTGTCGCGCGCGGGGTCCAGCGTGTAGAGCGTGTTGCCCTTCCCCATCAGCAGTGTGCCGCGCGTGGTCCACGCGTGGCTGGTGCGGCCCAGCAGGGTGGGCACCACGTCGGCCACGCGGCCGGTGGCGGCGTCCACCCGGCGGATGCGGTTGTGGCCGGACGAGTCCGTGCGCGTGAAGGTGAAGGCGCGCGCCCCCGGCACCCGCTGCGGCGGAAGGGGCGCGGCGGGCGAATCCACGTCGGTGGTGCGGCCGGTGCGCGCATCGAAGAGCGCCACGCGGAAGCGCGTCATCGGGCGCATCAGCGCCACGGTGCCGCGGTCGATGCGCGCGTAGTAGCCCACCGTGTCCGGCCCGGGGAGGAGGCCGCGCCGCGGCACGCCATCCGGCCCGTAGATCCAGGGACCATACTCCCGGAAGAGCGTTTCCGGCTTCCAGCGCACCGCCATCAGCTCGCCGTTCGGCTCCACGGTGGGGCTGTTCTCGTTCTCCGGCGTGCGCGTGACCTGCGTCTCGCGCCCCGTCGCCAGGTCCACGCGGTAGACGTCCGTCTGGCTCGCGGGCCCGCCGCGCTGGCCGGAGAAGACGATCGCGCGGCCATCCGGCGTGAACGCGGGCTGCGTGTTGCGCCCGCCGCTCGTGAGGCGCGCCGGCTCGCCCACCTCCAGCCGCCCTCCCCGCCAGCGCAGCTCGCTGACGTACAGGTCCACCGGGTTCGCCTCCTGCGCGCCCAGCGGCGCGGCGAGGCAGAGGAGCGCGAGCGATGCGAGTGTACGAGTCATGGGTCGCGTAAGAAAGGTGGGATGGGCCGCTGCTGGCGGGAGCGGCCCGTTGTGTCAGTCTCCGGGTCGGCCACCCTCACCCGCGGGCTTGCTCCTCGGCCCTGGCCTGCAGGATGGCGGCGGCGCGGCGGAGCACGTCCTCCTCCTCCGCCAGGCGCTTGCTCTTCTCACGCAGCCGCTCCGTCAACGGCTCGAGCGCACGCGCCCTTTCGAGCGCCTCCCTCGCCTTTCTGATGTTCTCGCGGTCAGGCATGGGTCTCCTGGCGTGCATCGTTGCCCCTCAAAATCTGGTCAGCCGTACCTGTCAGCTCCGAGACACGTGTCTCCAGCACTTGCATTCGTTGCTCGAGGGTCGAGAGCCGGTCAGCGTTGTCCAGGTTCGCATTCACCGTCAGCTCCTGGCCCATAACCTTCGCGGTGCCCTCGACGCGGGTGAGCGAGGGGAGGGCTCCGGACATCAGCGTCCAGGCGTTCCGGGGCCGCAGAAACCGAGCCAGGTAAAGGGACGTGACGTAGAGAATCGCCACGGCGTAAACGAGGAGGAGGAGCCGGACCGCCCAGAGGAGCGGAGGCCAGAGGAGGAGGTGTCTCATACGCCGAACGTAGGGTGCCCCCCCCACACCTTCGCCACGTCGCGATCTCACCCGTGCGCCTGATGGCGCGGCACGGGCGAACTGCATCTCACACAGAGACACAGAGGCACAGAGATCGGGTTTTCTCTGTGCCTCTGTGTCTCTGTGTGAGGCCGCGGTTCAGGGAACCGGCATCTCCATGGTGGGGAGGAAGCGCGGCGGGCGGCGGTGCTTCGTGGCCTGCTCGAAGGCGAAGGCCAGGCGGATCAGCGCCGGCTCGGTCCAGGCGCCGCCGATGAAGGAAATCCCCACCGGCAGGCCGTGCACGTACCCCGCGGGCACGGCGATGCTGGGGTACCCCGCCACCGCCGCCGGCGTGGAGCTCGCGCCCAGGAAGTGGTCGCCCACCACCAGGTCGATGGCCCAGGGCGGGTTGCCCGTGGGCGCCACCAGGGCGTCCAGGCGGTGCTTGCGCATCACCGCGTCGATCCCCTGCGGGCCGGCGAGGCGGCGGTTGCGGGCGAGGGCCGTGCGGTACCGGGCCTCGGAGAGCGGGCCCTTCTTCTGGGCCATCTCCATGATCTCCTGGCCGAAGTAGGGCATCTCGCGGTCGCGGTTGCGCTCGTTGAACGCGATCACGTCCGCCAGCGTGCGCACCTGCGTGGTCGCGCCGCGGCTCGCCAGGTACTCGTTCAGGTCCGCCTTGAACTCGTAGAGGAGGACCTCGAACTCCCCCTCGTCGTACTCGCCCGCGTGCGGGATGTCCGCCGCGTCCACGATGGTGGCGCCGGCGTCGCGCATGGCCCGGATCGCCGCCTCGGCGATGCGGTCCGTGTGCGGGTCGTATCCAAAGAATTTCTTGCGCGGCACGCCGATGCGCGCGCCGCGCAGCCCGTTCGGATCCAGGAAGCGCGTGTAATCGGTGGGGCGGCCCGCCGCGGCGGCGGTGATGCGGTCGCGCGGGTCGGGACCGGCCAGCACGCCCAGGAGCGCGGCGGCGTCGGCCACGGTGCGCCCCATGGGCCCCGCCGTGTCCTGGCTGTGCGCGATGGGGATGATCCCCGCGCGGCTCACCAGCCCCAGCGTGGGCTTGATCCCCACGATGGAGCACGCGCCGGAGGGGCTGACGATGGAGCCGTCCGTCTCCGTGCCGACGGCGAGGGCGGTGAAGTTGGCGGCCACCGCCGCGGCGCTCCCCGAGCTGGAGCCGGAGGTGGAGCGATCCAGCGCGTACGGGTTGCGCCCCTGCCCGCCGCGCCCGCTCCAGCCGCTGGACGAGTGGGTGGAGCGGAAGTTGGCCCACTCGCTGAGGTTGGTCTTCCCCAGGATCACCGCGCCCGCCTCGCGCAGCCGACCCGCGATGAAGGCGTCGCGCGGCGCCGGCGCACCCACCAGCGCCAGCGAGCCGGCCGTGGTCATCATCCGGTCCGCCGTGTCCACGTTGTCCTTGAGGAGAACGGGAATCCCGTGCAGCGGCCCGCGAACGCGCCCCGCCCGCCGCTCCGCGTCCATCGCGTCGGCGATGGCGAGGGCGTCGGGATTGGTCTCCAGCACCTGGCGCAGGGTGGGCCCGGCGCGGTCCAGCGCCGCGATGCGCGCCAGGTACGCTTCCGCGATGGAGCGCGCGGTGAAGCGCCCGGAGCGCATCCCGTCCTGCAGCTGCGCCACGGTCATCTCCTCCAGCTCGAACGC
>CADCTW010000013.1 GCA_902805735.1 uncultured Gemmatimonadota bacterium | reverse complement strand
GGATCGTCCGCGGCTGCTGAGCTTTTTTTCTACCTACGGTTACCTCCGGCGGCGCCTTTCCAGAGCCACCGGCCGCCTCAGTCCGGGTCCAGGATCTGCTCGATCCGGTGCATGGCGCCCTGGAGGTGGAGCTGCGAGGCGCGGTCCGTGGTGCGGGCGACGGCGCGCGCGATCAGCGCGTTAAGGGTGGTGAGCTCGCCGCGCAGCTGCGACTTGGCGTCGTCCGAGAGCGGCGTGGGACGCGGCTGGCCCGGGAAGAAGACCACCTGCGCCGGCGTCTCGGGCGGGTTCAGCTTGCGGTCGATGATGGAGAGGAAGTCCATCTGCAGCTCGCGCCGGTACGGGTCCATCACCGGGCGCGCGTCGCGCAGCTCGCTCCAGACGCCGCCGCGCACGTCGTCCAGCATGGTGGCGAGCGGGTAGACGTACTGGCGCTCGCGGCCCAGCGCTTCCTGCTCCAGCAGGCGGTTCATCCGCCCGTCGTCGAACAGCATGTTCAGCACGCGCACCTGCGCGGCGTTCACGCGGTTGATCATCCCGCCCGCCTCGATGCGGCTGGCGATGTCGGGGCGGATCAGGTACTTGGGCGTGATGAACACGTTCTCGTTGAGGAAGCGCACCGCGGCGGCCTGGCGCGCGGCCGGCATGGGCGCGTACACCGCGCCCGGCTGGCTCCCCGACTTGTACTGCACCGTGCCGCCGCCCACCATGGTGGCCACGTGGCCCGCCTCGGTGGACCACTGCTGCACCGTGCGGTCGTACAGCTCGCGCAGGTCGGCGTTGTCCTCGCCCGGCCGCGTGGCGGCGCCGGGGATGTAGCCCACCACGCGCTGCAGGTTGCGGAAGCCCAGCCCCGTGCTCTTGATGGGGTCCGCGTCGCCCACCGCCTCGTTCAGCGTGCCGTAGCCGCCGAACTCGTTGCCGGCCGAGAAGCGGTACCAGGGGATGGTGTCCTGCATGCGCGACCACTGCTCCAGCGTGGGGCGCTCCTGCTCGCTGGTGCGCGCCCCGGGGATCGGCTTGTACCCCCACATGATGGCGTAGCGGTCGTACGGCCCCACCCGCGGGATGATGTGCTCCAGCGGGATGTTGTCCTCCGGCTGCGCCACGTAGTTGAAGCGCGAGTAGTCCATGATGCTGGGCGAGTGCCCCATCCTGGCCACCCAGGTGGGGCTGCGCACGCTGTCGGCCGGGTAGGTGGAGCTGCCGATCTGGTCGTGCTGCAGGCCGATGGTGTGCCCGATCTCGTGCGCCACCACGAACTGCAGCAGCTTCCCCATCAGCGAGTCCGGCATGGGGAGCTTGCGGGCGCGCGGGTCGATGGCCGACGCCTGCGTGAAGTACCAGGAGCGCTGCAGGTTGAGGATGTTGTGGAACATCCGCACCGAGCCGTTGAGGATCTCGCCCGTGCGCGGGTCGTGCACGTGCGGCCCCACCGCGTTCTCGGTGGTCGACGGGAGCCAGCGGATCACGGTGTGGCGGATGTCCTCGGGCGACCAGTCGGGGTCGTTGGCCGGCACCTCGCCGGGGATGATGCCGTCCTTGAAGCCCGCCTCCTCGAACGCCTGCTGCCACTCGATGATCCCGGCGCGCACGTACGGCTTCCACCGGTCGGGCGTCGCGGGGTCCACGTAGTAGACGATGGGCTTCTTGGGGTAGCACAGGTTGCCCTCGCGCCGCTCGGAGCACTCCAGGCGGTAGCGGGTGATGTAGCGGCGCTGCGCCGAGCGGTGCTCGTCGGTGCCGAAGTCCACCTGGCGGATGGAGAAGAAGCCCACGCGCTCGTCGAAGCGGCGCGGCACCATGGGCACCTCGGGAAGGCGCACCAGGCTCCAGTGCGCCAGCACGCTCTGCGCCATGCGCGGCGGGGCGTTGGGACCCTGCTGCTGCGCGGCGCCCGGCCCCGTGGGGGTGGGCACGCCGGTCTGCGTGGCCTCGATCTCCACGTTGTCCGGGAAGGCGACGGCGCGCTCCACGTACGACCGCGCGGCGTCGATGGTCCCGCGGATGGCCGCGATCTCCGGCACGCTGGTGGTGAACAGCCGCGTCACGTCCACCACCGCGGCCGAGTCGGCGCCGAACGCCTCCACGTTGAGCACGGCGATGATGGGGGCGTAGTTGGACGTCTGCACGGCGCGGTACACCGAGAGCGCCGTGTCCGCCGTGATGTCGAACTGCGGCGACCGCAGCACGACGCGGTTGCCGTTGCGCTCCCAGCGCATGGTGCGCTCCATGAACTGGTCGCCGCCGTACGCGCCGAAACCGCCGCCGGGGAGGTTGGGGTCCGCCGCCGCGGCGCGCGCGTAGCGCCCCACGATCAGCATGTCCTTGTTCAGCTCCCTGCGCGGGATCTCGAAGTACAGCCGGTCGCCCACCCGGTGCACGGCGAACATCCCGCGGCGCGTCTGCGCCTGGGAGGTGATGACGGACGCGTACGACCGGGGCCGCGCCTCGCGGGAGCCCCCTCCCGAGGGGCCGGTGGTGTCGCCGGGGGCGGCGGCGCTGGCGCCCATCGGGCCGCTCACGGTGGCGCGGGGGGAGGGGGAACCCGCGCGGTTCGTGGGGCCGGACGTGGGCGGCGCCTGGCGGGCGCACCCGGCCAGGAGTGCTGCCGCCAGGATCGCGGTAGAACTGAGCTTCATGGGCGATGTTGCTCCAGAGGGGGATGCCTCGGGGCCCCGCGCGGTGCCCCTGCTAAAATAATCGCACGCTAATCCCCCCCCGGCAAGCACCGGCGTCTCCGTGCCTCTGCGTGACCCTGCTGTTAAGTTGTCCGCGTGACCGACTCCGCCGAAGAGGGCGCCGAACGCTCGCCCGCGCCACGGGGCGCGCTGGCCGCGCTGCGCCACCGCAACTTCCGCGTGTTCTACGCGGGGCAGCTCCTGTCGCTGTGCGGCACGTGGATGCAGAGCACGGCGCAGGGGTGGCTGGTGCTGGAGCTGACCGACTCGGCGCTCCTGCTGGGGGTGGTGACGGCGGCGGGGTCGCTCCCTTCGCTGGTGCTCACCCTGTGGGCCGGCGTGGTGGCGGACCGGGGCGACAAGCGCCGCATCATCCTCATCGCGGACCTGGTGATGGGGGTGCAGTCGCTGGCGCTGGCGGTGCTCACGCACGTGGGGCTCATCACCTACCCGGTGCTCCTCCTGCTGGTGCTGGCGCTGGGGACCGCCAACGCCTTCGAGGTCCCCACGCGCCAGTCGTTCTTCGTGGAGCTGGTGGGAAGGGATGACCTCCCCAACGCCATCGCCCTCAACTCGGCCGCCTTCAACGGCACGCGCATCGTGGGCCCCGCGCTGGCCGGGTGGCTGATCGCCGTGGCGGGGACGACGGCCGCGTGCTTCTACGCCAACGCCGTCTCCTTCCTGTTCGTGGTCGTGGGGCTGATGATGATGCGCCTCCCCCCGTTCCGCCCGCCCGAGCGCACCACCTCGGTGCTGGACGACCTGCGCGAGGGGATCGACTTCATCCGCGGCGACCGCCTGACGCGCACGCTGGTGTGGCTGATCGCGGCCATGAGCATCACCGCGTTCCCGTACACCATGCTCCTCCCCGTCTTCGCGCGCGACGTGCTGCAGGTGGGGGCCGCCGGCCTGGGCTGGCTGCTGGCCGCCACGGGGATGGGGGCGATGATGGGGGGCGTGGCGCTGGCGGCGGGGGGCGCGCGGGTGCCGCGCGGACCGCTGATGGTGGGGACGGCGCTGGCGTTCTGCGCGTCGCTGATCGCCTTCACCTTCGTGCGCTCGATGGCGCCGGCGCTGGTGCTGCTGGGGCTGGCGGGCTTCACCATGATCCTCAACACCGCCACGCTCAACGCGGTCCTGCAGTCGCTGGTCCCCAACCGCCTGCGGGGCCGGGTGATGTCCGTCTACGTCTTCATGTTCATGGGGATGACCCCCATCGGCGCCCTGCAGGCCGGCGCCCTCTCCCGCGCCGTGGGCGCGCCCTACGCCGTCGCCGTCGGCGCCGCCGTGCTCTTTGCGATCACGGTGGCCGTGGCGGTGCGGGTGCCGGAGCTGCGGCGGGTCAGGTAAAAGGAGGGCTCACACAGAGACACAGAGACACAGAGGCAAGAGGCACAGAGATCATCCGGGCTTGCGGAGCACGGCCAGGGAGAAGAAGCCCATCCCCAGCGTTTCGCGGTGCTCCACACGGAGGGAGGTACGGGCGACGAGGGGGCCGAGCTGGCGGGTGATGTCCGTGGCGACGATACGGGCCACGCGGTTGGCGGCGCGGCGGGGGAGCGAGGCGCGCTCCCCTTCGGGCACCCACTTGTCCAGCACCGTCGCGCGGCCGCCGGGGCGCAGCACGCGCTCCGCCTCCCGCAGCGCCGCCTCGGGATCGGGCACCACCGCCAGGATCAGGTGCAGAAGCACCGCGTCGAACGACTCGTCAGGGAGGTCGAGCGCCTGCGCGTCCATCACCCTCGCGTCCACTGGACGCCCCAGCTTCGCCGCGAAACGGCGGGTGCGCTGGACCATCGCCGGCGTCAGGTCCGTCGCCGTCACCTGCACCCCTGCCGGGAGGTGCGCCAGGTCCGCCCCCGTCCCACACCCATCCACCAGCACCCGTTCCCCCGGCTTCAGCGCCAGCAGCGCCGCCGCCCTGTGCCTGTGCGCGCCCACCCGCACCACCGCGTCGTACACGGGGGCGATCAGCGTATAACGGATGCGGTTCCAGCGAAGTGCGTCGATGGGCATAGCGGGTTTGGAAGTGCGTCGACCGGTTACGGGAACCGGCCGCTAGAACAGCCGCTCGTCCCAGGGCACGGGGAACGGCGCGGACACGGTAATGCGGCCCGCGTCCGGATGCGCCGGGTTGATGAGGAGGTTGCGACCTACCGGGCGGGACGTCACGGCCGGTACCATGAGAGCCGCGCTGCGCGCATTCGCCAGCCACGCGTCGCCGAACGCGAGCGCGGCCGGCGAGTCCTTGTCGTCCCACCCCGGAAGCGCGTCCGGCTCCAGCCGCTCCACGGCATCGTCCGGGATCTCGATGCGCACGGCATGGTAGGACCCCGGAAGCGTCTTCGGCGTGGTGGCGTGGGCGATCACTTCGAGGATCGCGCCCGCGAAGCCGTCGGCGGCGTAGATGACCGGGCGCCCGGCGGAGTTCCACCGGGCGCCCCAGAGCGCCGCTCCCGTTCCATCGAAGGCCGGGTGCCGGGTCTTGGCGATCCGCCACGCGATCATACGGGGAGCGCGTACTCGATCTTCATGAGGAGCGTCTCCACCTGCCGCGTGCCGATGTCGCTGCGCGCCAGGTCCACGGGGCGCTCGCCGTCGAGCTGGTGCTGCATGCTGGTGAGGAACTCGTGCGCGAGATCGGGCGACTCCCACACCTGCTCAGCGAGCACCGTCATGCGCGCCAGGCGCTCCAGGCGCTGGCTCTCTTCGGGGTCCAGCCGCACCCTGCGGCGCAGCGTCGTCTTGGGAACGAGGCGGTACTTCAGCTCCGCCGCGCTGCGGTCATCGCGCGTGACCCGCACCACCACGCGGTCCAGCGCGGCCACGGGGAGCCCTTCTTCCACGAGGTGGCGCAGGTCGTCGAGGTTGGCCACCCTCCGGCCGAGCTCACTCTCGCTGCCCAGCACCGCCGCTACATTGCTGGCGTTGATCGTCACGAGGCACCTCAAAGGGACCGAGTGGACCTGAAATGTGGGCCAATTGGCAGCGTTGTCAACAGCATGGCTCACACAGAGACACAGAGGCACAGAGATGAACTCGTCTCTGTGCCTCTGTGTCTCTGTGTGAGACTCTTTTCAGACGGGCGCCGCGAGCTCCCGGAAGAGGCCGTCGCGGGCTTCGCCGATCATGGCGCGCACACGGTCGCGGAGGGCGGGGACGTCGGCCATGGTGAGGCCGGCGGTCTCGACCGGGGGGAGCACGCGGGCCACGGCGCGGGCGCGGTTGATCACCCAGGTGCCCTTGGGGATGGCGTCGCGCGTGCCCGCCACGGCGATGGGGAGGATGGGACACCCCATCTCCACCGCCAGGCGGAAGGCGCCATCGCGGAAGGGCTGCAGCTCGCCCGTGGCGGAGCGGGTGCCCTCGGGCATGATCATCACGCTCACGCCCTTGGAAAGGCGGTCACGGCACTCCTCCAGCGCCTCGGCACGGCTGCGCGCCTCGCCGCGGCGCACGGCGATGTCGCCCGCCATCCTCATCATCCACCCCATCATGGGGATCTTGAAGATGGCTTCCTTGGAAAGCCACTTCATCTCCCAGGGGAGGTGCGAGATCAGGAAGATGTCCGCGAACGACTCGTGGTTGGCCACGGCCACGTACGGGCGCCGCGGGTCGTGGATGCGCACGCCCGTCGTGCGGAACTTCCACAGGGGGTTGAGGGCGACCACCACCACGGCGGCGCGCCGGAACCAGCGGCCCACCGTGTAGCGGCCCGGGTCCGCGCGCGCGGTGAGAAGCCAGAGCAGCCCCATCCAGGGCACCCACACCAGGACGACGAGGGTGCTGCACAGCCACACCCACACGGAGAGAATACGAAGGATCACGAAGAGATGAGCTGAAGCTTGGAACGGACGGAACCCCGCCGGCGTCCGCACAGGCCGGGCCAGGAGCGTGGATACACCGCTGTCGTGTCAGAGGTCGCCCGGCCTCCAGCGCGCAGGGAAGCGCGTTATTCGGAGATTAATTCGTACAGGCGGCGGCGCGGGCCGGGTTGCCGATCGGCTCGCGGCGGAGCACCATGATCCGGGGACCTCCGCTTACCCGCAACTCCGCGCACACCATGATCCGCACCCGCTTCCAGCGCCTCGCCGCCCTCGCGGCGCTCCTGCTGGGCGCCGCGCCGCTCCCGGCGCAGACGCCCTGGCCCACGACGCGCTGGGCCGCGGCCTCCCCCCGCGAGGTCGGGCTGAACGCTGCCGTGCTGGACAGCATCGACGCCGAGATCCGCGCGGGCCGCTATGGGTACGTGGACCGGCTCCTGGTGATCCGGCGCGGGCGCCTGGCTTACGACCGCCGCTACCGCCAGGACTACGACCGCGCCTACGGCGACTCGGCGCGCACCGGCGAGGTGCTCCGCTCGCACGACCGCACGGGGCCGTACAACTACTTCAGCGCGTGGTGGCACCCGTACTACCGCCGCGGCGACCTGCACACCCTGCAGTCGGTCACCAAGACGATCACCTCCATCGTCATCGGGGTGGCCGCCACGCGCGGCGAGTTCCCCTCGGTGGACACGCCCGTCCTCTCCTTCTTCGACACCACGGGCATCGCCAACCTGGACGACCGCAAGCGGAAGATGACCATCCGCCACCTCCTCACCATGACCGCGGGGATGGATTGGCACGAGAACCGGCCGTTCACGGACACCGCCAACACCACGCTGGGGCTGGAGCGGAGCTACGACTGGATCCGGTTCACCCTGGACCGTCCCATGTCCGACGAGCCGGGCGCCCGCTTCGTGTACAACAGCGGCGCCTCGCAGCTCCTGGCGCACATCTTCTACCGCGCCACGGGGAAGGACATCGAAGAGTACGCCGCGCGCCACCTCTTCACCCCGCTGGGCATCCGCGACTGGCACTGGAAGCGCACCCCGTCCGGCCTCGCCGACACCGAGGGCGGGCTGTACCTGGCCAGCGAGGACGTGGCGAAGCTGTGGTACCTGTTCCTGCAGGGCGGGCGCTGGGAGGGGAAGCAGGTGGTGAGCGGCGACTGGGTGCGCGCCTCGCTGGCCCCGGCCATCGACGTGGACGGCCGTCCGGGCGGGGCCAGCTACGGGTACAAGTGGTGGCTCTACCCCAATCCCACGGCTCCCGGCAAGACCATGTGGGCGGGCTCCGGCTTCGGCGGGCAGATCCCCATCGCGATTCCCGAGGACGACCTGATCGTGGTGATCAACCAGTGGAACATCTTCCCCGGGCAGCCCTCGCTCCCCACGGGGGCGACGCTGCGCCGCATCCTCAACGCGGTGGACCGCTCGCGTTGACGGCGGGGCTCACACGGAGGCACAGAGACACAGAGGAAAAGAGACGGAGCATGCGCACCTTTCGATGCACGTGGACGCTGGTCCTGGTGCTCCTGGCGCTCCCCGCGTGCGCGCAGGAGCGGTCGCCGGCCGCGCGGCGGGCGGCGGAGGTGGTGGAGCTGATCAACGTGGGGAGCCCCGAGGCGGCGCGGACGTACGTGGACGGCGGGCGACCTGGTGCGCTTCGCGGAGGCGCTGCGCACGGGCAAGCTGGTCTCCCCCGCCATGGTGCGCACCCTCACCACGCCCAAGCCCGAGATCGGCTCGCCGGAGTACGGCTACGGCTTCACGGTGGACCCGCGGCGCGGAATCGTGGGCCACAGCGGCGGGTACGCGGGCACCAGCAACAACGTGAACATCTTCCTGGATGAGGGCTACACAGCCGTCGTCCTCGCCAACCAGGGACGCGCGGGGCGGCCCATCGTGGAGCGGATGCGCGAGCTGGTGGGCCGGTAAAAAGCGGACTCACACAGAGGCATAGAGAAAAACTTATCTCTGTGCCTCTGTGTCTCTGTGTGAGCCAATCAGTTCAGCGCCGCGACCTGCCCCGGAAGCTCGGCCAGGCCGCTGTACTCGAAGCGGATCACGCCCGCCGCGTCCACCACGAAGTACTCGGGCGTGCCCGCGGAGCCGAACGCGGCGTGCGTGGAGCGCGAGGGGTCGAAGAGCACCGGGCCGGTGAAGCCGCGCTCGGCGAAGAAGCGCTGGAGCTCGGGGGTGGGCGCCTCGTCCGTGACCAGGACGGTGCGCACGCCCCTGCGGTCCAGCTCGTCCGCCATCCGCTGGAGTTCGGGGAGCGAGCGGACGCTGAAGCCGCAACCGCTCTTGCCGAACACCACCACCGTGGGGCGTCCGCGCAGCGTGGCGGGCGCCCCCGCGCCGTCGGCCAGGCGCAGCGCGGCGGGGAGGGGCCGGCGAACC
>CADCTW010000012.1 GCA_902805735.1 uncultured Gemmatimonadota bacterium | reverse complement strand
CGGGTGCGGGGGGGGGGGGGGGGGGGGCTTGAGGGGGGGGGGGGGGGGGTGGCGCGCGGCTACCTGGGCCGCGCGGGGCTGACGGCGGAGCGCTTCGTTCCCGATCCGTTCAGCGGCGAGGCCGGGGGGCGGCTGTACCGCACGGGAGACCAGGCGCGCTGGGGGGCGGAGGGGACGCTGGAGTTCCTGGGGCGCGGCGACGACCAGGTGAAGGTGCGCGGGTTCCGGGTGGAGCTGGGGGAGATCGAGGCGCGGCTGGCGGCCCACGCCGAGGTGCGCGAGGCCGTGGTGACGGCGCGCGACGACGCGGCGGGGGGCAAGGCGCTGGTGGCGTACGTGGTGGGGGGCGCGCGGCCGGAGGCGCTGCGCGGGTACCTGGCGGAGCAGCTGCCGGAGTACATGGTGCCGGCGGCGTACGTGCGGTTGGACGCGCTGCCGCTCACCCCTAACGGCAAGGTGGACCGCCGGGCGCTACCCGCTCCGGAGGGCGACGCGTTCGCCGCGCGGGAGTACGAGGCGCCGCTGGGGGCGACGGAGCGGGCGCTGGCGGAGGTGTGGGCGGAGGTGCTGGGGGTGGAACGGGTGGGGCGCCGGGACCACTTCTTCGACCTGGGCGGCCACTCCCTGCTGGCGGTGACGCTGGTGGAGCGGATGAGGCAGCGCGGCCTGCGCACCCAGGTGCGCGCCATCTTCTCGGCGCCCACGCTGGCGGAGCTCGCCGCGTCGCTGGGCGGCGACGCGCCCGGCGTGGAGGTTCCCCCCAACCTGATCCCGCCCGCGTGCGGCGCCATCACGCCGGAGATGCTCCCGCTGGTGGAGCTCACGCAGGCCGAGATCGACCGCATCACCTCCGCGGTGGAGGGCGGCGCCGCCAACGTGCAGGACATCTACCCGCTGGCGCCCCTCCAGGAAGGGATCCTCTTCCATCACCTGATGGAGGCGGAGGGGGACGCGTACCTGCTCTCCACCGTGCTGGACTTCGACAGCCGCGAGCGGCTGGACGCGTACGTCGAGGCCCTCCAGGCGGTCATCGCCCGCCACGACATCCTGCGCACCGCGGTGGCGTGGGACGGCCTGCGCGAGCCGGTGCAGGTGGTGTGGCGGCACGCCCCGCTCGTGGTGCTGGAGGTGGATCTCGGCCGCGTGGAGGGCGACGCCGCCGCCGCCCTGCACGAGAGCGTGCACCCCCGGCGCCAGCGGATCGACGTGGGGCGCGCGCCCCTGATCCGCGCCTACGCGGCGCGCGACGAGGCGCATGGCCGCTGGCTGCTGATGCTCCGCCGGCACCACCTCACCAGCGACCACACCACCATCGAGGTCCTCCAGGAGGAGGTGGCGGCGTACGCCTCCGGCCGGGGAGACGCCCTCCCCGCGCCGCTGCCGTTCCGCGACTTCGTGGCGCAGGCCCGCGGCGGGGTCAGCCGTGCGGATCATGAGCTCTTCTTCGGCCGCCTGCTGGCAGACGTGGACGAGCCCACGGCTCCTTTCGGCCTCCTGGACGTGCGGGGAGACGGCTCCGCGATCGGCGAGGCGCGGCTGGAGGTGGACGAGGCGCTGGCGGGGCGGCTGCGCGCCCGCGCCCGGGCGCTGAGGGTGAGCGCGGCGAGCCTGTTCCACGTGGCGTTCGCGCAGGTGCTGGCCCGCGCCTCCGGGCGCGACGACGTGGTGTTCGGCACCGTGCTCCTGGGGCGGATGCACGACGCCGCCGCGGCGGGGCGGGTGGCGGGCGTCTTCATCAACACCCTCCCCGTGCGCATCGGGATGGAGCAGGGGGCGGCGGCGGGCGTCCGCGGTACGCACGCGCTCCTCGCGGACCTGCTGCGCCACGAGCACGCGTCGCTCGCGCTGGCGCAGCGCGGCAGCGGGGTGCGGGCGCCGCTCCCCCTGTTCACCGCCCTGCTCAACTACCGGTACACCGCCGCCGGGGATGCGGCCGCCGCGCCGCAGGCGACGCGGGCCGTGTACACCGAGGAGCGCACCAACTACCCGCTGACGCTTTCCGTGGACGACCTGGGAGACGGGTTCCGTCTCACCGCGCAGCTTCCCGAGAGTGTGGGGCCGGCGCGGGTGTGCGAGATGATGCACGCGGCGCTGCGCGGGCTGGCGGGGGCGCTGGAGACGGCGCCCGACGCGCCGCTGGGCCTGCTGGAGGTGCTGGGCGCGCGCGAGCGGACGCGGGTGGTGGAGGAGTGGAACGCCACGGAGGCCGAGTACCCGCGGGAGGCGTGCATCCACGAGCTGTTCGAGGCGCAGGTGGGGCGCACCCCGGGTGCATCGGCCGTGGTGCACGGCGGCCGCGAGCTCACCTACGCGGAGCTGAACCGGCGGGCCAACCGCCTCGCGCACCACCTGCGCGCCCTGGGCGTGGAGCCCGACGACCGGGTGGCGATCTGCGTGGAACGCGGCGCCGAGATGGTGGTGGCGCTCCTGGCCGTGCTCAAGGCGGGCGGCGCCTACGTGCCGCTGGACCCGGCGTACCCGGAAGACCGGCTGCGCTACATGCTGGCGGACAGCGCGCCGCGCGCGGTGCTCACGCAGGCCTCGCTGGCCGGCCTCTTCGCGGGCACGGAGGCGCCGGTGCTGGACGTGGTGGCCGGCGGCGCGGCGTGGGGGGAGGGGCGCACGGACAACCCGGAGCGGGGCGGGCTGGCGGCGCATCACCTGGCGTACGTCATCTACACGTCGGGCTCCACGGGGCTGCCCAAGGGCGTGATGCTGGAGCACCGCAACGCGGTGAACTTCCTGGCCTGGGCGGGCGGGGCCTTCGACGCGCGGACGCTCGGCCGCACGCTCTTCTCCACGTCGCTGAGCTTCGACCTGGCGGTGTTCGAGTGCTTCGCGCCGCTGGCGGCGGGGGCGGCGGTGCACGTGGTGGGGAACGCGCTGGAGCTGCCGGCCGGGGGGACGGGGGCCACGCTGGTCAACACCGTGCCGTCCGCCATGAAGGCGCTGGTGGAGACGGGCGGGGTGCCCGCGAGCGTGCGCACCGTGAACCTCGCCGGGGAGCCGCTGAGGCGGAAGCTGGTGGAAGATCTGTTCGCCACCACGGACGTGGAGCGGGTGTGCAACCTGTACGGCCCCTCGGAGACCACGACGTACTCCACCTGGGCGGAGATGACGCGGAGCTCGGGGTTCGTGGGGCACATCGGGCGTCCGGTGGCCAACACACGGGTGTACGTGCTGGACGCGCGCGGCCAGCCTGTGCCGGCAGGGGTGGCGGGAGAGCTGTACATCGGCGGGGCGGGGGTGGCGCGCGGCTACCTGAACCGGCCGGAGCTGACGGCGGAGCGCTTCGTGGAGGACCCCTTCCACGGTGGGCGCATGTACCGTACGGGCGACCTGGCGCGCTGGCTGCTGGACGGCACCCTGGAGTACCTGGGGCGCACCGACTTCCAGGTCAAGATCCGCGGCTTCCGCGTGGAGCCGGGCGAGATCGAGGCGCGGCTGGCGGAGCACCCGGAGGTTCGCGAGGCCGTGGTGATGGCCCGCGAGGAAGAGGCGGGCGGCCGGCGGCTGGTGGCGTACGTGGTGGGCGACGCCCCGGCGGAGGCGCTGCGGGCGCATCTCGCGGCCCACCTGCCGGAGCACATGGTGCCGGGGGTGTTCGTACGCCTCGGCGCGCTCCCGCTGACTCCCAACGGAAAGCTGGACCGCAAGGCGCTCCCGGAGCCGGAGGGCGCGCCGCCGGCCGGGAGTGGCCGCGAGCCCCCGCTGGGCCCGACGGAAGAGGCGCTGGCCGAGGTGTGGGCCGAGGTGCTGGGGGTGGAGCGGGTGGGACGCCGGGACCACTTCTTCGAGCTGGGCGGCCACTCGCTGCTGGCAGTGCGCGTGATCAGCCGCGTGCGGCAGGCGCTGGCGGTGGAGGTGGCGCTGGGCGACGTGTTCGCCCACCCCGTGCTGGCCGACTTCGCGCGCGTGCTGGAGACGGCCATGCGGGCGGAGCTCCCGGCCATCGAGCCGGCGGACCGCGGGCGGCCGCTGCTGCTCTCGTTCTCGCAGCAGCGGCTCTGGTTCCTGGACCAGATGGGGAGCGCGGGGAGCGCGTACCACATCCCGGTGCGCCTGCGCCTGCGGGGCCGGCTGGACCGCGACGCGCTGGGCCGCGCGCTGGACCGCATCGTGGAGCGGCACGAGGCGCTCCGCACCGTGTTCGCGCGGGGGGATGGCGATCCGGTGCAGCGCGTCGCGCCCCTGGAGGCGAGCCGGTTCACCCTGGTGGAGCACGACCTGCGCGGCCATTCCGACGCCGACGCGGAGCTGCACCACATAGGCGCAGCCGAGGCGGGGGCGCCCTTCGACCTCGTGCGAGGCCCGCTGGTGCGCGGCCGACTGGTGCGGCTGGCGGAAGACGACCACGTCCTCCTGGCGACCATGCACCACATTGTCTCCGACGGGTGGTCGATGGGGGTGCTGATCCACGAGCTGAGCCTGCTGTACGGCGCGTTCCTGCGCGGCGAGGCGGATCCGCTTCCCCCGCTCGAGGTGCAGTACGCGGACTACGCCGCCTGGCAGCGGCGCTGGGTGGAGGGCGACCTTCTCCGCGGCCAGGCCGAGTACTGGAAGACGACGCTCGCCGGCGCGCCGGAGCTGCTGGAGCTCCCCGCCGACCGGCCGCGTCCCGCCGTGCAGGACCACGCGGGCGCGTCCGCGCGGCTGGAGCTGGACGAGGAGCTGACGGCGGCGCTGCGGGCGCTGGGCCAGCGCCACGGCACCACGCTCTTCATGACGCTGCTGGCGGGATGGGCGGCCGTGCTCGCCCGCCTTTCGGGGCAGGACGACGTGGTGATCGGCACCCCCACGGCCAACCGGGGGCGCGCGGAGATCGAGGGGCTGATCGGCTTCTTCGTCAACACGCTGGCGCTGCGCATCGACCTCTCCGGCGAGCCCACGGTGGCGGAGCTGCTCGCACGGGTGAAGGCGCGCGCGCTGGAGGCGCAGCACAACCAGGACGTCCCCTTCGAGCAGGTGGTGGAGCTGGTGCGGCCGGCGCGCAGCATGGCCCACACGCCGCTCTTCCAGGTGATGTTCAGCTGGCAGAGCACGCCGCGCGAGGGGCTGGAGCTTCCCGGGCTGCACGTGGGGCTCATCGGCGGGGCGGCGCAGGCCCGGTCCAAGTTCGACCTGTCGCTCACGCTGGGGCAGGAGGACGGGCGCATCGTGGGCGGAGTGGAGTACGCCACGGCGCTCTTCGACGCGGGCACGGTGGAGCGTTACCTGGGCTACTTCCGCACGGTGCTGGCCGCCATGGCCGCGGACGAGGAGGTGGCGGTGGCCCGCCTTCCACTGCTCTCCGACGCCGAGCGCACGCGGCTGCTCCACGAGTGGAACGTGGTGGCGGAGGAGCCGGCCGCGGCGTGCATCCACACGCTGTTCGAGGGATGGGCGGCGCGCACGCCGGCCGCCACGGCGCTCGTGTACGAGGACCGCTCCCTCACGTACGCGGAGCTGAACGCGCGGGCCAACCGGCTCGCGCACCACCTGGTCGCGCGGGGGGTGGGACGCGACGCGCGGGTGGCGGTCTGCGCCGAGCCCGGCCCGGAGATGATCGTTGCGCTCCTGGGCGTGCTCAAGGCCGGGGGCGCCTACGTGCCGCTCGACCCGGTGCACCCCGACGAGCGGCTGCGCTACGTGCTGGAGGACAGCGCCCCGGTGGCGCTGCTGGCCGGCACCGCGCTGGCCGCGCGCTTCGCGGGGACGGGGGTTCCGCTCATCGGCCTCGACGGGGCGGAGTGGGCGGGCGAGCCGGACACGGCACCGGACGCGGCGGACCACGCTCCCGGCCAGCTGGCGTACGTCATCTACACCTCCGGCTCCACGGGGCGGCCCAAGGGGGTGCTGGTGGAGCACCGCAACGTGGCGCGGCTCTTCTCCGCCACCCACGCGTGGTTCGGCTTCGGGCCGGGCGACGTGTGGACGCTCTTCCACTCGTTCGCCTTCGACTTCTCCGTGTGGGAGATCTGGGGCGCGCTGCTGCACGGGGGCCGCCTGGTGGTGGTGCCCCGCGAGACCGCGCGCTCCCCGGAGGCGTTCTACGCCCTGCTGTGCCGCGAGGGGGTCACGGTGCTCAACCAGACCCCCACCGCCTTCCGCCAGCTGATGGCGGCGCAGGCGGCGCACGGGGGCGAGCACCGGCTGCGCGAGGTGATCTTCGGCGGCGAAGCGCTGGACGTGCCGGCACTGAGGCCGTGGTTCGAGCGTAACGGCGAGCGCGGCACCCGGCTGGTCAACATGTACGGGATCACCGAGACCACCGTGCACGTGACCTACCGGCCCATCACGCGGGCCGACGTGGACCGGGTGGGGGCGAGCCCCATCGGCGTGCGCATCCCCGACCTGCGCACCTACCTGCTGGACGGCGCGGGCGCGCCGGTGCCCGTGGGGGTGACCGGGGAGCTGTACGTGGGCGGGGCCGGGGTGGCGCGCGGCTACCTGAACCGGCCGGAGGCCACGGCCGAGCGCTTCCTGGACGACCCGTTCCACCCCGGGCGGATGTACCGCACGGGCGACCTGGGACGGTGGCTCCCGGACGGCGGCATCGAGTACCTGGGGCGCAACGACCACCAGGTCAAGATCCGCGGATTCCGCATCGAGCTGGGCGAGATCCAGGCGCGGCTGGCGGAGCACGCGGGGGTGCGCGACGCGGTGGTGCTGGCGCGCGAGGAAGCGCCCGGCGACCGGCGCCTGGTGGCCTGGTACGTGGCCGAGGGCGGCGTGGAGCCGGAGGCGCTCCGCGCGCGGCTGGCCGCCAAGCTACCCGAGTACATGGTGCCGGCGGCGTACGTGCGGGTGGAGGCGCTTCCGCTCACGCCCAACGGCAAGCTGGACGCCCGCGCCCTCCCCGCTCCGGAGGGAGGCGCCTACGCCGTGCGCCCGTACGAGGCCCCCCGTGGCGACACGGAGACGCTTCTCGCCGCCATCTGGGCCGAGCTGCTGGGGGTGGAGCGGGTGGGGCGCCTGGACAACTTCTTCGAGCTGGGCGGCCACTCGCTCCTGGCCGTCACCCTCATCGAGCGCATGCGCCAGCGCGGCCTGCACGCCGACGTGCGCGCCATGTTCACCGCTCCCACCCTTGCCGAGCTCGCCGCCGCCGTGGGCGCCGAGTCGCGCGAAGTGCACGTCCCGGCGAACCAGATCTCCATCTCGAAAGAGAGGAGCCGTCCCCTGAAGCTCAAGATCTGAGCACGGGAACGGCGCCCCTACACCGCACGGAAATGACGTTTGACGACCTGCTGGCCCTGCTGGCTTCCGAGGACATCCGCCTCGGCAAGAGCGACGGCGACCTGGACGTATACACCGACAAGGACGAGCTGGACCCGGCGCTCGTCGGCGGGCTGCGGGCCCACAAGGCCGCGCTCCTGGAGCTGATCGGCGACGAAGAGGACGCCCTGTGGGAGCCGCCCGCCATCCGCCCCGAGATGCTTCCGCTGGTGGAGCTTTCGCAGGCGGAGATCGACCGGATCGTGGCCGGGGTGCCGGGCGGCGCGTCGAACGTGCAGGACATCTATCCGCTGGCGCCGCTGCAGGAGGGGATCCTCTTCCACCACCTCCTGGCCGAGCAGGGCGACCCGTACCTCCTGCCGGCGCTGGTCAGCTTCGCCAGCCGTGACCGGCTGGACGCCTACCTGGCCGCGGTGCAGGCGGTGATCGACCGCCACGACATCCTGCGGACGGCGATGGCGTGGGAAGGGCTCCCCGAACCGGTGCAGGTGGTGTGGCGCCGGGCGGCGCTGGAGGTGGAGGAGGTGGCGCTGGGCGAGGGCGACGCCGTGGCGCAGCTCCGCGCCCATGTGGACCCCCGGCACCACCGCATGGACGTGCGCCGCGCGCCGCTGGTGCGGGGCTACGTGGCGCGCGACGAGGAGGGCGGGCGCTGGCTCCTCCTTCTCCTCCTTCACCACCTGGTGAGCGACCACACCACCATGGAGGTGGTGCTGGGCGAGGTGCAGGCGCACCTCCTGGGCCGGGCTCACGCCCTGCCGGCGGCGCTGCCCTTCCGCAACCTGGTGGCGCAGGCACGCTTCGGCGTGAGCCCGGCCGAGCACGAGGCGTTCTTCACCGCGCTGCTGGGCGACGTGGACGGGCCCACCGCGCCCTTTGGCCTGCTGGACGTGCGGGGCGACGGCTCCGGGGTGCGCGAGGGCCGCCTGGAGGTGGACGCGGCGGTGGTGGCCAGGCTGCGCGAGCGCGCGCGGATGCTGGGGGTGAGCGCGGCCAGCCTGTGCCACGTGGCGTGGGCGCAGGTGGTGGCGCACGCGTCCGGGCGCGACGACGTGGTCTTCGGCACGGTGCTCTTCGGCCGCATGCAGGGCGGCGCGGGGGCGGACCGGGTGGTGGGCCCCTTCATCAACACCCTCCCCGTGCGCCTGGGGATGGGGGAGGGCGCGGCGGCGAGCGTGCGGCGCATGCAGACGCTGCTCGCCGGGCTGCTTCGCCACGAGCACGCATCGCTCGCGCTGGCGCAGCGGTGCAGCGGCGTGAGGGCGCCCGACCCGCTCTTCTCGTCGCTCCTCAACTACCGGCACGGCGGGCGCGCCGGGCGCTCGGCCGCGGCATGGGAGGGGATCGAGGGGCTGCACGTGGAGGAGCGCTCCAACTACCCCCTCACCCTGTCGGTGGACGACGTGGGCGACGGGCTGGCCGTGACGGCCAAGGTGCGCGGCCGGGTGGAGCCGATGCGGGTGTGCTCGCTGATGCACGCCGCCCTGGAAGGGCTGGTGGATGCGCTGGCGTCCGCGCCCGGCATGCGGCTGCGCGACATCCCCCTGCTGGCGCCGGCGGAGCGGGCGCGGGTGGTGGAGGAGTGGAACGCGACCGCCGTGGCCTACACGGGCGAGTGCGTGCACGAGCTGATCGAGGCGCAGGTGGAGCGTACGCCCGGCGCCGTGGCGGTGGTGTACGAGGGCGGCTCGCTGACGTACGCGGAGCT
>CADCTW010000011.1:8429-8946 GCA_902805735.1 uncultured Gemmatimonadota bacterium | reverse complement strand
GCGCTGGCCGCCGAACTGCGCCTTGCCGGCCAGCGGCTGCTGCGTCACCAGCGAGTACGGCCCGATGGACCGCGCGTGGATCTTGTCGTCCACCAGGTGGCTCAGCTTCAGCATGTAGATGGCGCCCACCGTCACCGGGCTCTTGAACGTCTGCCCGCTGCGGCCGTCGCGCATCCACACCTTGCCGCCCGGGGTGAGCCCGGCGCGGAGCATGTGCTCCTCCAGCGCCGCGTTCAGCCCCGTGCCGCCGCTCGTGGTGGTGAGGGCGAAGGCGGCCGGGAAGTCCGCCTCCAGCGTCCCCTCGCCGCGCGCCACCAGCTCGTGGGCGGCGGCCACCAGGTAGTCGCGCATCGCCAGCAGCTTGGGGCCCAGCTCGCCCCCCGCCGAAGCGGTGCCCACGATCCGGTCGATGGCGCGGCCGATCCCCATCTCGGGGCGCGGCTCCACACCCGCCAGCGCCTCGGCGGCCTGCACCGCCTCGGCCACCTGACGCGCGTCGTGCACGTCGAAGTGCGGC
>CADCTW010000011.1:0-8419 GCA_902805735.1 uncultured Gemmatimonadota bacterium | reverse complement strand
GGGGGGTTGAGGCACACGTCCACCGGCCGCCCGTCCGGAAGGAACGGCATGTCCTCCTCCGGCACGATGCGGGCGATGATGCCCTTGTTCCCGTGGCGCCCGGCCATCTTGTCGCCCACCGAGATCTTGCGCTTCTCGGCCAGGTAAACCTTCACCAGCTGCACGACGCCCGGGGGCAGCTCGTCCGGCTGGAACACCTTGTCGATCTGGTTCTCCGTGCGCTGCCGCACGCGCTCGATGCGGCGCTTGCTCTCGTCCACCAGGCGGCGGAGCTGCTCGTTGGTGGCGCGGTCCGTCACCTTGAGGGTGGTGAGGTCCACCTCGTTCAGGTCCAGGTTGGCCACCACCTCTTCCGTCAGCACCGTCCCCTCGTTGAAGAAGGGCTCCACCGTGCCGCGCTTCAGGAACAGGGCCACTTCCTTGCCCCGGATCAGCTCGCGCACCTCTTCGTCGCGGGCCTCGCCGATGCGGCCGATCTCGCCGCGCTCGTAGGCGCGCAGCTCGCCGATGCGCTGGCCCCGCTCCTTCTCCAGGATCGGGTCGTCGATGCGGCGGCTGAAGATCTTGACGTCGATCACCGTGCCCTCCACGCCGGGCGGCACCTTGAGCGACGAGTCCTTTACGTCCTTGGCCTTCTCGCCGAAGATGGCCGTCAGCAGCTTCTCTTCCGGCGAAAGCTCCGTCTCGCCCTTGGGGGTGATCTTCCCCACCAGGATGTCGCCGGCCTTGACGCGGGCGCCGATGCGCACCACGCCGCGCTCGTCCAGGTCCACCAGCGACTCTTCGGCCACGTTCGGGATCTCGCGCGTGATCTCTTCCATCCCGCGCTTGGTGTCACGAACCTGCAGCTCCAGCTCCTGGATGTGGATGGACGTGTACACGTCGTCCTTGACCAGGCGCTCGCTGAGGACGATGGCGTCCTCGAAGTTGTGGCCGTACCAGGGCATGAACGCCACCAGCAGGTTGCGGCCCAGCGCCAGCTCGCCCCCGTCCGTGGAGGCCCCGTCCGCCAGGACGTCGCCCTTCTGGACGAACTGCCCCTTGCGGATGATGGGGCGCTGGTTGAGCGCCGTGTCCTGGTTGGTGCGCCAGTACTTCTTCATGCGGTAGCGGTCGAACTGGGCCAGGCGGCGCAGCGGCTCGGTGGACGCGTCGGTCCCCTCCACGCCCGCGTCCACCAGGATGTGGTCCGCCGTAACCTCCTTCACGACCCCCGCGCGGCGCGCCACCACCACGGCGCCCGAGTCCACGGCCACCGTCTGCTCCAGCCCCGTGCCCACGACGGGCGCGTCCGGGAAGAGCAGCGGCACCGCCTGGCGCTGCATGTTGGAGCCCATCAGCGCGCGGTTGGCGTCGTCGTGCTCCAGGAACGGGATCAGGGCGGCGGCCACCGACACGAGCTGGTCCGGCGCCACGTCCATGTAGTCGATCTCGTCCGGGCGCAGCAGCGGGAAGTCGCCCCGCTCGCGGCACAGCACGAACTCGGCCCCGAAGGCCAGGTCAGGCGTGAGCGGCGCGTTGGCCTGTGCGATCCGGGCGCTCTCTTCCTCGTTGGCCGAAAGCCAGGCGGTGATGGAGGTCACCACCGGCACCACGTTGGTGGTGGCCGCCACGGCGCCCAGCGCCACGCGCCCCACCTCGGTCTCGCTGGGAAGCGCGGGGACGCCCGACACGTAGTCGATCCCCACCGTGTCCGGCGTTTCGCCGAACTCGCTCTCCGTGAGCCCTTCCATCTGGCGCGTGTGCAGCGCCTCCACCACCTCGGCCGTCAGCACCGTGCCCGGCACCGCCAGCACGGCGGAGGAGCGCGGCGCGAACACCCGCACGGGCAGCGACATGGGGTTGCGGATGGCTTCCGGCGCCACGCCGCGGGCCTGCGCCCCGGCGCGGCGGCTCACCACGCGCACCACGTTCACCGGCTGCCCGGCGATGCGGCCCGCCAGCTCGTCCGTGATCCGCTCGCCGCGGCGCGCCATCACGGGAAGGGTGAGCACGTGCGTCTCCCACTCCGCCTGCGGGATCTCGCCCGCCAGCATGCGCGGGAAGAGGGCGCTCCAGTCCGGCACGTCCTCGGCCAGCTCGGCGCCGGTGATCATGGCGCGGAAGATCTCGCGGCCGCGCTCGGCGTCGATCTCCTCGCCCTTCTTGGCGAACACCTTGGCGCGCTCGCCCAGCACCAGCCGCACGCTCTCTTCCAGGCGGGCGGTGGCCGGGTAGCGCAGGATGGTGCGCACCACCTTGCGGTAGGGCGTCTCGATGAAGCCCAGGTCGTTGATCCGCGAGTACGTGGTCAGCGAGTTGATCAGCCCGATGTTGGGGCCTTCCGGCGTCTCGATGGGGCACATGCGCCCGTAGTGCGAGTAGTGCACGTCCCGCACTTCGAAGCCGGCGCGCTCACGGGTAAGGCCGCCCGGCCCCAGCGCGGAGAGACGCCGCTTGTGCGTCATCTCGGCCAGGGGGTTGGTCTGGTCCATGAACTGGCTGAGCTGCGACGAGCCGAAGAACTGCTGGATCACGGCCGACACCGTGCGCGCGTTCACCAGGTCGTCGATGTTGATCTTGTCCGGGTCGGACACGATCGACATGCGCTCGCGGACCAGCCGCGCCATGCGGCTGAGGCCCACCGAGAACTGGTTGGCGATCAGCTCGCCCACCGACCGCACGCGGCGGTTCCCCAGGTGGTCGATGTCGTCCGTGTCGCCGCGCCCTTCCTGCAGCTCCACCAGCTGCCACAGGATGGCCAGCACGTCCTGCGCGGTCAGCGCCGTCATCCCCGCGGGCGGCACGCTGAAGCCCAGCGTGCGGAAGGCCTCGCCCAGCCGCTGGTTGATCTTGTAGCGGCCCACGCGGCCCAGGTCGTACCGCTTGTTGAGCGTCTCTTCCGTGTACTCGCTGTAGTCCGAGCGCGCCGTTCCCGGCGTCAGGGCACTCGACAGCTCGCCCGCCACCACCAGGCTCTGGCGGGGCTGGAAGAGGAGGCGCCACACCTGCGCGTACACCTGCACCACGCGATTGAGCTCGTACACCAGCACGCGGCTGGGACGGCCGGCGCGCTCCGAGCGCTCCTCGCGGAAGCTCTCCCACACGTAGCGGATGCCGCGCTCCTGGGCGTAGCGGAGCATGCGCTCCTCGGCCGAGCGCTGGGCATCGCGCGAGTTGGGGTCGGTGGCGGCGCCGTCGCGCTCGCTCCAGTCGCGCAGGAAGTCGCCGATGTGGGCCACCGAGTCGCCCGCCTCGTTGAACTCCTCTTCCGTCCACGCGTCGGGCGCCGGGGCCGTGCCGGGGCGCACCAGGTTGTGGATGGCGAAGAGCGAGTCCAGCGTGCCGCGGGTGGGGTCCTTGGCCAGCGTGGCGCGCAGGGCGCTCCCGCTCTGCCCGCCCGAGCGGAACACCGCCACCTGGTCGATGCCGGCGCGGTTCAGGCGCTGCAGCGTCTCGCCGTTCAGCTCGTCGCCGGCGCGCGCCAGCAGCGTGCCCGCGACCACGGGAAGCTGGTACACGTCGCCCGCCCGCATGGAGGCGTAGTCCTCGGCGGTCAGGCGCGTGCCGCGGGCGAACACCTCGCCCGTCCCCGGGATGACCACGTCGCGGTAGAGCACGGGGCCCTCGGTGCCCAGCATCGCCGGGTCCGGCACGTCCTCGGCCAGGAAGCCGTAGAACGCGTCGCCGCGGCGCGCCTCGCGCCCCGTGGGCACCTCGAACGACGACAGCGGCGCCATCTCGCGCCGGAAGAACACCCCCAGCACGTCCACGTCGCGCGAGAAGCCCACCGCCCGCAGCAGCGCCGTGGCCGGGAACTTCTTCTTCTTGTCGATGTGCACCGCCACCACGTCGTGGATGTCGACGGTGAACTCCACCCACGAACCGCGGAAGGGGATGATGCGGGCGCTGAACAGCTTCGACCCGTTGGGGTGGATGTTCTCCTCGAACACCACGCCGGGCGAGCGGTGGAGCTGCGATACGATGACGCGCTCCGCGCCGTTGATGATGAAGGTGCCGAGCGGGGTCAGCACCGGGAGGTCACCGAGGTAGACCTCCTTCTCGATGATGTCCTTTGGACGGCGCTCGTCGCCGAGGTCCTCCCACACCACCAGACGGAGGGTTGCCTTGAGCGGAGCGGCGTACGTCATGTCGCGCTCCATGCACTCCTCCATGTCGTACTTCGGCTCGCCCAGCGAGTACCGAACGAACTCCAGGGAGAAGTTTCCGTTCACGTCCGAGATCGGGAAGATCTCGTTGAAGACACGCTCCAGCCCCACGTCCTCGCGCTCCCGCGCGGCGGCGTCGGTCTGCAGCAGCGTCTCGAACGCGCGCAACTGGACGTCGAGGAGGTTGGGGTGCTCCATCCCCGCCGTCAGCTTGGCGAAGGAGACGATCGGTTTGTTCAGCGTAGCCAATTGGCTCTCCCTTGGGTGCTGGCGTAGGTGTTGTCGGTCCGGCAGGGGACAAGCGCCTGGTGCCGAGTGCCTGGTGCCTAGTGAACAGAACGTTTTCTACCAGGCACCAGGCACCAGGCACTTGGCACTGGGCACTTTCCTGCCCTCGAACGCCCGACATCAACAGGGAAGCGCAAACGACCCCAACCGGAGACCCGGCGGGGTACGGTACCGTCCGATATCTATTGAGGAAGCTGCGCAATCATTGTCCGTCGGGCTGAAGTGGACGGTTGGGCTCCCGGCCCCCGCGGGGACGGGCAACGCCCCGCCCGGAGTGCCGCGGGCGAACCCGCGGCACTCCGGGCGTTCCGTCACTACTTCACCTCGACCGCGGCGCCCTGCTCCTCGAGCTTGGCGCGGAGCGTGGCGGCCTCCTCCTTCGAGACGCCCTCCTTCACCGGCTTCGGGGCGCCGTCCACCAGGTCCTTCGCCTCCTTGAGGCCCAGGCCGGTGATCTCGCGGACCACCTTGATGACCTGGATCTTCTTGTCGCCGGCGCCGGTGAGCATCACCGTGAACTCGGTCTGCTCCTCGACGGCGGGGGCGGCGGCGGCGGGCGCGCCGCCGGCGGCGGCCATCGCCACGGGGGCGGCGGCGGTCACACCGAACTTCTCTTCGAAGGCCTTGACGAAGTCCGAAAGCTCGAGGACGGTCATGTTGCCGATCGCGTCGAGCAGCTCGTCACGGGTAAGCGTGGTGGCCATTTTGCTGTGCTCCTATCTGGGTACGTACAGGTTGCGAAGGCTAGGCTAGTTCGATCTCTATATCGGACCGCGGGATCTTGCCCCGGCCGGTCCCGTGCGCCGGACCCTCGCGGATCCAGCGCGGGGTCAGGCTTCGGCGCCTTCCCGCTGCTGCCGAAGCTGGTCCACGGCCCGGGCGAACCCGGACATGAGCTGGCTCATTCCGCCCGCGAGGCGCGCCATGGGCTGCTGCAGCCCCCCGGCGAGCTGGGCGAGGAGGACCTCACGCGGAGGCAGGTCCGCGATCTTCCTCACCTGGGCGGCGTCCACCGAGCGGCGCTCCACGACGGCACCCTTCACCGCCGGGCGGTCGCCGAACTCGCGCATGAAGTCGGTGAGCACCTTGGCCGCCGCCACCGCGTCGTCGCGCCCGATCACCAGCCCGGTGGGCCCGGTGAACGAAGACGCCACGTCCGGCAGCTCCAGCCCCTGGAGCGCACGCTGCGCCAGGGTGTTCTTGACGACCACGTACTCCACCCCCTGCTTGCGCAGGCGCGAGCGGAACTCGGTGATCTGCTTCACGTTCAGGCCCGTGAAGTCCGTCAGGTAGAACGCCTGGGCAACCTTGAGCTTGTCCTGGAGCTCGACGACGACGACGTCCTTCTCCTGTCTGTTCATCGGTCAGCCCCTCCGGAACAGGTTTGCGTCCACCGTCACGCCGGGCCCCATCGTGCTGGACACGGTCACGCCGCGGACGTACGTGCCCTTGGCGGCGGCGGGCTTGGCGCGGATCACGGTGTCCATGAACGCGCCCAGGTTCTCCTCCAGCTTCGCCACGTCGAAGGAGACCTTCCCGATCGGGACGTGGAGGTTCCCCGTCTTGTCGGTCCGGAACTCGATCTTACCGGCCTTGATCTCGCGGACGGCGCGGGCGACGTCCATCGTCACCGTGCCGGCCTTGGGCGTGGGCATGAGCCCGCGCGGGCCCAGGATGCGGCCGAGCTGGCCCACCTGGCCCATCATGTCCGGCGTGGCCACGGCCACGTCGAAGTCCAGCCAGCCGTCCTTGATCTTCTGGACGAACTCGACGCCGACGAAGTCGGCGCCCGCTTCCTCCGCCTCACGCGCGCGGTCGCCCTGGGCGATCACGAGCACGCGGGCGGTCTTCCCCGTACCATGGGGAAGGACGACGGCCCCGCGGACGATCTGGTCCGCGTGCCGGGGGTCCACGCCAAGCCGCACGGCCGCTTCCACGGTCTCGTCGAACTTGGCGAACGACAGCTCCTTGACGAGGCTCACGGCCTCGGGGACGCTGTAGTTCTGCCCCTCGGGAACACGGGCCTGCGCCTCGCGGAACTTCTTTCCGTGTTTGGGCATGTACTCCCTCAGGTGATCCTGGTGACGAGTCCTCCCGCAGCGGGGTCACCCCACCCCTCTGTGGTCGATCGGACGGGAACGAGGGTCTTCACCGTTGCCGGTGAGGGAGGGCAGGAGACCGCTCCCTGGTGTCCGCCCCTCGCTCCGCTTCTCCTGCCTCCGACGCGGCGGCGAGCCGCCCGTCGTATGGGAAGTGCCTGGTTCCTGGTGCCTAGTGCCTGGTAGTTGAACCGCAGTTCACCAGGCACTTGGCACTCGGCACTTGGCACTTCTGTTTTACCCCACGATCTCGAGGCCCATCGAACGTGCCGTCCCCGCGATCATGCGCATGGCGCCGTCGAGGTCCGCCGCGTTCAGGTCGGGCATCTTGGTCTCGGCGATCTGGCGCACCTGGTCCTGCGTGACGCGCCCGATCTTGGTCTTCTTGGAAGAAGCCGAGCCCTTGTCCACACCCGCCGCCTTCTTCAGCAGGATCGCCGCGGGGGGCGTCTTGGTGATGAAGGTGAAGGAGCGGTCGCCGTACACGGTGATCTCCACCGGGATGATCATCCCGGGCTGACCCTGCGTGCGCGCGTTGAACTGCTTGCAGAACTCCATGATGTTCACGCCGTGCTGGCCCAGCGCGGGGCCGACGGGGGGAGCCGGGTTAGCGGCCCCCGCGGGAACCTGGAGCTTGATGAAGCCCGTTACTTTCTTAGCCATCGTACGACCTCAGATCAGAATCCGCGGAGCTGCGTGTAGTCCAGCTCGATGGAGGTGGGGCGCCCGAAGAGCGACACCTCCACCTTTACCTTACCCTTGTCGTGGTCGATCTCCTGCACGGTGCCGCTGAATTCCTTGAACGGACCGTCGGTGACCTCCACCACCTGCCCGTTGGTGAAGGGGATGAGCACCACAGGCTCCTCCGCCCCCGCCACCGGCTCCGCATCCTGCCCGAAGATCTTGGCCAGCTCGTCGTCCGAGAGCGCCTGCGGCTCGGCGCCGGAACCCAGGAACTTGATCACTCCCTGGATGCCGTTGACGAGGTTCACCGTGCGCTGGTTGGAGACCATCTTCACCAGCACGTACCCCGGGTACAGCTTGCGGGTCACGGTGACGCGCTTGCCGTTGCGGATCTCCACCACTTCCTGCGTGGGGACCAGCACTTCCTGGATCTGCTTTTCCTGCGGCTCGCCGGGCTCTTCGTCGATGCGGCGCTGGATCAGCCGCTGCACCTTGTTCTCATGCCCGGAATAGCTCTGGATCGCGTACCACCTGGCATCGGCCATGATCGCGCTCACCCGAACAGCGAGCCGACCAGCTCGAGAACTGTGCGGACGACCAGGTCCATCCCGAAGATGATCAGCGCCACCATCACCACGAAGGCGACGATGACTCCGGTGGAGCTCTTGAGCTGCTCCTGGTCCGGCCAGGTGATCTTCTGGACCTGGTCTTTGACGTCGACGAGGAAGTCGCGCGCGGACGTGCGGGTCGTGTCAGCCATGCAAGGAAACCGTTGGTGCAATGAACGGATGTGGCCGGCGCGCGGCCGGCCCTATGCAGCGGTGCCGCCGCCCCGCGGGGCAGCGGCGCGAAACGCTACTTGGTTTCCTTGTGGGGCCGGTGCTGGTTGCACCGGGGGCAGTACTTGCTGTACTCCACGCGCTCCGGGTGCTTGCGCTTGTTCTTCGTCTTGTTGTAGTTCCTCTCCTTGCACTCGGTGCAGGCGAGGATGATGATGTCGCGCATGGCTCAGTCCCTCAAGTTGGAACGGCTGGCGTCCGCGGCGCGGGGCCGCGGACGCCTGCACGGATAGTTACTCTACGATCTCGGTGACGACGCCGGCGCCCACGGTGCGGCCGCCCTCGCGGATGGCGAAGCGCAGCTCCTTCTCCATGGCGATCGGCGTGATCAGCTCCACCACCATCTGCACGTTGTCGCCCG
>CADCTW010000010.1 GCA_902805735.1 uncultured Gemmatimonadota bacterium | reverse complement strand
ACCGACAAGCGCACCAACGCCCAACCGGAGTACGTGTCGAGCCGGTACGTGGGGGCGTTCGAGGAGGTCCGCTACGACGCGCTCGGCCGCCGCGTGCTGCTCCGGGCACGGCGCGACTCGGCCGGTATCCCGGAGTTCAGCACGATGGAGCGGTTCGTGTGGGACGGGGACCAGGTCCTCTACGAGATTCGCTACCCGGGCGGCGACACGAAGTCGATGCTGGAGGCGGACACCGTGACGGTGAACAATGGGAGCGGATACAAGTGCACGCCGGAGGAGGTGGTCGACGGCAATCTCAACTGCTACAAGAACAAGTACAGCACCTTCTACGGCCGGGTGGCCTACACCCACGGCGCGGGCATCGACCAGCCCCTCTCCCTCGCCCGCGTGGGATATGGGCAGGAGCAGGCGCTCTACGAGCCTTTCGCGGTCATGCCGCATACCGACTGGCGCGGGCTGCCGGAGAAGGGGACATCGAGCTCCGGAACGGACGTCGCGGCCACGGCGGAGCTGGACTGGCTCACGCGCCGGGGCAGCGCATTCCTGAACTCACAGCCGCCGGAGCAGCCGCAAAACTGGTTCGGCAACCTCATCGGGGGAATGCGTACCGCGTCGGGACAGTTGTACAAGCGCAACCGCTACTACGACCCCCAGACCGGGCGCTTCACCCAGGAGGACCCCATCGGCCTCGCCGGCGGCATCAACCTCTACGGCTTTGCGAACGGCGACCCGGTCTCCTATAGTGATCCTTACGGATTGTGCCCGCAGCCGGCGTGCATTGGTTGTCCGCCACCACCGTGCCCTGGGGGAGATGCGGTAGGTTCGTCTGGCTCTGGCGCAATCCGGCCGGGTCAGTTTATCGGTGCGGCCCTCGCCGGTGTTGCCGATTTCATCAACCGGCGCGGTGTCGATGTACTGCTCCTCGGCATCGGGACGATCGAGCGCACGCAGGCGAATGTTGTCAGCCGCGTTGCAGGTAGGGGAGGAGCCGACAACGTTGCCAACGGCGCTCGGCTCAATGCCGCGCTCGCATTGGAGGAGGCTACCTCCATCTTTACACGCTCAGGCGGCCTGCAGCCCAGTGTGATCGCGGGCTCCCGAATGGTCATCCCTGGATCGCAGCTAAATAACCGCGCTGTGATCACGGAACTGACCAAGGACGGAAGCCGGATGGCAGATTGGGGCAAGTACTCGACTCCGACGATCCGGGGGCCAAGCGGTGATTTCCAGATGCACTTCTACTACAACAGCGCGACGCGCAAAGCCAACTACAACATCGACTACAAGGCCGTGTTCAACCAATGAGAGTTCAGTGCATACGCCTCGTGAACTCGATCACTGGGGAACCTGAATCGAGCAACTCCTGGCTTACGGTGGGCAAGGAGTACGTCGTCCTCGCTGTGTCCATACTTCCTGAACGCGGAGCCATGTTCAGAATCGTTGGCGACGATGGCCATACGCCTGCACTATTTGAGGCGTGCCAGTTCGCTGTCACCGCTACGGACATCCCTTCCATTTGGAAGGTGCAGAGCGGCGAGGATAATGGGCTTGAGTTCGGACCCAGTTCCTGGTTACGTCGAGGATTTTGGGAGGACTACTTCGACGGCGCTCAGAACGCCAGAGGGGACTTCGACGTAGCCAGAGCTTCGATCATCGACGAGGCGGAGCCAACGCGCTGAAGGCTACAGCGATAAGGACTCCAGCCAGCCAGTCGCGGCATCTGAACGAATGGTGGCAGGCACTCGAAGGTGCCTGCCACCGCTCACAAAACCCGCTCGCGATCGAGTCTAACATCGGAGGCCGTCAGAGACGCCTCAACCGGGTCGCCAGATCCACAAGCGGGCCAGCTTGGAAGAAGAGAGGAGCCCCGGTCGCGATCGACTCTTTATTCGGAGGCCGCCCGTGGGCGCCTCATAGTCGGCCTACGGATCCACGCCGGGGCTCCCCACAGGGGCTCTCCGGCAACACTACATTCCCGAACCCAGATTGTCAATTCGCACCCAAGTGACTGCCCGACTGGAGGTTCGCGTAACTCGAAGCTCTCAAATCCTGGGAGGCGACACGCGTTCTGTCCCTCGAAACTCCTTCATCGGAGACTTGAGCGAACCTGCGAAGACCCGGGGAGCAGTTCTATACAAGGAGGCTGGCCGAGGCCACCTCGATCTTTTCTGGGCTCCATCCCGGGTCCCGCCGGGGGGGCTGAAGCGGTCTTCATCTGGCTTGTCTCAGGCCGCAACTTCCGTGCGGCGGTTCTGGCGCTTGGGCGGCTCGACGGTGAAGCACCGCCGCTCCCGCGCGATGTTGAACATCAGGCAGAGCATCTCGCGCGCGACCGCCACGACCACCGGCAACTTCTTGCCGCCGGTACGCGCCACGTGCCGCACGAAGCGGTCGCGGAACATTCCGTCGCTGCGCACCGCGCGCAGCGCCAGCATGAAGAGCTGCTTGCGCAGCAGAGGCTTACCGCGCTTGGAGATATGCGGCTGTCCCTTGGTCGTGCCACTGGACCGCTCCACTAGCGAGAGGCCGGCCAGCTTGAGAATCTGCTTGGAGGATTCGTACGCCTGCGGATCCCCGATCAGCCCCAGGAACACGGCTGCCGAGACCGGCGCCACCCCAGGGATCGAGAGCAGGAACTCCGCTTCGGGGAGAGTCCCGAGCACTTCCTCCATGCGGGTCTCGATCAGCTCCATCTGACGGGCGAAGACGTCGATCTGCTCGATCAGCAGCGGGATCTCGCCCTTGAGCGCCCCCTGCGCGATGGGGAGCCCCACGGTACGTTCGGCCGCCGCGACGAGCTGCTGGTACGTCTTCTCGCCCAGGTGGTTGCGCGAGATCTCCTTCAGCAGCTTGAACACCTGGCGCTTGGGCGCCTTCAGCAGATCCGCCGGTCCTGGATAGCGGGCGAGTAGCTTCAGGGGCGTGATGTAGTGGAACTTCGGAAAGACCTGCTCGAACTCGGGCCAGACGACCTGCAGTACGGACTTGAGCCGGGTCAGCGCCGCCGTCCTCTGGATGGAGACGTTGTCGCGTGCGCTCACCAGGTAGCGCAGCTCTGCGTATTCCTTCTTCAGGAACGGAAAGCTGACGAACTGCCCAATCGCCACGAGGTCCGTGATCGTACCGGCGTCCTTCTCATCCGTCTTGATCGCCTGACTGTGCATCACCTCCTTCCAGCGCTTCGAGTGTGAAGCGAGTACGCTCACCACCTGGAAGCCCTGCTGCTGGAGGTAGTAGGCGAAGGTGAAGCCGTATACGCCGGCGAACTCAATCCCCACCGGGATCTGCGAAGGCTGGGCTCCTCCCGAGAGGGCGAGAATCTTTTCGGCCGCGAGGTCGAAGCCGTCGCGCGTGGTGTGGAAGGTGAAGGGCTTGGAATCCGCGCCGCCGCGGGTGCGGACGACCAAACAGTGCTTGAACTTCCCTGCGTCGACTCCGACAACCGCGGCGGCGAGTTGGGCCCGGCTCCGCTGCTGGGCCTGTTTGGATGAACGCATCGGGTCTCCTCCTCTCGGTGGAAGTACGGGAGTGATGCACCGGCATCCGCCATGGTAGCGGACACGGAGGATCATCGCTCCCCGAGGAGAGACCCTGGAGGGGCACCGCCAGAGGGTCACCCTGGTGGTTTCCCGTTATAGGAGTCTCACATATAGTGATCCGTATGGCTTGTGCCCCCAGCCGGCATGCATCGGTTGTCCGCCGCCACCGTGCGTCGAGCCGGGAGCAGGTGGAGGTTCGGGCGGGATCAGACCCGGACAGTTCATCGGAGCCGTACTTGCTGGTGCCGCGGACTTCATCAATCGCTACGGTGTTGATGTCGCGTTCCTCGGTGCCGGCATAATTGAGCGGACCGGGGGAAACGCAGTCTCTCGTGCAGCCGGGCGAGAGACCGCCGAAGAACTCGCTGAACGAGCTCTTCTAGCGAACGCATCTGGACTCCTGCGCCAGGCATCCCGAACGAAAGGAAACTTCGGCATGGGTTCCTTCACCGACGCTGAAACCCGAGCTCTCGGTGCAGCGTGGGTGGGAGCGGGTGCCCGAACGGCGAGCGACGGAACGTCACTCGTCAGCAGGGACGGACTGCGGGTGTTCCGACCACCCTCCCACAAGCCGCGCCTCGGGAAGACACAGGCAAACTTCGAGTGGAAGGTCGAAGCTGGTGCTAGGCCGGTCGGCAACGGGCATGTCGACGTAATCCCATAAGCTGAGGGAACGATGATTCGCGCTGCGCTACGCTCTCTGTCGACGACCGATCTACGGATGCTGGACATCGAGCGTGACTACCCGGAGGATCCCGAATGCTTCAGCCTCCTAATGGATGCCTACATCGGACCGGAGGGGGAGCCAGGACAGGAGCAGTTCAGCTTCTATGTCCGAACGCCGACTTGGGTTGCTAAACAGGTAGCCGACTCCGGCTCTCTCTGGGAGGGAGCCCTGATCGTCGAACACTGGGACTACCGTCTGGTACGCAGTGCCGTCCAGGCTCTATGTGCCCGTGCAACTGGTTCTGATTGGGCCGCAGTCGCGGCCCAGTTAGGGCGGCATCTCATGTGGGAGTTCGATGGGATGACGGACCACTCCGAAACACTCTGATCGGCACAGGGGGCCCCGCCCGATGGCGGGGCTCCCCGTTCGTGTACGTCTGCCAGGGGAGCCGAGCTCTTCTTGCGAGCGTCACGCGCACGCTTGCTGCGCGCCGCGCATGGTTGCTTGCCGTGGGCCTCACCACCGCCGTGCTTCCAGGTTGCTACCAGTCCCGCTGGGGGGATCAGGTGTCTCGTCGAACCTCTGCGGTTTCCCGGATCGCAGGACGTCACCCAGAGAGGCTGGGCCGGAGTAGGAGGGCCTTGGTGTATTCTCGACGCTCTGGGCATCAACCCCGGATCGGACCTCTCCCACACCGGCTGCTACAAGTTGGTTCCCCGTTTCCCCGCGCCTCGCACGGCCATCCGGCGCGGGGGCCGCGCACACTCTCGATGACCGCAGGGGTGGGCTAGGTGTCGGGTCGAGCCTCGTCCGGCTTTCCGGGTCGCAGGGCCTCACCTCAGCTGCGGGCACATCATGGCCGGCGCAGGGTCGTCAGCCCCGCGCCAGCGCCAAACCCTAATTGTCAAGGACTGCGCCTCGAGCCGGTCCTGCAGCGTACGTCCGGGACCCCCGCGCTACGGTCACAGATCATGGGTGCTCACGGGGACCGCCTGGATTTCCCGCGTGGCCGCTGCACATCTTCATGGACGCTACTGGGCCCGGAGGGAAACTAGAAGGCTGTTGAAAGGGGGAGCGAGTACGCCGAAGGAGAAGTAGATTGTATTTGCAGCACGGTGTCTCGCTCGCCTCAACTAGGCTCGACATGCTCGGACGGAACGCATCGGAGCCGGCACACTTCCAGATGATCGACCTGGCGTCGCTGGTCCCGCCGGATCACCGGCCGCCCGAGATCGATGCGGTGCTCGACCTGGCCTGGGTTCGTGATGCGGTCTCGGCCTGTGACGGCGAGCGAGGCCGCCCGGGCACCGACCCGGAGCTGTTCCTGCGCATGCTGCTGCTGGGGCGCCTCTACGACCTCTCGGACCGGGAGCTCTGCGCCGAGATCTCCATGCACGCTGGGATGCGCTGGTTCTCCCGCCTGCAAATGCACGACGCCGTGCCTGACCACTCCACGCTCTCCAAGCAGGACAAACGGCCGGAGCGGGCATCTTCCAGGATGTCGTGGACCGCGTGGTGCGCCAATGCGCCGAAGCCGGCCCGGTGTCGGGGCGCCACGTCTCGATCGACGGCTCCGTGGTGCGGGCCAGCGCGAGCATGAAGAGCCTCGCACCCCTGGAAGCCTCACCCAAAATCGCGCCCGGTCCTCCGCGCGACACGCCCGGAGACGGGACGCAGGAGCCGCAGCCCGCCGCGCGCCGCCGGCGTGTGCCGGCGCCAGGCACGTGAGCACGCGCATGCCGGACGGCGAGGAGTCCCGGCCCTTGCGCCGGCTGATGCGGGGCTCCGCCGCCTATGGGATGGGGGCCGTGGCCAGCCGTTTCGTCGGCTTGCTCCTGCTCCCCGTCTACACCCGTCTGTTCACCCCCGCGGAGTACGGGCTGCTGGACCTGCTGACCACCACGTCGGTGCTGCTGTTCATGCTGGCGGAGCTGCAGATCCTCTCCGGCGTGGCCCGCGGCTACTACGCCGCGGCGGCGGCGGGCGAGCTCCCCCGGCTGATGGGGACGGCCGTGCGCATGTACCTGCGCAACGCGGTCGCGTGGACGGCGCTGGCCCCCCTGCTGCTCTTCGCGCTCGGGGGGCGGATGGAGGCCATCGGCGGCTGGACCGTGTTCCTCCCCGTCGTGCTGGCCGTGTTCCCGCAGCAGCTGCTGGCGCTCTCCCAGCTGGTCTTCCGCTTCGAGCGGCGGCCGGGGCTGTTCGTCGCCTTCTCGCTGTGCGACGTGGCCACGAGCGCGGCGCTCAGCCTGGTCGCCGTGGTCGTGGCGGGAATGGGCGTTCCCGGGGTCCTGTGGGGCCTCTTCCTCTCCAAGCTGATCTGGGGAGGGGTCGCGGTGTGGATTCGCCGGGAGCTCTTCGCGTGGCACTACGACCGCGCGCGGGCTCGCGAGCTCCTCTCCTACGGGTTGCCGATGCTGCCCGCGGTGCTCTCCAGGTGGGGACAGAACTCCGCCAACCGCTACGTGCTGGCCCTCTCGCTGGGCCTGGCCGACCTGGGCGTGTTCGGCGTGGCCGTGCGGGTGGCGGCGGTGGTCGCCATACTGGACACGGCGTTCCGCGCCTCGTGGGACCCCATGGCGATGCGCCTGTTCGAGGAGGAGGGCTCCGAGCCCGTCTTCGTGCGGGTGCTGGGGATGTACCTGGCGGGGATGTTCGCGGTGTGCAGCATGCTCGCGTTCGTGGGGGGGATGCTGGCCCGTTTCGTGGCCGGGCCCGCGTACGAGGCGGCAGGGCCGCTGCTGGGCTTTCTCGCGTTCGGGCTGCTGTGGAACGGGGCTGCCGGCATCATGGGAGCGGGGAACGCGTGGGCGCGCCGGACCTACTGGAACGCGCTCGGGTTCGCGGGCGGGGCGGTTCTGAACGTCTTCCTTCTCCTCTGGGCGGCGCCGCGCTGGGGCGTCGCCGCCGCGGGGGCGGCCTACCTGCTGTCCACGCTCGCCTGCGCCGGGTTGGTGCTGGCCACGGCGCACCGCAACCACCCGATCCCGTACCGGCTCCCCGCGATCCTCGCGGCGGCCGTCGGATCGTGCGTGGTGGCAGCCGCGGCCTACACGCTGGATCGCTCCACGACATTCGCCGCCCTTGCGCCCGCGACGCAGCTCGCCGCGCGCCTCGCGCGGGCGGCGGCGGGCGCCCTCCCGCTGGCGGCCTGGTCGCTGCGCCGGCTGGCCGTTCGCCGCCAGGCCCGGAGCGCCGCGGCGTGAACGCGCTGCCGCCCATCGGGCAACCCATGCCCGGCGAGGTGGCGCGGCGCCCGCAGGCGCCGGACTCGTCCTCCTGGAGCCGCGCCCGGGTGGCGACGCGGAGACGCAGAGGAGCGGCCCCGGGCTTTCTGCATCCCCGCGGCTCCGCGTGGGTCCCGCTGGTGCGTGAAGGCACACTGGGGCCGTGCCGTCCGCGCGCATGCAGGCCGTCCGACGGGGACCTCGCAGGCTTGCCGGCTCCCGCTTCCCGATCTACCTTCCGCGCGCGGTGCGCCGGGTAGGCAGCGCTCCGCTTCCCGCACGACCTCCACCGTACCAGAGCACCAGCGCCAGCCGCTGGCAGCACCCGGCCTCCCGGCCGGTCCAGCCCGCGCAACCACGGCCAAGGGCGTCCCGGCTCCATGCTGTTCAACTCGCTCCACTTCGTCTTCTTCTTCCCCATCGTCGTAGCCCTGTACTTCGCCACCCCGCACCGGTGGCGCTGGGCGCTGCTGCTGGCGGCGAGCTACTACTTCTACGGCTCGTGGCGGCTGGCGTACCTGGTACTGCTGATCGCGTGCACGGTGCTGGACTGGGCGGTCGCGCTGCGGATGGCGGGGGCCCAGACACCGCGGCGGCGCCGGGCCTGGCTGATCGTCAGCCTCACGGCGAACCTGGGGATGCTGGGGTACTTCAAGTACGCCGGGTTCATCACGGATTCGCTGCAGGCGGTCCTGGGGCCGATGGGGGCCAGCGTCCCGGAGCATGCGGCGCTGCACCCCCTTCTCCCGGTCGGCATCAGCTTCTACACCTTCCAGACGCTCGCCTACTCGCTGGACGTGTACTGGCGCAACATCCCCGCGGAGCGGCACCTGGGCCGTTTCGCGCTGTACGTGTCGTTCTTCCCGCAGCTCGTCGCGGGGCCCATCGAGCGAGCCGACCGCCTGCTCCCCCAGTTCACGCGCGTCCACCACGTGGACGGCGCGCGGATGGTGAGCGGGCTCACGCGCATGGCCTGGGGCTTCTTCCAGAAGCTGGTGATCGCGGACCGCCTGGCGCCGTGGGTGAACGAAGCCTTCATGGCACAGCAGCCGCAGACCGCCGCGACGGTTCTGATCGCCGCGTACTTCTTCTACTTCCAGATCTACACGGATTTCGCGGGCTACACCGACATCGCCATCGGGTCGGCGCGGATCATGGGGTACGACCTGATGGAGAACTTCAACCGCGCGTACCTCGCCACGAGCATGTCGGACCTCTGGCGGCGGTGGCACATCTCGCTGATGACCTGGTTCCGCGACTACCTGATGCGGCCGCTCAGCGAGGGTGGCTCCGGGCCCCTGCGGCGGATGCGCAACGTGATGATCGTCTTCGTGGTGAGCGGGCTGTGGCACGGCGCGGCGTGGACCTTCGTCGCCTGGGGAGTGGTCAACGGCCTGGCGCTGATCATCGGCTACAGCACGCGCGACGCGCGCGACCGCCTGTGGGCCGCCTGCGCCTCCGCGCTGTCCCGCCGGGCACCCGCGGCCGGGTCGTTCCTGCTGGGGGTTCGTCCGTGGCTGGCGCGGCTCTTCATCGCCAACTTCCTGGCGCTCGGCCTCATCTTCTTCCGTGCTCCCACCTTTGAGCGCGCGATGGAGATGTACGGCACGATCTTTGGACGGGCGCACACGCTGTTCTCCATCCCGGCCCTCGGCATCCCGCCGTGGGAGCTGTTCCTGGCGCTGGCGGCGATCGGCACCTTCCTGGTGGTGGACGGACTGGGAACCCATCGCCGGTGGCCGCAGCGCCTGGCGGCGCAGCCGGGATGGGTGCGGTGGTCCGTCGCGTACACCGTCGTCTTCGCGGTGCTGATGTTCGGCCAGTTCCAGATCACCGAGTTCTACTACTTCCGGTTCTGAGCGATGACCAAGTGGTGGACGGGTCTGCGGTTCCTGGGGGCGGGGGCGCTGGCGTTCGCGGCGCTGTGGGGCGCGAGCGAGCTGCTGGACCCGGTGTATCCCGCGACGCGCGCCAGCATGGCGGCGTTCGGCGAGCGGCGCTCGCAGGTGACGGTGGTCACGGTCGGCAACTCGCACAGCCGGGCGGTCAGCTTCGCCGCGCTGGGAATGACGGGGGTGCACTTCTGGCTCGACGGGCAGGACGCGCGGGAGTCGGCGTTCCTGGCGCGATACGCGGCCGAGCGCGCCCCCCGGCTTCGCTACGTGCTGCTCACGGCCTCGTACGACTTCTACCGCCACGACAACCGGATGCTCTCGCAGGTGGACCGGTCCGGGCCGCGGCGTGAGATCTACGCGCGCACCCCGACACTCGAGTACCTCCCGGGCGACTTCGACCTCTGGGCGGGCGCCAAGCTCGCTCCCGTGGTGCGGCCCGACCACTGGCGCGGCGCCGCGCGGCGGCTCCTGCGTCCCTCGGTGCCTGTGCGGGACCCGGTCACGGGATTGGACGACCGGCCCTCCCCCGTGCCGTCGGCCGAGTGGCTGGCCGGCTACGGGCTCATGCGGGCGACGCAGCAGCATGCGGGGGTGAAGGAGGCGCTCCGCGACCCGGCGATCCCAGCGCGTGTCCTGGGGTCCATCGAGAGCCTGGCGCGCGACCTCCGGAGCCGCGGCGCCTACCTGGTGCTCTATACGCCGCCCTACCACGAGACCTTCCGGCGCCACTTCCCCGACGCCGCTCCCGAGCTGCGGAACGTGCTCGCCCCGCTCCTCCAGCGAAATCCGAACGCCGTCTGGCTGGACTTCTCGGCCGACACGTCCATCACGGCGCGCCGGGAGTTCTTCTACAACAGCAGCCACCTGAGCCCCCGCGGCGCCCGGGTGTTCTCGGCCAAGCTGGCCGCGTGCCTGCGCCGCCTGTCCTCCCCCGGCACCCCGCCGGCCGATCCCTGCCCTTCCGCACCGGCCCGCTGATCACCTGGCCCCGTGCGGTGAGACGCGCGAGCTGAGCAGGTTGGGGGAAGACGCGGATCGAACCGAGATTTCGAAAATCGTACATCCAGGACGCCGGGCGTCTCACGCGCGCCGTACGGACACACGCGTCGGCAAGCGCAAGCTCGATCTCCTTCCATCGTCCTCAGCACCAGACCAAAGACTCAGCGCCCGCACGGCCTCCGCCGTACCGATGCGTCCCACCGCCCGCGCCGTGTGCCCGCGCACGAAGGCCTCGTGGTCGTTCAGCGCGACCGCTAGCGCCGGCACCGCCTCCGGCGCCCCCGGCTGCCCAGCGCCACCGCCACGTCAGGCAGCAGCCCCAAGCCGCTTCGTCCGCTTGTTGCCCCCGGAGAGCCACGGTACCGCAAGCCGGACCAACTCCGGTGCGCGGAAAGCCTGCGCGCAGGGCACGGGCACCCGCCACTTGTTCCCCGGCGTCCAGCAATTATCTTTTACGACATTAGTTGCAGCCAGTCCCCCTGACGCTCGTGAGTCTTGCTCCCTCCCACCGCCGCAGCCGGAAACAGAGAGACCGCTCCACCAGTGGTACCCGGCATCACCTCGGCGGCACAGGACGTCTCTCTGCGCAGCGACGCGCGGAAAGTGGCCACGCTCGCCGCGCCCATCGTCGCGAGCAACCTGCTCATGTGGCTTTCCGGGTTCGCCGGCATGTACATGCTGTCGCGGCTGGGGCCCGAGACCCTGGCCGGGCTGGGGATGGCGAACCAGATCGTGATGATGGTGGTGATCCTGGTGCTCGGGATCACCACCGGCACCATGGCGCTGGTGGCGCGGGCCCGCGGCGCGGGCGACGCGGCCGCCGCGTCGCACATCCTGCGGCAGTCTCTGCTGCTGGCGCTGCTGCAATCGGTCGTGATCGGCCTGGCGGGGATCGCGCTGGCGCCCTGGCTGCTGCGCGGGCTCGGTGCCGAGGGTGCCGCGGCGGAGGCTGGGACGCTGTACCTGCGCATCCTGCTCGTCGGCCTGCTGGCCACCACCCTCGACTTCACGCTGGCCAGCACGCTGCGCGGGGTGGGTGATTCCATGACGCCGCTCCGCATCAACACCGCCATCATGGCCCTGAACGTGGCCGGCAGCGCGCTGCTCATCTTTGGGCCCGGCCCCTTCCCCGCCCTGGGGATCGCGGGGGCGGCGGCCGGCAACATCGGCGCGCGGGCGGTGGGCGTGGCGTGGCTATGGGCGCGGCTGCGGGGAGGACGCAGCGGGTTCCAGTGGCAGCCGGGCTCCTGGGCGCCGGACCTGGGCATCGTGAAGCGGATCCTGAACGTCGGCGTACCGAGCGCCGTGGAGGCGTTCGTCCGCTCCGGCAGCTCCATGGCGCTGATGGCGGTGGTGGCGCGCACCGGGCCGGGGACGGCGGCGGTGGCGGCCCACACCGTCGGCCTGCAGATGGAGATGTTCTCGCGCATGCCCAGCATAGGGATCGGCACCGCCGCCACGGCCCTCGTGGGGCAGCGCATGGGCGCCGGCGACTCCGCGTCGGCCGAGCGCGTGGGCTGGCTGGCCTCGGCGATGGGCGTGGCGCTGCTGGCGCTGCTGGCGCTGCTGGGGCTGGCCATGCTGCTGGTGGCGGGGCCGCTCTCGCGCATGTTCAGCGACGACCCCGCCACCGCGGGACTCACGGCGGACTACATGCGCACCCTGGCCCTGGCCCAGCCGCTGTACGGCCTGGGGATGGTGGTGGCCGGCGCCCTGCGCGGCGGGGGAGACACCCGGTTCCCCATGTGGTCCGCGATCGTGGGCGGATGGCTGTTCATGATTCCGGCTGCCTGGCTCCTGGGCGTGCACCTGGGCTGGGGGCCGCGCGCGGTCTGGCTCGTCCAGGCACTGAACTACGCCGTCTTCGCGGGCCTGCTCACCTGGCGCTTCCGTGCGGGGCGGTGGAAGGAGATCCGGGTGTAATCCAAAGAGAGGGGCTCACACAGAGACACAGAGGCACAGAGATGACTTCGTCTCTGTGCCTCTGTGTCTCTGTGTGAGACTGCCTTTTCAGGGGGCGGGTGCCAGTGGGTAGGTGCGGACTCCCGGGTACACCCCCCCGGCCACATGCTGCTCCGCTTCCACGTACACACCCCAGGGAAGTCTCTCTCCGTCGTCGACGGTGAGACCGAAGTGGAGGATGCGATCTCGGGACTCCGCTCCCTGCGATCCCTCTCTGCCGCCGACGTGTGAATGGCCATGATACAGAGTGGCCGACCAGCTTCCCCCGATGTACGCGGCGTCGCGGCCCCGGCCCGCGGCGAGATCGACTCCGCCGCCAATGGCCACACCACAGGAAAGGTCCACCCCCGCACCCTTGCCCCAGATGGTGCCCGCCGGCAGGAACACATAGCTGGGCCAATCGAGCTGGACCCCGTCCGGGCCATAGCCATGGTCGATGAAGAACGGCCTCGCTTCCAGTCCCGCGTTCGCAGCCTGCCCCAGGCCGAGTACCTGCCTGAAGAAGGCCGTGATCGTGCGGCGCGCGACACGATCGCTGGATGAGTTCTCCGGCGCCGCGATCAGCCAGCGGCACAGTTCCTGGATGGTCAGGCCGTCGACGAGCACCTGGTGGCGGTTGACCACGTAGTCCGCGAGATCGCTTGCCCGGCTCGGAAGGCGCGCCTGCACGAACGCCTCGAACTCGGCCGAGGAGAGGACTCCAGAGCGCACTGCGGCCAGTGCCGCACGACCCTCCCGGGCGCGTGCGGCGATCGACCGTGCACGTCCGCCGGGCCGGATGCCGAGAACCGCGTCCGCCAGCCTGGCTCCGAAAACAAAGGCCCGTTCCTGTGCCTTCACACTCGCGGCACGCCCCAGGACTTCCAGGAAGGGGCGATCCGGCAGGTCGGTGTGAGGGTCGATGGTATCGTGAGTATCCATCACCTGCAGCGCGAGAGCGCGCTCGTGGCATGGGTGGAATCGCGTCACGACCTCTTCCACCGCCTCCAGGTGTGGCTCGATGTCCAGCGACGGAAGCTCACCCAGGCACTCCGCGACGATGTCGATGCACTGCCCACGCACGTCGAGAGTGACCATGCATGAATCGGAAACGATCGTGCGCACCGTCTCGCGCAGGGCGAGCTCGCCAAGCGCCGTGCCGGCGTGCTCGCGGCAAAGGCGTCCGAGAAGGTCGGCCAGCCGGTGACGCGAGCGCTGCTTCTCAGTGTTCAGCCACGACGTCGGGTGGATGTCCGATCTGAGGACCTGACCGAGATTCACCAGGACATCGGGCCCGTCCGTCCGCGTGCTCACCGCGTCGAAAAGCAGGTCGACAATCACGTCCCGTACGCCGGGAACGCCCGTCTCGGCGGCCAGCCAGTTCATCCCGAAGCCGTTGATGCCATACAGTACGTCCAGCATCTCCGGGTCGTGGAGGAACGGATTGGCGCCGCCGCGCAGCGCGGATGCAAGCGCTTCCAGCCGTGCCGCGATCCCGGCGGACTCCGGGGTCGGTGCTTCGTCCATTGGTTGTTCAGCCGCTTAGGGGGTAAGCCGATACGGCTCGGCGGCCAGATCCTCCGGCCACGAGCGTAGGATGTGAATCGGGGGCGCCCGCCAGCGTGAGCCCGCTACCCGGGCGCGCCGCAGGGAAGCGGCGGCGGGCGGCGGATGGGGCATACCCTCTCGCGCAGCGGGTGCCGACGGGGAACGGAGCGGCGCCCGGGGTCACATACGCACTTGCTTCGACGCTGGCAGGCGTCGATCAGCAACCAATCCGCCGCGCGGCCCTATCTACGAATCCATGCGAGCGTCTTCGCCTTGTCCATCACGTCCACCACCTTGCGATTGAAGGCGAGGTCGCTGACCTGCGGAGAACCGGTGACGAAACGCGAGTACATGTCGAACAGGCAGCGCGTGAGCATGTCGTCGGGGAGCTTCGCGACCCGTCGCTGCTCGGTCGAGCCGTCGGTGTTGCGGCCGGAGTACTCGACGACGACGCTGGTGTGGTCCTCTCCCGATACCGGCAGGAACGCCTCGATGTGCTCCGTGTTGGGGAAGCGCAGCTTCAGCTGCCGGGTGCGGGTAAGCGCGTCGAGGTACGAGACGAGCACCGCGACGCACTCGTCCAGCTCCAGCACGATGACGCCGACTCCCATGTTGCGGACGACCTGGCACGGATCGGTATCCACCTCCCGGTAGTGCATGTGCCGCACTTCAGCGCGCAGAACCCGGTAACGCGGGGAATCGGTGAGGTACAGCGCGGTGGCGATCTGGTGTGGCAGCTCGACGTCGATGACGGATTCCGGCCTCGAGCGCCCGGCCAGCGTCGGTGATGTCCGCGGCTTCGACATCTCGAATTCCAGGTAGTGGGGCTGCCGTCCCACCTGCTGGATCTTGTCTTTGCAGCTGGCGATGGAGCGGCTGTACAGGTACGGGTTGATCACGCCGATGCTGGCGCCCGTCCGATCCGCGATGCGCTGCATCTCGTCCACCTCGGCGGCGTTGGCGGCGCAGGGCTTCTCCACGATGATGCGCCGGAATCCGGCGTCGGTCGCCTCGCGCAGGGTCGCCGCGTGATCGTCCGCGGGCGTGCAGATGTGCACGACCGTATGATCCCGATCGACCTTCAGATCCGCGAGGCAAGTCGCGCGGCTCACCCGTGCCGGGTCGTAGCCGTAGTCGTACTCGAGGCGATGCAGCGCGCGCCTGGTTCCCGCCTCCACGCTGTCCACGAGACCCACGACCGCCCCGTACGGCGAGACCCCGCCCCCCTCACGGCCGATCTTCTCCAGGCAGGGGACGTGCAGCCCCAGCCCGGCTCGTCCCAGGCCGACGATCACCGCGCCCAGCCCCTGGGCGGGCACGGTCACATCCGAGATGGGGCACAGCTCCGCCGGCAGCAGCCGGGACGAGGCCGTGAAGTTGTCCACTTCGTGGATATCCGCAACTTGCACGGACTCGTGCTCGATCGTCGACATACGCTGGCTCCATGGGGGTGCACGGTCGCGCGCGGCGTTTCGCGGCGCGATCGCGTTGGCGGGGGGCGGGATCACAACATGTCCGGTAACGCAAGTCAGTAAAACCGCGTGGATTCGCTGCTCCGGGAAACCTGCCGGTCCCGGGCACCGAATCCTTTACGCCGCCGATACTGACGTTTACGGACACTTCCAGGATAACCCACCCGCTCACGTCTCGTCAAGTGGGCGCGGACGCATTCAGATGTTCCGGAGAAAACCCCGGACACATCTCCATTCCATGAACGCAAGCCCCCCCCTTGCCCGGTTCGACTCGCGGTGTTATTCCTTTTGTCCACGCCGCAGCAAACTAACGTTTTCCGCCTCATTGGCACCACCTGCGCAACGGGACCGGAAGCCGGCAAGGCACCCCGATCCTACTCCGCGCGACATAAACAAGCTTACACACCGTGGCGTATATCGATCGGCGGCCCGCTGGGGCCGGTGCGATCGGCGAGTGCAGGAAGTCACGTGAGCTAGCGATACCAGCGATCCTGCGGGGCACAGAACCCCCGCACTATCACGTTTTCGGCAAGTCTTTTTCCAGGGTAAGGCTATGGACGTGCTTGCGGGTCGGAGATCTTCCACATCGCTCTCGGTGACGGTGAGCACGGTCCGCGCGGAGCTGCCGGCGATCGAGCCCGGGCAGCAGGCGGAGTACTGGCGGGAGACGCTGGCGTACGCCCCGGAGCCGCTGGAGCTGCCGGCGGACCGCCCGCGCCCCGCGCAGCCGGACCACGCCGCGGCCGCCGTCCCGCTGGAGCTGGACGAGGAGCTGACCGCGTCCCTGCGGGTGCTCGTCCAACGCTACGGGGTGACACTCTCCACCGCGCTGCTGGCGGGCTGGGCCGCGACCCTGGGCCGCCTTTCGGGCCAGACAGACCTGGTGATCGGCGCCTCGACGGGCCGGAAGGTGGAAGGGCTGACCGGCTCCTTCGAGAACCTCCTGCCGCTGCGGATGGACCTGTCGGGCTCGCCCACGGCCGGCGAGCTGCTGGGGCGGGTGGATGCGCGGGTGCAGGGGGCGCTGCGGAACGGTGACCTTCCCCTGCAGCGGGTGATGGAGCTCGTGCAGCCGGACGGCGCCGCTCCTTCGCCGCTGTTCCGGGCGGCGTTCGCTTGGCGGGACACACCCGCGGCCGGCGCGGCGGCCCCGGAGCCGCGCACCACCGCCGGGCTCGACCTCTCCCTGGAGCTGCGGGAAGAGGGGGGCCGGATCGCCGGAGAGGTGGTGTTCTCGATGGCGCTGTTCGAGCCCGAGACGGCGGAGCGCTACACGGGGTACCTGCGCCGGGTGCTCGCGGGGATGGCGGCGGACCAGACCCGGCGGGTGGACCGGCTCGCGCTGCTTTCCGGCGAGGAGCGCCGCCTCGTGGTGGAGGAATGGAACCGCACGGAGGCGCCGTACCCCGACTCGTACATCCACGAGCGCCTCGAGGCGCAGGCCGGGCGCACGCCGAACGCGGTGGCCGTGGTCTTCGAGGACCGGCGCCTGACCTACGGGGAGCTCAACGCGAGGGCGAACCGGCTGGCGCACCACCTCCGGGAGATGGGCGTGGGGCCGGACGTGCGCGTGGGGATCTGCGTGGAGCGGACGCCCGAGCTGGTGGTCGCCGTGCTGGGCGTGCTGAAGGCGGGGGGAGCGTACCTGCCGCTCGACCCGGCCTATCCGCAGGAGCGGCTGCTGGACATGGTGCAGGACAGCGACCCCGTGGCGCTGCTGACGCACGGCTCCCTCGCGGGACGGCTCGCGGGGCTGGACGTGCCCCTGGTGTCGCTGGACGAGGGCGGGGACTGGTGGGAGAGGCAGCCGGCCACCGACCCGGAGCGCGCCGCGCTGACGCCGGAGAACCTGACGTACGTGATCTACACGTCGGGCTCCACGGGGCGGCCCAAGGGGGTGGAGATGACGCACCAGGGCGCGTCGAACCTGCTCCACTGGTACCTGGGCGCCACCGGGATCTCGGAGCGCGACTCGGTCCTGGTCGTCACCTCCTTCAGCTTCCACCTGACGCAGCGCAACCTGCTGGCCCCGCTCTTCGTGGGCGGCCAGGTGCACCTGGCGCGCGAGCCGTTCGAGCCCCGCAGGCTCGCCGCCCAGATCGTCGAGTCGGGCATCACCATGATGAACGTCACGCCGACGGGCTTCCAGGCGCTGGTGGAGGCCGACGGCGGGCGGGCGATCGGCGGGCTGCGCATCGTGGTCTTCGGGGGCGAGCCGCTGTATCCGCGGCAGCTCGCGAAGGTGCCGGAGCCCCGTCCCGTGTTCCTGAACCCGTTCGGCTCCACCGAGGCGACCGGGATCACGACGCACCACTTCGCGCGGGCGGACCTGGCGAGCTACTCCAGCCGCTCCATGCCGCCGGGCCGCCCGATCGCCAACGCCAGCATCTACGTGCTGGACGAAGCCGGAGAGCCGGTGCCGGTGGGGGTGACGGGGGAGCTGTACCTGGGCGGCGCCGGGGTGACGCGCGGGTACCGGCGGCTTCCGGGGCAGACGGCCGAGCGCTTCCTTCCCGATCCGTTCAGCGCGGCGCCCGGCGCGCGGCTTTACCGCACGGGCGACCTGGGACGGTGGCTGCCGGACGGGACGGTCGAGTTCATCGGCCGCGGCGACGCGCAGGTGAAGGTGCGCGGGTTCCGGATCGAGCTGGGCGAGATCGAGGCGCGGCTGGCCGAGCACGCGGCCGTGCGCGAGGCGGTGGTGGTGGCGCGCGACGGAGAGATCGGCGACCCTCGGCTGGTGGCCTACTACACGGGTGACGGGACGGGCGCCGCGGCGCTGCGCGCCCACCTGGCGGAGCGGCTGCCGGAGTACATGGTCCCGGCCGCGTTCGTCCACCTGGACGCGCTCCCGGTGAACCCCAACGGCAAGCTGGACCGCAAGGCGCTGCCGGCGCCGGAGTACACGCTGGACGAAGAAACCTACGTGGCGCCGCGTACCCCCGTGGAAGAGGTGCTGACGGGGATCTGGGCCGAGGTGCTGGGGCTGGAGCGGGTGGGCGTGGACGAAAGCTTCTTCGAGCGGGGCGGGCACTCGCTCCTGGCCACGCGGGTGGTGTCGCGGGTGCGCGAGGTGTTCGGCGTGGAGCTGCCGCTGCGGGTGCTCTTCGAGGGGCCCACGGTGGCCGAGCTGGCCGGGCGCGTGGAGGAGATGCGCCGCGCGGGGCTGCCGGTGCTGCCGCCCGTGGTGCCGGCCGAGCGCACCGAGCCGCCGCTCTCCTTCGCGCAGGAGCGGCTCTGGTTCATCGACCGGATGGAGCCGGGAAACCCCGTCTACAACCTCCCCTTCGCCCTGCGCCTCCGCGGCGCGCTGGACGTGGACGCGCTGGAGCGGAGCCTGGGCGAGATCGTGCGGCGCCACGAGGCGCTGCGAACCGTCTTCGCCGAGGCGGACGGGTCGCCGGTGCAGGTGATCGCGCCGTTCGGCGGGTTCGCCCTGCCGGTGGAGGACCTGTCGGCGTCCAGCGAGGCGGATCGCGAGGCGGCGGCCCGGCGGCGCGCCGACGACGAGGCGCGGCGGGCGTTCGACCTGGCCGCGGGACCGCTCTTCCGCGCGGCGCTGCTGCGGCTGGGGGCCGAGGACCACGTGCTGCTGCTCTCCATGCATCACGCCGTCAGCGACGGGTGGAGCATGGGGGTGCTCTACCGGGAGCTGTCGTCGCTGTACGAGGCGTACCGCGAGGGGCGTGAGTCGCCGCTGCCCGAGCTGGGGGTGCAGTACGCCGACTACGCCGTGTGGCAGCGCGAGCAGCTGCGGGGCGAGGCTCTGGACCGGCTGATCTCGTACTGGCGGGAGCGCCTGGCGGGTGCGCCGGAGCTGCTGGAGCTGCCCACCGACCGACCCCGCCCGGCGGTGCAGAGCTACCGGGGCGCGACGGTTCCGGTGGAGTTCTCCGCGGAGCTGCTGGAGCGGCTGCAGGCGCTGGGACGCGGCGAGGGCGCGACGCTGTACATGGTGCTGCTTTCCGCCTTCCAGGTGCTGCTGTCCAAGTACAGCGGGAGCGAGGACGTGGTCGTGGGCAGCCCCAACGCGGGGAGGACGAGGAAGGAGATCGAGGAGCTGATCGGCTTCTTCGTCAACACGCTGGTGCTGCGCACCGACCTCTCGGGAAACCCGAGCTTCCGCGAGGTGCTGCGGCGGACGCGCGAGGTGACGCTGGGCGCGTACGAGCACCAGGAGGTGCCCTTCGAGCGCTTGGTGGCCGAGCTGCGCCCGGAGCGGTCGCTGAGCCACTCACCCCTCTTCCAGGTGATGTTCACGCTTCAGAACGCGGGGGGCGGCGGAGGCGCTCTGCCGGGGCTGGGCGTGAGCGAAGTCGATGCGGAGCACGCGAGCGCCAAGTTCGACCTTTCCCTGACGCTCGCGGCGACCCCCCGGGGCCTGCGTGGCGGACTGAACTACAGCACGGACCTCTTCGAGCGCGGCACGGCCGAGCGGATGGTCGGCCAGCTGGCGCGGGTGCTGGAGCAGGTCGCCGCGGATGCGGACGAGCGGCTTTCGCAGCTGGACCTGCTCGGCGAGGCAGAGCGCGCGCTGGTGCTGGAGGAGTGGAACCGGACGGCGGCCGAGGTTCCGGCGGACCGGTGCATCCACGAGATGTTCGAAGCCCAGGCGGCGCGCACGCCGGACGCCGTGGCCCTGCGCTTCGAGGATGAGCCGCTCACCTACGCGGAGCTGAACGCCCGCGCGAACCAGCTCGCCCACCACCTGCGCCGCCGCGGCGTGGGCCCCGAGGTGCGCGTGGGCGTGCTGATGGAGCGGAGCCTGGAGATGGTGGTCTCCCTCCTCGCCGTGCTGAAGGCGGGGGGCGCGTACGTGCCGCTGGACCCGAGCCTCCCCGCCGAGCGGCTGGCGTACATGCTGGACGACAGCGCCGTGCCGCTGGTGCTGGCGCAGGCCGCCCTGCGCGGGGCCGTCCCCGCGCGCCAAGGCGTGGCGGTGCTGGCGGTGGACGCGCTGGCCGAGCGGCTCGCGGCGGAGCCGGCGGAGAACCCGGCGCCCGGCGCGGGTCCGGAATCGCTGGCGTACGTCATCTACACCTCCGGCTCCACCGGCCGCCCCAAGGGAGTGATGAACCAGCACCGGGGCGTGGTGAACCGCCTGGTGTGGATGCAGGCGCACTTCCGCCTGCGCGCGGACGACGTGGTGCTGCAGAAGACGCCGTTCGGCTTCGACGTGTCGGTGTGGGAGTTCTTCTGGCCGCTGCAGCAGGGCGCGCGGCTGGTGGTGGCGCGGCCCGACGGGCACCGCGATCCCGCCTACCTGCGCGACATCATCGAGCGCGAGGGCGTGACGACGCTGCACTTCGTCCCCTCGATGCTGCAGCCGTTCGTGGAGGCGGTGGAGGCCGGCCGCTGCACCTCGCTCCGCGACGTCGTCTGCAGCGGTGAAGCGCTGCCGCCGGTGCTGGTGCGGCGCTTCTACGACCGGTTCGCCGGCCCCGTGGTGCTGACCAACCTGTACGGCCCCACCGAGGCGGCCGTGGACGTGAGCTGCTGGGTCTGCCCGCGCGACGAGGCGGCGGGCGTGGTGCCGATCGGCCGCCCGGTGTGGAACACCGCGCTGTACGTGCTGGACGCGGCGATGCGGCCCGTCCCCGTGGGCGTGCCGGGCGAGCTGTACATCGGCGGGGTGCAGGTGGCGCGCGGCTACCAGGGCCGCGCGGCGCTCACGGCGGAGCGCTTCGTCCCCGACCCGTTCTCGGCGGAAGGCGGCGCGCGGCTGTACCGGACGGGCGACCGGGCCCGGTGGCGGGCGGCCGGCGACATCGAGTACCTGGGGCGGCTCGACTTCCAGGTGAAGGTGCGCGGCTTCCGCATCGAGCTGGGGGAGATCGAGTCTGCCCTGCGCGATCACCCGGCGGTGCGCGACGCGCTGGTCGTCGTCCACACGGATCGCGAGGAACAGCGGCTGGCGGGCTACCTGATCCCCGCCGGGGGCGCGGCGCCGGACGCCGTGGACCTGCGCGCCTGGCTGCGCGAGCGGCTGCCGGAGTACATGGTCCCCGCCGCCTGGTGCGTGATGGAGGCGTTCCCGCTGACCTCCAGCGGAAAGCTGGACCGCCGCGCCCTTCCCGCGCCGGAGGGCGTGCGCGCCGCGTCGGTGTCCGTGCCGCCGCGCACCGAGGCGGAGCGCAAGGTGGCCGCGGTGTGGGGCGAGGTGCTGGGGGTGGAGACGGTGGGCGCGCACGACGCCTTCTTCGACCTGGGCGGGCACTCGCTGCTGCTGGTGAAGGTGCAGGCGCGGCTGCGCGAAGCCTTCGGCGTATCGGTGCCCATCACCCACCTGTTCCGCTACGTGACGGTGAGCGCGCTGGCCGCGGAGATGGAAACCCCCGCGGCGGCGGCGCCGGCCGCCGCCTCGGCCGACGAGGCACGGGTGCGGGACGGGCGGCAGCGGCTGCGGGCGAGGGTGCGGGCCGGGGTGGTGACGGGGTGAGCGGGCGATTCCCGTTCGCTGTCCTTTTGGCGAGCATAAACGACCTTCCGAGCGATAGATGAGCCAGACCAACGAGCCCACCGGGCTGGAGATTGCCGTCGTGGGAATGGCGGGGCGCTTTCCCGGCGCGCACGGGGTGGACGCCCTGTGGGCCAACCTGCGCGCGGGGGTAGAGTCCATCCGCCGTTTCACCGACGAGGAGCTGATCGCCGCGGGGGTGCCGGAGCCGCTGCTCACCGACCCCGCGTACGTCCCCGCCCGGGGCGCGCTGGCGGAGGTGGACCTCTTCGACGCCGCCTTCTTCGGGTTGACCCCGCGCGAGGCGCAGGTCACCGATCCCCAGCAGCGCCTGTTCCTGGAGGTGGCGTGGGAGGCGCTGGAGGACGCCGGCTACGACGCCGCGCGCGTCCCCGGCCGCGTGGGCGTGTACGCGGGCGCCGGCCAGAACACCTACTACCTGAACCTGCTCTCCCGCCCCGACGTGACCGCCGCGGCCGGCGACATGGCCGTGCGCACGGGGAACGAAAAGGACTACCTGGCCAGCCGCCCGGCGTTCAAGATGGGACTCGAAGGCCCCGCGCTGGTGGTGCAGACGGCGTGCAGCACCTCGCTGGTGGCGGTGCACCTGGCCTGCCAGGCGCTGCTGGGCGGCGACTGCGAGATGGCCCTGGTCGGGGGCTCGGCCGTCACGGCGCACCAGCACACGGGCTACCTGTACCAGCAGGGGAACATCCGTTCTCCGGACGGGCACTGCCGGGCCTTCGACGCGGACGCGCGGGGAACCGTCGCCGGCAGCGGGGTGGCCGTGGCGGCGCTCAAGCGGCTGGAGGACGCGCTGGCGGACGGCGACACCGTGCACGCGGTGATCCTGGCGTCGGCCATCAACAACGACGGCTTCGCCAAGATCAGCTTCACCGCGCCGCGGGTAGAGGGGCAGGCCGCCGCCATCCGCGCCGCGCACGTCGCCGCGGACGTGGACCCCGCCACCATCACCTACGTGGAGGCGCACGGCACGGGGACCGAGCTGGGCGACCCCATCGAGATCGAGGCGCTCACTCGGGCCTTCCGCGCCGGATCGGACGGCGCGGGCTTCTGCGCCATCGGCTCGATCAAGACCAACATCGGCCACCTGGACGCGGCGGCGGGGATCGCGGGGCTCATCAAGACCACGCTTGCGCTGCGCGAGGGAGAGATCCCGCCCTCGCTGCACTATACGCGGCCCAACCCGCAGATCGACTTCGCGTCCAGCCCCTTCTTCGTCAACACCACGCTGGCCAGGTGGACGCCGCCCGCCGGGGTGCCCAGGCGCGCCGGCGTCTCGTCGTTCGGCATCGGCGGCACCAACGCGCACGTGGTGATGGAGCAGGCGCCCGCCGTGGCGCCCTCCCCCGCCCCGTCGCGGCCGGAGCAGCTGCTGGTCCTTTCCGCCCGCACCGCGACGGCGCTCGACGCGGCGGCGCGGCGGCTGGCCGCGCACCTGGAGCAGAACCCGGAGCAGGCGCTGGCGGACGTGGCGTGGACCCTCCAGCAGGGGCGCCGTGGGTTCGCCCACCGCCGCGCCGTCGTGGCGCGCACGCACGCCGAGGCCGCGCAGGCGCTGGTGGACCCCGCGCGCGGGGTGGCCGGCCAGGCGGGGAGCGAGGCACCTTCCGCGGTCTTCCTCTTTCCCGGCCAGGGGGCGCAGTACGCGGGGATGGCGCGCGGGCTGTACGAGCGCGAGCCCGTCTTCCGGGGCGAGCTGGACCGCTGCGCGGACATCCTGCGCCCGCACCTGGGGCTGGACCTGCGCGACGCCGTCTTTTCGGACGACGCGGAGCGCCTGAAGCAGACGGCCCTCACCCAGCCCGCGCTCTTCGCCGTGGAGTACGCGATCGCCAGGCAGTGGATGAGCTGGGGGATCGTGCCCGAGGCGATGATCGGCCACAGCGTGGGCGAGTACGTGGCCGCCTGCCTGGCCGGCGTCTTCTCGCTGGAGGACGCGCTGGCCCTGGTGGCCGAGCGCGGGCGGCTGATGCAGTCGCTCCCCGCCGGCTCCATGCTCGCCGTCCCCCTCCCCGCCGCCGAGGTGGAGCCGATGCTTTCCGGATCGGTGTCGGTCGCCACCATCAACGCGCCGGACCGCTGCGTGGTCTCCGGGCCCGCCGACGAGATCGCGCGGCTGGCGGCGGAGCTGCAGGCGCGCGGGATCGAGGCGAAGCGGGTGGAGACGTCGCACGCCTTCCACTCGCCCATGATGGACCCGGTGCTGGACGCCTTCGCCGCCCGCGTGGCGGGCACCGTCCGCAACGCGCCGGAGCTGCGCTGGGTGTCCAACCTCACGGGGACGTGGATCACGCCCGAGCAGGCGGCGGACCCCGCCTACTGGGCCCGCCACCTGCGGCAGGCCGTGCGCTTCGCCGGCTGCGTGGCCACGCTGGCCGCGGAAGGGCGCGAGCGGGTGTTCATCGAGTGCGGGCCGGGGCGCACGCTGTCGTCGCTGGTCAAGCGGCAGGTGCCGGGATCGGCCGCCATCCACTCGATGCGGCACCCCGGCCACGCGGCGGACGACGTACAGGTGCTGCTGGCCGCGCTGGGCCAGGCCTGGGCCGCGGGAACCACGATCGACTGGCGCGCCGTGCACGGCGGCGAGGCGCGCCGCCGCGTTCCGCTGCCCACCTATCCCTTCGAGCGCAAGCGATTCTGGATCGACCTCGCGCCGCCGGCGGGCATGGTGGGCCCCATTACGATCGCCGCGGTGGACGAGCCGGAGGCGGACGCGGCGGCCGGCGACCCGCGCGAGGGATGGTCGGCCACGGAGCGAGCCATCGGGCGCATCTGGGAGACGCTGTTCGGCGCCGCGCCGGGGCTGCACGACGACTTCTTCCGGGAGGGCGGCGACTCGCTGCTGGCCACGCAGCTGGTGGCCCGCATCCGCACGCAGCTGCACGCGGAGATCGGCGTGCGCGCCGTGTTCGAGGCGCCCACGGTGGCCACGCTGGCCGCGGTGGTGGACGGCCCCGCCGTGGAGGAGGACGACCTGGAGGCGCTGCTGGCCGGGGTCGAGGACCTGAGCGACGACGAGATCGAGGCGCTGCTGGCGGTGGGCGCGGAGGTCGGCCATGACTGAGCTGGCCGATCGCCTGGCGAAGCTGACCCCCGCGCAGCGCCGGCTCCTGGAGCTGCGCCGCGGGCAGGCCCCCGCCGCGCCCGCCGCACGCACCACGCCCGCGGACATCCCCGCTCGGGGCGAGGAGCCCGCGCCGCTCTCGTTCTCCCAGCGGCGGCTGTGGTTCCTGGACCGCATGGAGCCGGGGAACGCCTTCTACAACCTGCCCAGCGCCTCGCGGCTGCGCGGCGCGCTGGACGTGCCCGCGCTGGAGCGCGCCCTGGGCGAGGTGGTGGCCCGGCACGCCGTGCTGCGCAGCGTGTTTCGCGAAGTGGCGGGCGAGCCGGTGCAGGCACCGCTTCCGCCGCGCGGCTTCGTGCTCCCCACGGACACCCTGCCGGACGCGGACGACGACACCCTGCGCGCCGCCCTGGCCGCCGAGGCGCGGCTTCCGTTCGACCTTGCCGAGGGGCCGCCGTTCCGCGCCCGCCTGTTCCGGCTGGGCGCCGATGACCACGCGCTGATCGTGACCCTGCACCACGTGGTGGGCGACGCGTGGTCGTTCAACGTGCTCTTCCGCGAGCTGGGCGCGCTGTACGGCGCCTTTTCGCGCGGCGAGGCATCGCCGCTCTCCGCGCTCCCCATCCAGTACGCCGACTACGCCGCGTGGCAGCGCCGCGATGGCACGTCGGAGCTGCTGAACCCGCAGCTGGACTGGTGGACGGAGCGGATGAAGGGTGCGCCGGACCTGCTGGAGCTGCCGGCCGACCGCCCCCGCCCCGCCGTGCAGAAGTTCCGCGGAGGGCGCCACCACCTGCAGCTGTCCGCGGAGCTCACCGACCGGCTGCGGAACATCGCCGGCGAGCACGGCGCCACGCTGTTCATGGTGCTGCTGGCGGCGTGGCAGACGCTGCTGGCCCGCCACACCGGGCGTGAGGACGTGGTGGTGGGCTCGCCCATCGCGGGGCGCAGCCGCGCGGAGACGGAGGGGCTCATCGGCGTTTTCGTCAACACGCTGGCCCTGCGCACCGACCTCTCGGGCGACCCCAGCTTTCGCGCTCTGGTGGAGCGGGTGCGGGGGACGGCGCTGGACGCGTACGCGCGGCAGGACCTGCCCTTCGAGTCGCTGGTGGAGGCGCTGCGCATTCCCCGCGACCTCAGCCGGCAGCCGCTGTTCCAGGCCATGCTGATGCTGCACCGGCCGCAGGGCGCCTTTGCGCTGCCGGGGCTGCTGTGCGAGCCGGTGGAGGCCGATCCGGGCACCTCCATCTTCGACCTGGGGCTGTACGCGTGGGACCGCCCCCAGGGGCTGGGGGCCATGCTGGAGTACAACGCCGACCTCTTCGACGCCTCGACGGCGGCGCGGTTCGTGGGGCGGCTGCGCACCCTGCTGGAGGGGATCGCGGCAAACCCGGACGCGCCCCTCAGCCGCCTGCCGCTGATGACGGCGGACGAGACGGCGCGGCTGGCGGCGTGGAACGCCACGGAGTGCGCGTACCCCGGCGGCGAGTGCATCCACGAGATCATCGCGGCGCAGGCGGCGCGGACGCCGGACGCGGTCGCCGTCGTCTTCGAAGACGAGCGGGTGACGTACGCCGAGCTGGACGCGCGCGCCAACCGCCTGGCCAACCACCTGCACGCCCTCGGCGTGGGCCCCGAGGTGCGCGTGGGCGTCTGCGCGGAGCGCTCCGTCGAGCTCGTCGTCGCGCTGCTGGCCACGCTCAAGGCCGGCGGCGGCTACGTGCCGCTGGACCCCGGCTACCCGCGCGACCGCCTGGCGTACATGCTGGGCGATTCGCGGGTTTCGGTGCTCCTCACCCAGGCACACCTGGCGGAGCGCATTCCCCCGCACGGGGCGCGCACGGTGCTCCTGGACGCCGACTGGCCGCGCATCGCACAGGAGAGCGACGTGGCGCCCGAGACGGGCGTGGGCCTCGACCACCTGGCGTACGTCATCTACACCTCCGGCAGCACCGGCCAGCCCAAGGGCGCCGAGAACGCGCACCGCGGCATCCGCAACCGGCTGCTGTGGATGCAGGAGGCCTTCGGGCTGGACGGCACCGACGCCATCCTGCAGAAGACGCCCTTCTCGTTCGACGTCAGCGTCTGGGAGTTCTTCTGGCCCCTGATGACGGGCGCCCGCCTGGTCGTGGCGAAGCCCGAGGGGCACCGCGAGCCGGCGTACCTGGCGCGGCTCATCGGCCAGCAGGGGGTGACGACGATGCACTTCGTTCCCTCCATGCTGCAGGCGTTCCTGGAGGAGCCGGACCTCTCCGCCTGCGCGCCCCTGCGCCGGGTGGTCTGCTCCGGCGAGGCGCTTCCCGCGGAGCTGGCGGCGCGCTTCTTCACCCGGATGGACGCGGACCTGCACAACCTGTACGGCCCCACCGAGGCCGCGGTGGACGTGACGTGGTGGGCGTGCGCGCGCGGCGACGACCGCCGCTCCGTACCCATCGGCCGCCCCATCGCCAACACGCGGATCCACCTGCTGGACGCGCGGCTCAACCCCGTGGCGCCCGGCGTGGCGGGTGAGCTGTACATCGCCGGCGTGCAGGTGGGGCGCGGCTACCTGGGACGGCGCGGATTGACGGCGGAGCGCTTCGTCCCGGACCCGTTCTCGGCCACGCCGGGGGCGCGGATGTACCGCACGGGCGACCTGGCTCGCTGGCTGGCCGACGGCAGCGTGGACTACCTGGGCCGCGCCGACCACCAGGTCAAGATCCGCGGCTTCCGCATCGAGCTGGGGGAGATCGAGGCCGTGCTGGCCGCGCACCCCGGCGTGCGCGAGGCCGTGGTCGTCGCGCGGACGGACGCGCCGGGCGATACGCGGCTGGTGGCGTACCTGACCGCCGCGGGCGATTCCGCGCCGGACGCGGCCGCGCTGCGCGAGCACCTGCGCGCGGGGATGCCGGAGTACATGGTCCCCACCGCCTTCGTGAACATGGACGCGCTCCCCCTTTCGCCCAACGGCAAGGTGGACCGCAAGGCCCTTCCCGCGCCCGAGGCGAAGCGCGACGAGGCGGTGGCCTTCGTGGCCCCGCGCGACGAGACGGAGCGCGCCCTCGCCGCCATCTGGCGCGAGGCGCTGGGGGTGGAGCAGGTGGGGGTGGACGACAACTTCTTCGACCTGGGCGGCCACTCGCTGCTGCTGGTGCAGGTGCACGGGCGCATCCGCGAGGCGCTGGGGGCGCAGATCACGGTGGTGGAGCTGTTTCAGCACCCCACGGTGGGTGCCCTGGCGGCGCGGCTGGCACGGGGCGGCGAGGAGCAGGCCGCCCCCGCGCGCGATGCGGTAGACGAGCGGTCCCGGCGCCAGAAGGCGGCCCTGGAGCGGCAGAAGCAGGCAGCAATGCAACGGAGAGGCGGCAATGGCAGGTGATGATTTCGCGGCGGAGGGGATCGCCGTCGTCGGGATGGCGGGGCGGTTCCCCGGCGCGGCCGGCGTGGACGAGTTCTGGAGCAACCTGCGCGCGGGGGTGGAGAGCATCCGCCGCTTCACGCCGGACGAGCTCCGCGAAGCGGGCGTGGACCCCCGGGTGTTCCAGGACGAGAGCTACGTCCCCGCGCGAGGCGCGGTGGACGGCGTCGAGTGGTTCGACGCCGCCTTCTTCGGCGTGCCCCCGCGCGAGGCGGAGGTCACCGATCCGCAGCACCGCATCTTCCTGGAAGCAGCCTGGGAGGCGCTGGAGCGCGCCGGGGTGGATCCCCAGCGCGCCCCCGGCCGCGTGGGCGTGTACGCCGGGTGCGGGATGAACACCTACAGCCAGGCGCTGAACTCCTTCGACCGCTTCGCGAGGGCGGTGGGCAGGATGACGGCGCTGGTGGGGAGCGACAAGGACTACCTGGCCACGCGCGTGTCGTACAAGCTGGGGCTGTCCGGGCCCAGCGTGGTCGTGCAGTCCGCCTGCTCCACCTCGCTCGTGGCCGTTCACCTGGCCGCGCAGGCGCTGCTTTCGTACCAGTGCGACGTGGCGCTGGCCGGCGGCGTCTCGCTGATGCTGCCGCAGGCCGGGTACCTGTGGCAGCAGGGAAGCATCGTCAGCCGTGACGGGCACTGCCGCGCCTTCGACGCGCGCGCCAGCGGCACCGTCCTGGGCGGCGGCGCGGGGGTGGTCGTCCTCAAGCGGCTGGAAGACGCGCTGGCGGACGGCGACAACGTGATCGCCGTCATCCGCGGCAGCGCCATCAACAACGACGGCGCGGGCAAGGTGGGCTACACGGCGCCCAGCGTCGACGGGCAGGCCGAGGTCATCTCCGAGGCGCAGTCGCTGGCCGGCGTGCCCGCCGAGACCGTCACCTACGTGGAGGCGCACGGCACGGGAACGGAGCTGGGCGACCCCATCGAGATCGCCGCGCTCACCCGGGCGTTCCGCGCCGGCGGGGCCACGGGCAACGGCTTCTGCGCCATCGGCTCGGCCAAGACCAACATCGGCCACCTGGACTCGGCGGCCGGCGTCACGGGCCTCATCAAGACCTCGATGGCGCTGGAAAAGGGCGAGATCCCGCCCTCGCTGCACTTCGAATCGCCCAACCCGGTCATCGACTTCGCGGACAGCCCGTTCACCGTCGTGAAGAAGCTGACGGCGTGGCAGACCTCGCTGGGCCTTCCCCGGCGCGCGGGGGTGTCGTCGTTCGGCATCGGCGGCACCAACGCGCACGTGGTGATGGAGCAGTCTCCGCCGCGCCACCCGTCGGCGCCCCCGTCGCGCGCCACGCAGCTGCTGCTGCTTTCCGCGCGCACGGAGACGGCGCTGGACGCCATGGCGCAGCGGCTGGGCGCGCACCTGGAGGCGCACCCGGAGCAACCGCTGGCGGACGTGGCGTGGACCCTTCAGCAGGGGCGCCGCGGCTTCGCCCACCGCATGGCCGTGGCGGCCCCGGACCGCGCCGCCG
>CADCTW010000009.1 GCA_902805735.1 uncultured Gemmatimonadota bacterium | reverse complement strand
GTTGACACGCAGCTCGTAATCCGGGCATTCCGGCACGACCGAGAAGCCGAGAAGATGAACGAGTTCCTCTCGGCGTTCTCAAGGTCCGATTTCCTGAGTTCCGTCGTCGTACAGGAGCTTCTCGCCGGCGCCAGAGATAGCGAGATGCGCCGCCTGCAGCGCGTCTTCATTCGGCCATTCGAACAGTTGGAACGCATCGCCACACCCACGCATGCGTCGTGGGTACGCACGGGCCATATTCTGCGGGTGCTGCGTCGGGGCGGACATACGATCACCCCATCGTTCATCAACGATGTCCTGGTCGCCACCTCGGCCGTGCAGATCGGCGCGACCGTGATCCAGGACAACGAAAAGGATTTCGCCGCGATCCAGCGCGCGTATCCACCGGTGAGCTTCACCGCACCCTGGCCCGCGCGCTGAGAGACACAGAGGCACAGAGAAGAACCCAATCTCTGTGCCTCTGTGTCTCTGTGTGAGCCAATCAGTTCAGCCGACCCCCGCCGCCACCCGAGTCCAGACGGTCGCCGTCTCCTGGACGAAGTCGCCGAAGGCGCGCGGGAGGTGCCCGACGATGCGCTCGGTTTCGGCGACCTGCTCGGCGCTGGCGTGCAGGCCGCGGTCCTGGAAGAGCGCGTACATCAGCGCGAAGTCGTAGACCATCCAGGGCGGGAGCATCTTGCCGGCCTCGCGCGCCCACGCCTGCAGGTCGTTGCCCGCGTAGCGCACCTCGCGGCCGAACACCTCGCTGTAGGCGCGGGCGCACTCGGCGCCCGTCAGCGGCTCGGGGCCCACCAGGGCGAAAGAGCGGTTCTCGAAGCCGGAGCGGGTGAGCGCGTTGGCCCCCGCTTCGGCGATGTCGCGCACGTCCACCCGCGAGATCCCCGCGTCGCCGATGGGCTGCGGGTAAACGCCGTGCTCCACGATGGCGTCGCGGAACCAGTAGTCGTTCTGGTAGAAGTTGTTGGGGCGCAGGATGGTGTACGGAATCCCGCTGCGGCGGATGGCTTCCTCGATGGCCAGCTTGGAGGCGATGTGCGGGATGTGCGGCCCTTTCTCCGCGTCGTGCACGGACAGGTAGACGATGCGCGCGGCGCCGGCGCGGCGGGCCTCGTTCACCCCCGCCAGCCCCTCCTGCAGCTCCGTCTCGGAGACGCCGTTGAGCAGGAAGAGGGTGTCGAACCCGGAGAAGACGCGGTGATAGCACCCCGGATCCCGGAGGTCGCCCACCGCCGGCTCCGCGCCCTGGGGAAGCCCGCGGGCCTTCTCCGGCGTCCGCGTGAGGATGCGCACGGACTCGCCGCGTGCCAGGAGCTCGCGCGCCACCGCGCCGCCCGCCGTGCCGGTGCCGCCAAGGATCAGGTGCTGCATGATTCCGCTCCGGGGTTGAGGGTCCGTTCACTCCCGGCGCAAGCTAGTCCCCTATACGGCGGGGGGGCATGGGTCATGTGAACCACGACCGATTGGCTCACACAGAGGCACAGAGACACAGAGAAGAATTCGTCAGTGGCCCACCGGCATGGGTGTGGGGGCGATGCCGTCGATGGTGGGGAGGGGGGGGGAGGCGGGGGTGGTGTCCACGCGCACGGGGGGCGGGGGGCCGACGGGGGAGGCGCCGGTGCGGCCGAGGACGGCCTTCGCGTAGCCGTTGGCGGGGTCGCCGCCGGCGCGGCGGATGCGGTTGACCGTGCCGGGGCCGCGGTTGTAGGCGTGCAGCGCGGCTTCCACGTCGCCGTCGTAGGCGCGCAGGAGGCGGCGGAAGTAGCGGAAGCCCAGGCGCAGGTTGGTGTCGCGGTCGAAGAGCTCTTCGCGCGTGACGCCGGGCTGCAGCTCGGCGGCGGTGGCGGGCATGAGCTGCGTGAGCCCCAGCGCGCCCACCGGGCTCACCGCCCGCGGCCGGAACGCGCTCTCCACCCGCACCAGGCGGAAGGCCAGCTCGGTGCGCACCCCCTCCGCGTCGGCCGCGCGCAGGACGGCGGCGGCCATGGAGCGGTCGATGCCGTAGCGGCGCGCGTAGTCGTCCGCCTGGCGCTCGCGGGCCTGCGCGGCGCGGGCCGACTCCAGCGCGGCGCGGGCGGCCAGGACGGCTTCCCAGGTGATGCGGCGCGCGGTGGGGTTGGCAGCGACGAACACCACCAGCGCCACCAGCACCCACGACCAGGGGAAACGTCGCCCACGGGCGCGCTTCGCGGGCGCCCGGCGGCTGGGCTTGCGGGCGGCCGGTTTCTTGATTGAAGGCTTCTTGGCGGTGGAACGGGGGGGCACGGGAGGCTCTCCGGGTCTGTGCGGGGGAGCCCCAATCTAACGAGCGCGGCGGGCGATGTCACCCGCAGCGTGCGCCCGATTGCGGCGACTGAAGTCGCGGCAACAACCGCACGAAGTCCCCCTGCGGGGACTGTACGGTTCCGGCTGGTCCTTCAGCATCAGTCCGCGCAGGCGGACTTGGTGCTTTCGTAGCCGCGACTTCAGTCGCCACCGGCCGGGGCGGCGAACACGCGCGGAGCCAGGCAGCGCGCGGTGGCGGGCCCCGGCTGGAGGACCAGGAAGTCGATCACCAGCGACACGCCGGGGGTGAGCTCCGCGTTGGCCTCGGCGCAGCGGTGGGCGCCGAAGCCGGCCACGGAGCCGTGAAGCTGCACCTCGCTCCCCTGCACCACCACGCGCACGCGGCCGGCGCCCACCGAGGGCTCGGCCGCCAGCCGCGCTTCAACCTCCCGCCGGATGCGCGTTTCCGCCGCTGCGCGCTCAGCGATCACCTGCGGCGTGACGGCGGGCTCGCCCCCGCCGAAGACGCTGCACCCCGCCAGCGGGAGAAGCCCCGCCACCATCCACCTCGTCGCTCGGCTCACCCGGGTCGCTCCGTGTGCGGGAAACCTTTGGCCCTGCGCGCCGTTAGTACCATGCAGGCGCCCCGGGCACGATAACTCCCCCGCGGGCCGCAAGCGAGGGGCCATGCGCCGCACCCATCCGTCCGCTACCTTTCCTCCATCATGCGCAACTACTTCCGGATCACCCGCAAGCACAGCTATTCGCTCCTCTTCGTCCTCCCCCTCCTGCTGCTGTACGAGGTGGGGGCGTGGAGCATCGCCGGCCCGCAGTCGGGGATGCGCAACGGCGCGGACGTGCTCCTGCGCGCGGCGCTGCGGGCGGGCGGGGTGCACGGCACGGCCGCCTTCGCCGCGCTGCTGGTGGTGGCGGGGGCGGTGCTGATCGCGCTGGAGCGGCGGCGGGAGCGGGTGCCGCTGCGCGCCCCCCTTTTCGGGGCGATGCTGGCGGAGAGCGCGGCCTACGCCGTCCTCTTCGGCGCGGCGGTGGGGACGGTGACGCAGTGGCTGGTGGGCGCGCGGCTGGCGGCGGACGGAGGGGTGGCGACGCTCCCCGTGCGCGACCAGGTGGTGCTGTCGCTGGGGGCCGGGCTGTACGAGGAGCTCCTCTTCCGCGTGCTGCTCGTGGGCGGGCTGGCGGCGCTGTTCGCGGGGGTGGGGATGAGGAAAAAGAACGCGGGGCTCGCGGCGGCGCTGCTGGCGGCGTTCCTCTTCTCCGCGTTCCACTACATCGGCCCCTACGCGTACCCGCTGGAGCTGCAGAGCTTCGTCTTCCGCTTCGTGGCGGGGCTGGCGTTCAGCGGGCTGTTCCTGTTGCGCGGCTTCGGGATCGCGGCGTGGACGCACGCGCTTTACGACGTGTTCCTGGTGGTGCTGCGCGGCGGGTGAGCGCCGCCTGTTTCCGATCCGGTGAAACCCGGGGCACCCGTGCGGGTACATGGGCACTCGCTCCGATCCTCGACCCTTCTGGAGGTACCGCCATGCGATCCACCGTCGTCCGGCTCCTTGCCCTCTCCACCCTGTTCGGCGCCGCCGCGTGCGGCGACGGCGGTACGGGATCGACCCGCCTGACCACGCAGGACGTGGCCGCGGTGTACCGCCTGTGCACGCTGCGCTTCGTCCCGCAGAACACGGCCTTCCCGGCGGCCAACCTGCTGGAGCGCGTGGTGGACACCACGCCGCCCGCGGGCAAGCTGGAGCCGACGCTCACGCTGTTCGCCGACCGCCCGGAGTACCAGCTCGCCTACACGCGCAGCGACGCGGCCAGCCAGGACCTCCGCAGCACCGTGTCGTTCACGGGCGGCGACGAGGTGCTCCTGCGCTTCTACACGGACGAGGACAACCGCGGCCAGGTGCCCTCCGAGCTGCTGCTGCCCGCCGACGCGCGGCTTAGATTCCAGACCGGGCCCAGGCGCCTCTCCACCGCCGGCGTGCGCACCTACTCCGTGTCGCGCCGCGACTACGCGCGGGCCGCGGGGGTGGACGAGAGCGGGTTCGCCGCGACCATCCCGGGGACGCTGGACATCTCGCTGCGCGAAGGCTCCTGCGCCTTCTAGGAACGGCGGGTCCAACACCGAGGCACGGAAAGTAGATGAAGCATCGCATCTTCGCGGGCCTGGCGCTGGCCCTCGCGGCGGCGCCGGCACGCGCGCAGGCCCCCGCCGCGGAAGGGTGGAACTCGCCGCGCGCGCTGGAGCTGATCGCCCGCGCGCGCGACCGCCGCTCGCAGGCGCTGGCGGACACGGGGATGCTGGACTACCAGGCCGACGCCCGCGGCTTCATCTACTTCTACCTGGACCGCCCCGGCACCTCCGAAAGGTCGCTGGTGAAGACGGACCAGGTGGCGCTGGACGTGATGTGGAAGGCGCCCAACCTGGCCAAGCAGCGCATCGTGGGGCTGCGCGACGCCAAGAACCTTCCCACCAACATCCGCTACCACGAAGACCACCTGACGGTGGTGCAGGACAACTTCGGCGACCTGATCCGCTACGGCGACGGCGACGAGGTGCGGGACGTGCTGCACCCGGCGGCGGGCGCGGGGCCGGCCACGTACGACTACCGGCTCAACGACTCGCTGGCCATCCGCACGCCCGGCTCCACCGAGCCGGTGCGCGTGTACGAGGTGCAGGTGCGGCCCCGGGACCCCAGCCGGCCGGCCATGATCGGCTCGGTGTTCGTGGACCGGCGCGGGGGCGACATCGTGCGGATGTCGTTCACCTTCACCTCGGCCGCGTACGTGGACCGGCAGCTCGACTACATCAACGCCTCGCTGGAGAACGCGCTGTACAAGGGGCGCTTCTGGCTCCCGCACCGGCAGCAGGTGGAGCTGCGGCGCCAGCTCCCCGAGCTGGGCTTTCCCGTGGGCGGGATGATCCGCGGGACGATGCGGATCTCCAACTACCGCTTCAACCAGGGGCTCTCGCCGGTGCTGTTCTACGGGCCGCGCGTGGTCTCCGTGCCCGAGTCGCAGCGCGAGCGCTTCGGCTTCGAGCAGCCCATCGACGCGGAGCTCAGGGAAGAGGGGATCGGCCCCACCACCGAGCTGGCCGACGTGCGGCGCCAGGCGGCCGAGCTGATCCGCGGGCGGATGCTGAGCGGCCTTCCCTCGCTGCGGGCCAACGTGCCGGCGGCGTCTTCGGTGCTGCGCTACAACCGGGCTGAAGGGGTCGTGGCCGGCTTCGGCACGCAGCTTCACCCGCGCGAGACGCTGCGGCTGGAGGCGCGGGGCGGGTGGGCGTTCGGCCCCATGCACCCCGTGGCCGAGGCCGCGGCGACGGTCACGCACCCCGGCTACCGGCTGGGCGCGCGCGGCTTCGTGAACGAGCCGCGCGACGTGGGCGTGGGCCCCGTGGTCTCCGGCGCCGTCAACTCGCTGAGCGCGCTGGTGGCGGGGCGCGACTACACCGACCCCTTCTACGCCGGCGGGGTGGAGGGGTGGGGCGAGCGCGCGCTCGGCGCCTGGACGGGCACGCTGCGCCTGCGCGGCGAGGTGCACGAGAGCGCGGCGCTGGAGTCCACCTACTCGCTGGGCGGCGCGCTGCGCCCCGTGCGCCCGGTGGACGAGGGGACGATGCTGGGCGGCTCCCTTTTCTTCACGCGGGCGGCGCCCAGCGGGGTGGCGCGCGGCTGGTCCGCCTCGGCGGGCGCGGACGGCGGCGTGTTGCGGGGCGACGAGCCGGACGAGACCCACCCCACCTTCACCGTCACGGGCACGCGCACCTTCCTGCGGCCCCGCGTGGAGCTGGGGTACGTGCGCCGCTGGAGCCCCGCGCGCGCCGAGCTGGAAGCCTCCACCTCGGCCGGGGCCGCGCTGGGCGAGCTGCCGCGCCAGGCGCTGTTCCTGGTGGGCGGGCGGGGCACCATTCCCGGCTTCCCCTTCCGCGCGTTCGGCGGGGACCGGTTCGCGCTGGCGCGGGTGCAGGGGTCGGCGGACGTGGCGGGGCCGTGGCTGCGCGGGCGCGCGTTCGCGAGCGCCGGCTGGGCGGGCACCGGCGGCGACGGGCGCTTCCCCCTGGCCGCGTGGGGCGCGGTGCCCACGGGCGATCCGCGTGCGTCGCTGGGCGCGGGGGTGGGGCTGTTGTACGACATCGTTCGCTTCGACGTGGCGCGGGGGCTGGGGCCCGGCGGCCAGTGGGAGCTGATCTTCGAGGCGAACCCTTCGTTCTGGGACTTCCTGTGAGCTCTTTCCGCCGGAGCGCGCCATGATCCCGCGCGCGCTGATCGCGGCCTTCCTCCTGGTGCTGGGGGTGATGCAGCTCCAGCAGGGCCGCGTGCTGAACGCCGTGGTGGACGTGATCTTCGCGATGGTGGCCGGGCTGCTGGCCTTCACCGCGCGCCCCGGCGCCGCCCGCCGCCCGCCGCGCGGGCTGATCCTGGGGCTGCTGGCGGTGGGGATCGTGCTGTGGATCGCGTCGCTGGTGGGGCGGTTCCGGTGAGGGGGCCCTCACCCGGCAGCTTACAGCTGCCACCCTCTCCCAGACACTGCCCTGGGAGAGGGGACTACTTCGAGGGCGGCAGGCAGGTGTCGAGCGCCGCCGAAAGGCCCTCACCCCCCGACCCCCTCTCCCGATAACGGGAGAGGGGGCGCATCTTTGGTGTCTGCGCGGCAAGGGGTACCGGCGCGTCCACGGCACCGCGGACGCGCGGGTCGGGGGGTGAGGGCCCCGCGCGTACTGATCTTTATTTCCTGTTCCCGGCGGTTCCTTGATCGACGCGTTTCACCTTCCGGCGCTGGGGCATCCGCCCACCACCACCTGGTCGTACGGGAGGGGGGCGGATGCGTTCGAGGTGCGCATCCCCCGGCTGACGGCGGCGCTGCTGAGAGAGCAGGTGCAGGCGCTGGCGGCCGCGCGCGAGGAGTACCTCGCCGGGCGCTCCGTGGCCTCCATCGTGGAGGTGGTGGACCACGTGGCGGGGCGCCTGCTGGACCCCGCGGACCCGCTCCGCCAGACGGCCGAGCGCGCGCTGCCGGCCATGACCAACTATTCGCCCCCCATGATCCGCCTGGTGCTGGACCGCATGGCGGCGGACTGGCGCGCGGCTCCCCTGCGCGAGCTGCTGCGCTCCGAGTTCGGGGACCCGCGCGTGCTGGACGGCTTCCACCCCGCCCAGCGCGGCGGGGGGGAGCGGATGGCCGTGGGGCCGCGGCTGGTGGCCAACGTGTTCAGCGGCAACGTGCCCGGCGTGGCGGTCACGGCGCTCATCCGCTGCCTGCTCCTCAAGTCCGCGGCGCTGGGGAAGACGGCGGTGGGCGAGCCGCTCCTCCCCGCCCTGTTCGCGCGCGGGGTGGCGGAGGCGGACGCGGGGCTGGGCGCGTGCCTGGCCGTGACCTACTGGCCCGGCGGCGACGACGAGATGGAGCGCACCGCCCTGGAGCCCGCCGACGCCGTGGTGGTGTACGGCGGCGCCGAGGCGGTGGCGGCCGTGCGCGAGCGCACCCCGCGCGGCACCCTCTTCCTGGGCTACGGCCCCAAGATCTCCTTCGGCGTGGTGGGGCACGGCGCGGCGGACCCCGCGGCGGCCGCCAGGGGCGCGGCGCTGGACGCGTCCACCTTCGACCAGCAGGGGTGCGTTTCGCCCCACCTGTTCTACGTGGAGGAGGGGGGCGCGGTATCGCCGCGCGAGTGGGCGGCGCTGCTGGGGCGGGAGATGGAAGCGGTGGAGCGCGAGCTTCCGCGGGGCACGCTGGCCCCGCGCGAGTCGTCGTCCATCCGGCAGCTGCGGGCGGTGGCGGAGTTCGCGCAGGCGGGGGGCGGCGGCACCGAGCTGCACGCCTCGCGCGAGGGCACCGCGTGGACAGTGATTCACGAGCCGGACCCGGCGTTCACGGCCTCGTGCCTCAACCGCGTGGTGCGGGTGAAGCCCGTGGCGTCGCTGGCCGAGGTCCCGGCACTGGTGGAGCGCTTCGGCCCCTACCTGCAGACGGTGGGGGTGGACGCGGCGCCGGACGAGGCGCGGATGCTGGCTGCCGCGCTGGCCCGCATCGGCGTGGCGCGCGTCACGCCTTTGGGGAAGATGGCCTGGCCCCCGCAGAGCTGGCACCACGACGGGCGGCCGCCGCTGCGGGAGCTGGTGCGCTGGTGCGACTTCGAGAACTGAAGCCTCACACAGAGACACAGAGGCACAGAGACTACTTCGCGGCGCAGGGGCCGGAGGGGTCGGCGGCGCCGTAGCAGGCGCGGGTGAAGACGGGGGGCTTGCCGTCTTCGAGGACGACCGTGAAGAGGTTGGCGTACTCGGTGTCGGCGATGGTGATCCCGGCGGGGCCGCCGAGGGCGGCGACCAGGGCGGGGACCGTGTTGCTGTGGCCCACGACCAGGACCTTGTGGCCGGCGTGGGCCAGGACGGCGGCGCGCACGGCGGCGGCGTGCGCCTCCACCGCGCCCTCGACCGGGACCACCCGCGGCGCGATGCCGAGCGGCGCGGCCGTCTGCTGCGTGCGCACGAAGCGGGTCACGAGCACGGCGGCCACGCTGTCGTCCGCAAGCTCGGCGGCCAGTGCGCGGGCGCGGGCCTGGCCCGCTTCGCTGAGCGCGGGATCGCTCCCGCCCTCCAGCGCCTTCTCCGCGTGGCGGACGAGGATCACCGTCGTCTTCCCCTGCGCGGCGGCGGGGATGGCGGCCAGGACGACGGCCGCGGCGGCGAGGGCGAGTCTGCGGAGGAGCA